>NZ_JBLBVK010000046.1:0-116498 GCF_047314965.1 Silicimonas lutimaris | reverse complement strand
GCTCAGATCGTCATCAATCACTGGCTCAGGCAGTACAATCACACCCGGCCGCATCAGGCACTCAACATGCGCCCGCCCGTTCCTGAAACCCTATTAGAGAAACCCCTGATCAGTGGCCCATACACAGGGGGCTAGACAAGCTATGCCGTGAGCGCGGAACAGCCGTAATGCTGGTGACGCATGACATGGGCGTAATCGCCGAGACAGCGGACCGCGTCGCCGTCATGTATGCGGGGCGGATTGCCGAGATGGGATCCGTCGACGATGTCGTCCGCCGGCCGCGCCATCCCTATACCGAGGGCCTCATGGCCTCGATTCCAAGCATGCATGGCGACGGAGAGGAATTGCGGATGATCCCCGGAGCAATGCCGCGACTGGACGCGATACCGGACGGCTGCGCGTTCAACCCGCGCTGCGCTCATGCCGGGCCCCGCTGTCGCCGAGAAGTGCCGCGCATCGACGGTCCCGGCGCCGCCTGTTGGCTGGCGCTTGAAGGAGCGACTGCATGACTGCGCGGGACGCCATCCTTGAAGCAATTGCGCTGGAACGGCGGTTCGACGTATCCGCACCTTGGCTGAACCGGGTCATCGAAAGAAAGCCGCGTCAGGTTCTTCGAGCCGTCGATGGGGTCGATTTCGAAATCAGGCGGGGCCGGATCCTGGCCATCGTGGGAGAGTCCGGTTGCGGAAAGAGCACGATCGCAAAGCTTGTCACCGGGCTCTTCCCCCCCTCTGGCGGCGCGATCCAGTTCCATGGCGACCCCGAGCGTATGCAGATGATATTTCAGGATCCCTATGCCTCGCTCAATCCGCGCTGGCGGGTGGGTCGCATCGTGGCAGAACCGCTTCGCACGCTCCGGCCCGATACGTCCGATGCCGATGTCGACGCCCGTGTCGCGGAGTTGTTGCAAACCGTGGGCCTGTCGCCAACGGACGCATCGAAATACCCACATGCCTTCTCCGGGGGCCAGAGGCAGAGGATATCCATCGCCCGTGCGCTGGCGGGCGAACCCGAATTCCTTGTCTGCGACGAGCCGACCTCGGCTCTCGACGTCAGCGTTCAGGCCCAGGTGCTGAACCTGATGAAACGGCTACAAAAGGAATTCGGCCTGACATACCTCTTCATCAGTCACGATCTTTCCGTCGTCCGGCACATGGCCGACGAGATCGCCGTGATGTACCTGGGCCGCATCGTTGAGCTTCAGCCCAAGGCCGACCTTTTCGAACGTCCTCTGCACCCGTACACGCGGATGCTGCTTGACACGATCCCCGACCTTCAGGAGCCGAACCGCGACCGCCAGCCGATGGGAGGCGAAGTGCCATCGCCCATCGCGCCGCCCAAAGGGTGCAGTTTTCACCCGCGCTGCCCATTGGCCTTTGACCGCTGCAAGATGGAACGTCCGGTACGAAAAGCCGATGTGCATCAGGGTCGTGTCGCGTGCTTTGGCGCAGAGGAGACTGAGCGATGAGCTATGTCGAGGCTTTCATGCGCCGCGCCATCGAGATTTCCGCCGAGGCTTTGACGACACATGGCACCGAGCCTTTCGGGGCCGTCGTCGTGCGCGATGGCAAGATCGTGGGCGAGGGGATCAATCGGTCAGTCCTGAACCACGACCCGACCTCTCACGGAGAAACCGAAGCGATCCGAGATGCCTGTCGCAAGCTTGGCACCGTCGATCTGCGCGGCTGCGACTTGTATACGAGTTGCGAGCCATGTGCCTTGTGTGTCGCAGCAATGGAGATCGCCGGTATTTCCAACCTGTATTACGCAGCGAGCATGGGCCAGGCCGGTGCTGCACTGGGGGCTTTGCCGGAAGCCGTGCGGTTTCCGATCGATGTCGACCGTTTGCGCCACGAATGCGCGCATCCCGTCGATCAGAGGCACTTGCCCGCCTCGCAGGCGATGGCCGGGGACGCGGCGAACATTCTGGAGGATTGGGCGCGGCTTGCGTTGTCGCGACAGAGGTCACCGTGATGGATGCCCGCAACAAGCTCGACGATGCCGACAGAGCCGCAATACTTCCTGACATCCTTTTGTTGAACGCGAACACCAACGCGGCAATGACCGAAAAGATGCTGATTGCCGCGCGTGCCCGGCATACGAATTGCCGTGCAGCAACCGTCGCTCGCGGAGCCCGCTATATTTCTGATGGGGACGCGGCCTCTGTCGCTGCGGAGGCGGTCTCGGAGTTCGCGGAGACGCTTGATGCCGATACCATGCCGGATGCCTTGGTCATCGCCTGCTTCGGTGATCCGGGGTTGTGGAGCCTACGGGACCGCTTGGCGATTCCGGTGGTCGGCATGGCCGAAGCCTCATGCCACGTCGCGTGCCAGATGGGTCGCCGTTTTGCAATTGTAACCGGAGGCGCGGCGTGGAAACCGCTGCTGCATAGCTTCGTAGACGAGATCGGTCTCACCGCACGAATGAGCGGGATCTATACCCTTGCCCATACGGGCGATGTTTTGGCTGAAGCCCCCGAGCGCGCATGCTCTCTTATTGCTCAAGAGATTGATCAGGCCCAAAGCGATGGAGCTGACGTTGTCATCCTCGGCGGTGCGGGCTTGGTAGGGTTCGCAGAAAGGCTGCAATATGCGTCGGAGGTTCCCCTGCTGGACTCTCTGTCTTGCGCTGTGTCACAGGCGATAGCGGTTTCCAAGGTTTGATACTTCGCTTGGAACAAGAGGTTCGATAGCGATTTCAACATTCCAACAGTTGCGTGTGCTTTGGCTCAAACTTTTTGCCAATGGCAAGTCAATCCATCTCTCAAGACAAAGCAAAAGGCCTGAGTCGCGGGCCGACCGATTCGCCACCGTCTGCTTATCTCTGTAATGGTCCCGTTGGTGGAAAGCGTATCGTTTATGACTTGTTTACAAGGCGGTAGCGCCGCTTCAATTACCAGTAAGGATACGTGCAGTGCCCGCGCAGGGAAGAACTCCGGTTCCAAAATACAGCTAAGTCCCGCAACTCGGTCATCGAGCCCACTCTGACGAAGGTCTGCTTTGCCCGCTTGAGCCGACCTCCGCTCACTAACGGACGGATCGAGATCGGCCAATGGCTGCTTCTTGGAGCTGCGGACGTTCGCAGAAATCAGGGTAATGACCGAGTTGCGGCACAAAGCCGCCGTTTGCCGCATGGCAACAACCAGGAGCGAGACAAACGATTTCTGTGCAGACATGATAGTCATTCCTCGGTCGCCTGCGACGGTCCGTCCGGACTCTCAGGTGGTCACGACAATCTTGCCGCCAGCAGAATTGTCTTCCATCGCGCGATGCGCCTCGGCGATCTCGTCAATCGAGAAAGTCATCCCAATGGGCGGGTTGAAGGTACCCGCCTCGACGGTATCCACAACCTGCTGAAGCGGCGTAGAAATGAAGTCTTCGGAGCCGCCGGAATAGGTCGTCAGGTTCACAGCGGTCGGAATTGACCCCATGGGACTAAATCGCTCGATCTCCCAGGCGTTTCCGACCATGCCGGTCATGCAGACTGACCCGCCCATGGCCGCGCATCGCAGGCTATCCAACAAGGTCGTGGTCCCAACCAGTTCAAGGACCCTGTTGACGCCTGCTGGATGGGCCTTGCGCACGGCAGGCGCTATCTCGCCTCCGTCAACAAATACCTCATCTGCGCCATTCCTCAGCAACATGTCTCGTCGGTCTTCCCGCCGGGATGTGGCGAGGACGTGCAGTCCAGCCTGCTTGGCCAAGATCGCAGCCGTCAGTCCAACCGAGGTGGTTCCGCCACGGATCAGTAGGGTCTCGCCGGGTTTGACACCTAACGCGGTGTTCAAAGATCCCCATGCAGTCTGAACCATTTCGGGAAGGGCTCCGAGAACCGACCATGGAAGCGTGGTGGTGACCTTCTGGACCTGCCCGGCAGGCACAAGGGTGTATTCCGCATATCCCCCATCGAACTGCCGTCCCATGCCGCCCATTGCGGTTGCAACGGTGTCGCCTTTCTCGAAGCCACCGTCTGGCGCGGAAACGACTTCGCCAACAGCCTCAATGCCTAGAACACGTGGGAATGGCACATTCGGGGAGTGACCCTGTCTGGTGAACAACTCCGACCTGTTGAGACCGAAGGCCCGCACTCTTATCAACACCCAGCCCGGTCTCGGTTCAGGGATCGGCAGAGTTTCGAGCTGCAGAACATCGGGTCCACCGGCCTTCCGAATGACAACTGCCTTCATGCCGCTCATCTGACGCCTCCCGGACAGAGATTGCATGCTAGCATGACCGGGGCGACGGTCCAAGGCGGGCTCGATTGCGTCATCTGAGCGATCTAGTCAGATGATCGGTTTGCTGCGCTTTGCTGGTGCTCACGGCCAGTCGGCGGCGAAGCCATGTTCGGCTTCTAACTCCAACGACCGCTCTTGCGAGAAGCGTACCGTGAGCCGATGTGGGGCTATGTCTGCGTTGCGGGACGAAGCGGGTATTCAATCGAAGGCCGTACGGCGGCCGTGACAGGCAAACTGGAGACCATCCCTTTCTCGTCTCACTTGCCCAGGAGCTTCAGCACGAGGTCCGGTTGATCTATGGACGCGGAGAACCCGCAATCAAGCACTGTGCGCCAGAGACCCGTATCATTGCCGTTGACCAAGGCCGAATCCTCGGGGCCACCGGAACTTATCGTCAGCACAATCCCCAGTTCTTCGAGTCTTGAAACGAACTCGGGGGTCAGATTGGCACTGGCGACGCTGACCATCCTGATCGTCGATCCAAGCTGTGCGTAGATCGCGTCGAAATCGGCAAGGTAGTTCCGCGATCGAAACAGAGCGACCGCCACGCCGATGCCAGTCGCCAAGGACGCCTCGCGCAATTTGCTTTGGCCAGTCCCTGAATAGAAGAGATTGAAAAGTAGAAGTTTCGTGGCCTTTTATCGGAGCCATTGTGGGGAGGTGCGCCGGCTAACTCGTGACAAAGTCGGTGCACCACCTCGAAACTGCGCTTGGGGCATTGAGGGCTAACATACAGCTGACATCCGCGCGAACGCGTTTTCCCCCGTGTATTGGGTCTCGGGCGGCGAGAGCGCCGCACCTCGGAGGTGGGATTAAGCCGCGCTCCTCGCGTGGTTCCGGTTGCCCGTATAGGCATCCAGTACCTCGGCCAGTTCCGGATCCTGTCCGGCCAGATGCAGCGTCGCCTCCAGCATCCCCGATTTAGAACCGCAGTCGAATCGCGTTCCCGAAAAGCGGAATCCGGAAATCGGACGCTCCATCGCATGCGCGTCGATCGCGTCGGTCAGCTGGATCTCGCCGCCCGCGCCTGGCGCCTGGGTCTCGAGCGCGTGGAAGATGTCGGGGTCCAGCACATAACGGCCAATTACGGCTAGACGGGAAGGCGCGTCTTCCACGGCCGGCTTTTCGACCATGCCGTGAGCACGGGTGATGCGCCCTTGCTGACTGGTCACGGCAAGCACTCCGTATTTCGAGACATCTTCCGCCGCCACAGCCATCGTCGAAACCAAGTGCCCGCCGTCATAGGCCTCGATCATCTCGCCAAGGCAGGGCGTGCCAAGAATCAAGTCATCGGGCAGGATCACCGCGACGGGCCCATCGAGCACATGCTCCCTGGCGCAGAGGACGGCGTGGCCCAGCCCTCTCGGCTCGTCCTGCATCGTGAAGACGACATCATCGGTCTTCGGGCAGAACGCTGCCTCCTTCAGCTCTTCTGCAAGCTGTGGCTTGCCTCGGGCCTCGAGCTCGCGGCGAAGGCGTATGTCGTCCATCACATGCCGTTCAATTGCAGGCTTCGACTTGTGCGACACGAAGACCATCCGCTCGATCCCGGCGGCCCGGGCCTCGTCAATCGCGTATTGAATCAGTGGCGTGTCGAGTACCGGGAGCAGCTCTTTGGGTGTTGCTTTTGTGGCCGGCAGAAAGCGGGTGCCAAGGCCAGCAACAGGGAAAATGGCGGTTCGAACCTGAGTTGTCATTGCAAGATCCTCTCAATTCTCCACCGGTCGCGCAAAGGAAGGTGCGCGATCCGGAAGGTGTTCTGTGGGTGTTTTCCGGCGTGCGTTTCAGGCCGCGGCCGTGTTTTTGGTTGGGCCGCTCAATTCCAGCGTCCCCGGCTGCCATGTTCTGATGTCATCGGATTTGACAGCCGCCCGCAGCCGCCTCATCCGTCGCCTACGCTCCAGTGAATCCATTCTTAGCGCCTCTAGGATCGTGCGATCCATGGAACGGTGCGAAAACGGATTGGTCACAAGCGCATCATGCAGCTGTACCGCTGCCCCGGCGAATTCCGACAGAACCAGAACCCCGTCCTCGTCATGCCGGGAAGCGATATATTCCTTGCAGACAAGATTCATTCCATCCGCCAAAGGCGTGATCCACGCAACATCGGCTGCCTGGTAATAGGCCACGAGTTCCTCAAGCGGGAGCGCGCGCGAAACCAGCGTCACCGGCTGCCAGTCGAAGGTGCCGAACCTGCCATTGATCCGCCCGGCGACCTGCTCGATCTCGGCCTGAATCTCGGCATAGGCCGTCATGTTTCGGTTGGCCGAGACCGAGATATGCATTAATCGCAACTTCTGATCGCGCAACTCAGAGTTTGCCTCAAGTATGCGTTCAAACGCTTCCAGCTGTTGCACGCCTCCTTTTGTGTAATCGGTGCGCCCGACCGAGATGACCAATTGGCTCTTGCCAAGTTCCTGGCGGATTGCGGCCAGCCGCGCATTTGTCTCAGGCGCGCGGGCTACCTTATCCAGATAGTCAGTGTTCACCCCGACAGGACAAACGTTTATCGCGGTCTTCCGCCCGTTATGAGCGATCGTTTCGCGGATCGACCGCTCGGTCAGGGCTGTCGCCTCGCTCACAAAGGCGGGGTCCACGGCGACTGTGTCGCCGAGTTCCACGTCAAAGAGACTACTCGCCACGGAAACGAAGTTCGCCGCATAGCGTGGAATGTGGAAGCCGACATCATCGCAGGCCAAAAGGCTCTCGATGATTTCCCGTCGCCAGGGAAGTGCGTTGAACATGTCGGCTGAGGGAAACGGCGTGTGATGGAAAAACGCGATCCGCACGTCAGGTCGCATCTTTCGAAGATACCCCGGCACCAGCCAGAGGTTGTAATCATGCACCCAGACAAGGGCACCTTCCGCAGCTTCTTCCGCCGCCGACTCGGCAAAGCGCTTGTTCACATCCCGGAAATTCTCCCAATCGACGGGGTCGTAATTGTACCGCTCCTTGAACGCGTGCAGGATCGGCCAGAACGCCTCTTTCGAGGTGATATGGTAGAACTCGCGCACCTGGTCTTCCGAAAGCGCCAGACGTGAAACGGTATATTGCCCGTACTCGTCGCTGATTTCGACCTTCTGTTCGAACTCTGGCGCCGACGGATCGTCGGCCAGTTTCCAGGCGATCCAGGAAGCGTGATCCACCCTTCCGAAAAAACTCTTCAGCGTCGGCACGATCCCGTTCGGGCTTTTGTTCACCCGACGTACGAGCTTGCCGTTTTCAATAGCCTCCTCGTAAGGCTGGCGGTGATAGACAATGACAAGATCCGATGACATAGCCGTCTCCTTAGGCCGGGTTCTGCGCCAGAAAGCCGTGATGCAGGATCGCCTCGGCAATCCCGGTCACGCCGACACCCTTGGCACAATGAAGGTGCTGCAAATCCTTGACCTTCTCGATGAGCCCAGGCTCCGAACCGCCAACGGCGACCGCCGGCAAGCCCAAATCCAGCATCGAAAGATCATTCAGCGTGTCGCCAGCCACCAGCGTCTTCGAGTTGTCGACGCTGAGATAGGTCAGCAGCCGCAGAAGAGACGGTCCCTTGCTCACTCCCTTCGGCAATACATCGAAGAACCGGTTGTCCGAGATCAACGAATCCAGCCCAAAACTGGCGACGATATCGAGAGCCTTGGCGTCGAACGTCTCGGGGTCCATGTCATAGCTTATGCGATAGCGAAAAGCCGATGATTGCGGCGTCAGCCCCCTTATCGAGCGGAGCGCGTTCGACACTTTCATACCAGCGGCGCCCCAGGCTTCGGCAATCTCGGCCTCCAGTTCCTGGATCGGGGCCACATGGCCGTCCGTGTCGAAGCTGGCAATTGTCGTGCCAACATCACCGATCACGTAATCGGGGGCGGGCAGACCGTTTTTCACCTCATTCGAGATGAACCCAGGATCGCGCCCCGTCACAAAGATCAGCCCGACCTGGTGTCGGTTGTTTTCAATCCAGGAATAGAACTGTCCCCGTTCCTTGTCGGTCCCTCCAAGGAAAGTCCCATCAAGGTCGGTTGCAAGAACCATGTCCTTTTCGGAAATGGGTGTGACGGCGAACGTTTCGTGCCGGGTCATGAGATCCTTTCTGCAAGCGTTGCTATGTCTTTGTCGGTTGCGGGGTGGGCAATAGCGAACTCCATCGCCATCGGCTCGGCTTCAAGGGGGCGTGCCCAAAGCGCGGCAAATGCCTGCCCCAGGTCAGCGCCCTCATGGAGGATGGCCCGAACCGTTTCGCAGATCGGCATACTGATGCTGAGCTTCCGGGCCAGATCGGTAATCGAGACAGCATTCGCCTCGCCTTCCACGACGACAGGACGGCCTTCGAAACACTCAGCTCGTGGTGTGCCAGCGCCCAGTTGCAGGCCTAGCGACATGTTCCGGGAGGTGGTGCTGTTGCAGGTCAGCGTCAGATCGCCCAGGCCCGAGAGACCCGTCAGGGTCTCGCGCCGCCCACCCAAGGCAGCGCTCAACAGCTTCATCTCGTCCAGCCCGCGCGTGATCAGCGCCGCGCGGGTATTGTCGGAAAAGCCCGCCCCGGTCATCATCCCGCAGGCCAGAGCGATCACGTTTTTTACCGCACCGCCGATTTCGACGCCCACAAGGTCGTCCGAGACGTAAGCCCGGAAATGCTCGGTGGTAAGCGACACGGCAAGGCGTACCGCCGGGCTCTTCTCGGGCGAAATCCGGTCGAGCGGCGAAAACGGAAAGGCGACCGTTGCCGCGGTGGGATGGCGAAGGATTGTCTCGCGTGCAAATGTCGGGCCAGAGACGCAGCCAATCGGATGCCCGGGCAATTCTTCCTCCGAGATCTGGGTCATCAGAAGTCCCGTCTCGGCTTCGATCCCTTTGGCACAGATCGCCACCGGTGTGCCGGGCGCGAGATACTCTCCAACCTGACGCGATACCGAACGGATGGCGCTCGACGGCACGACGATCAACACAACATCGGCATCTCGCACCGCATCGGCCATCTTGTGAACGGCGTGCAAAGACGGTGGCAACGGTGCTTCTGCGACGTAGGCTTCGTTGCGATTGTTGGCGTTGATGTCCTGAATGGCCTCCGCCTTCCGACCCCATATCCGCACCGAAGTCCCGTTGTCAGCGAGCGTCGCGCCGAGGGCCGTGCCCCAGGAGCCGATGCCGATCACTGCCGGACGCTTGAAAGGTTGGACTGCAGACGGCACACCGCCTGCATCGAAAGACTGATGCTGCATGATGACCTCATGGGAAGGGGCTGGGTATGCGGCGGTTACGCCGGGCGCTGGCTTTTCTAGCGCCAAATATGTCGCTTACAGAACATTCATGTCGCAAACGTACTCTTTGCGGTCACCAAGTCAATGCTGCGATGCAGAAAATTGTGGTGAAGAGTGCAGGATTGCCGGTTTTTTCAGCACGCACGCACCCTCAGAAATTCATAAAAAACATTAATATCAATTATTTATACGATATTTGCCCAAACAACAGTCATTAACCGACAGCGTTTGACGGGCTGGCTCCATCGCCCCAATTTCGGCGGAGTTCACCAATCACGCGCTGGGCTTCCTGCGATAGAGGCACTGTGAAATCGCTTGTCGCGCCGAGACGCCCTTTCATGGCTTTTGCTGGAATTGTCCAAACATCGCCGTCGATCTGGCCTTCGTGCATATGGCGCAAGGGATAAGACCGGACCCCTGTTAATATCAGTAGCTTCAGGGCCAGTTCAGACGCTGTTCCGCCGCTTAAACTCCGATAGAAGGCAGGTACATCCTGCCAAGGCATCGCGGGCACATTCTTCACCGTGTGGCGTTGCTTGCCCAGAAGCGCCTTGGCCTTGTCTGTCGCTTGCAAGTCCACGTCGAGGCCCAGCGCCGCTGCATGGCGCAGGCAGATGCCAAGCCGGTTCATGGCCTTTCGGGCGGTGTCTGCTTTCGTGTGCCAGATAGGGGCGAGGGTGTCCCGGATGTCACGTTGGTCGATCTGTCCTACTGGCATACCGCCCAGCTTGGGCAGCACATGCAGTTCCAGGGGACTGAACCAGCGTCCCGCTTTGCCATCGCCCTTGAGTTCAGCCTTGCGGCTCTCGAATGCATCAAGGGCAATATCCCGCAGAAGATGCATGTTGCGCTCAGCCTCTCGGCGCTGGCGTTCGCGTTCCTTGATGGCGTCCTTGCCGGATCGAACGACCGCGCGCCATTTCTCGGCTTCCTGTCGCGCTTCCTTCAAAGAGACTTCAGGGAAGGCTCCGAGACCCATTTCGTGGCGGCGGGAGTAGAGAGTGTAGCGCAGAACCTATTGAGCGCCGCCGTCCTGTCTCTTTTAGCCAAAGACCGCCGACATCCGCGTGCTTGCCTGGACTTTTGCCCTTGAGTTCCGATGCCGTGAGGCGGTGAAGTGCGCGGACCATTGTTCGTCCCCGTTTCAATCCCCCTTAATATATGGGGTATCATGGGGCGGGCTGGGATAGGTTGGAACAGGAAATTTAGAGTTTATCCCCCATTTTATTGGGCGAACGGTGCAAGATGGGGCATCAAGATATAGACTCTGGATGCCCTCTGGGGGCAGCATTTTTTACCACGGAATTCGAACATTTTCGGGCATTAACCTGAGATTTCAGATCTCTTCATTGTGTTTCGGGCTCATCAGCGGACCATGTGAAAGGTGGCGTTTCCGGAAACAGGAAGGACGGCAATCCGGGTCGAACGGGGGGCGTTCCGCGCTCGATGACCGGGCCATTTCTTCCCAGAGTTTCGCGTGCCCGTGGTTCTGCCACGCGGCCTGTCTTCGAGCGGATCGCTTTTTCGCGACAGCCGGGGGAGGTCCGGGTCTCCTTTGCCGGGGGCGATCCCATTGAGAGCCGTTCGATTCGACGGAATGGCAAGGCGGGGCGGCTCATGTCGGCGGACGGAACTTTCCGGGAGAAACGGCCGGCGCTTGCCACGATTCTGTCGTGATTCGCGCGGAATTCGGTGGCGAATCCGGGATTTTACCTCTCACCAGGCCCGAAATACTCGTCGAATACGTGTTTTTTCCGGCAGCTGACCGCCAAAGATTTCTTTGGATGTTCAGGGACAGGCTTCTGAGGGGAAACAGCATTTCAAAACTGTACACAATGTCTTTCGTCAAGATACAGTGTGGTTCGTGTTTCCGACAGGTCTTGATGGAACCAACGATTGGCCACAATATCTGGATAAAGTCCAAATATCGCCTTGGTGGTGTTTTACTCGGGGGTGACCAGGTAGGCCTTAGTCGTGTTTGCTTGGTGATAATGGTGACGGCAGGATGACGGACAGAAAGACCGACCAGAGGCGTAGTGACGATATTGCTGTCGTCGGTATGGCCGTGCGCCTTCCGGGCGCCGGGGACGTGGATGCGTTCTGGTCGAACCTGCGTGGTGGTCTGTCCTCGATCCGGGAACTCTCGAAGGATGAGCTGGCGGCGGCCGGCGTGCCGGAAAGCAAGTCCGGCGGCGCCGATTACGTGCCCTTCGCCGCACCACTGGACGGTTTTGCCGATTTCGATGCCGAGTTCTTCGGCCTGTCGCCCAAGGAAGCCGCGGTCATGGACCCGCAGCACCGCCAGTTCCTGGAGACCGCGTGGGAGGCGATGGAGCATGCGGGCCATCCGCCCGAGAGCGTCGGCGGAAACGTCGGCGTCTATGCCGGCTGCGGGATGGGCAGCTATTTCTATTTCAACGTCTGCTCGAACCGCGACCTTGTCGCTGACACGGGCATGTTCCTGTTGCGCCATACCGGGAACGACAAGGATTTCATGTCGACCCGTGTCAGCCACGCCTTCGACCTGAAGGGGCCGTCGATCGGATTGCAGACGGCGTGTTCGACCTCGCTGGTGGCCATCCACTATGCCGCGCAGGCGCTGCAGTCGGGCGATTGCGACATGGCGCTGGCCGGTGGCGTGACGATCGAACTGCCGCAGGGGCGGGGATACGTCTACAAGGAAAACGAGATCCTTTCGCCCGACGGCACGTGCCGCGCCTTCGATCACAAGGCGGGTGGCACGGTTTTCGGCTCTGGCGCGGGCGTTGTTGTTCTGCGCCGGCTGGAGGACGCGATTGCCGATGGCGATCACATCTGGGCGGTTCTGAAGGGCTCGGCCATCAACAATGATGGCGCGGTCAAGGCCAGTTACCTGGCGCCCTCGGTCGAGGGGCAGGCGGCGGCGATCACCAAGGCGCACAGGGCAGCCGGGGTTGATGCGGGTTCGGTCGGTTATGTCGAGTGCCACGGGACCGGCACCTACCTGGGCGATCCGATCGAGGTGGCGGCTCTGACCGATGCCTTCCGCGAGACGACGGATGCCGTGGATTTCTGCCGGATCGGTTCGGTCAAGACCAACATCGGACATCTGGACACCGCCGCCGGCGTGGCCTCGTTCGTGAAGGCGGCGCTTGCGCTGCACAACGAAGAGATCCCGGCCTCGCTGAATTTCGAAGCGCCGAACCCGGCGATCGGTTTCGAGGGTTCGCCCTTCCGGGTGAATGCCGAGCTGACGGCCTGGCCACGCGGGGACAAGCCCCGCCGTGCGGGCGTGAACTCGCTGGGCGTGGGCGGCACCAATGCCCATGCCGTTCTGGAGGAGCCGCCGCTGGCCGATCCTTCGGGAGAGAGCGATTGGCCGTTCCATCCGCTGGTTCTGTCGGCGCGATCGAAGAAGGCGCTGGATGCCGCCACCGACCGCCTGGCGGCGCATCTCGAGGGGCCGGGCGCGAACCAGCCACTGGCCGATATCGCGTTCACGCTGAAGGAAGGGCGTCACGGTTTCGACCGGCGCCGTGTTGTCGTGGCCGAAAGCGCCGAAGAGGCGGCGGCGCTGCTGCGCGAGTGCCATCCCCGGCGCGTCTTCAGCCATACCGTCGTGGGCGACGATCCCGATGTGGTCTTCATGTTCCCGGGCGGGGGCGCGCAATACGCTGGCATGGCGCGCGAGCTTTACGACACCGAGCCGGTGTTCCGCGACTGGATGGACAAGGGGCTGGCGATCCTGGAGCCTCAGCTTGATTTCGACATTCGCGCCGTCTGGCTGCCCGAGCCGGGCGGTGAGGAGGCGGCAAACGCGCGCCTGCAGGCGCCATCGGTGCAATTGCCGCTGATCATGATCGTCGAGTATGCGCTGGCGCAGCTTTGGATGAGCTGGGGCGTGAAGCCCGCCGCGCTGATCGGCCACTCGATGGGCGAGAATACCGCAGCCTGTCTTTCGGGCGTGATGACGCTGGAGGAATGCGTCAACCTCGTTTTGTTGCGGGGCAGGCTTTTCGAAACCGTCGAGCGAGGCGGCATGCTGTCGGTGCCGCTGTCGGAAGAAGATCTGCGCACGCGCCTTCCGAAGGATCTGGACATTGCGTCGGTCAACGCGCCGGGGCTTTGCGTGGTCTCGGGAACCCAGGCCGCGCTCGACCGCTTTGCCGAAGAACTGGTTATGGACGGCATCGAGAGCCGCCGGATCCAGATCGACATCGCCGCGCACAGCCGTCTTCTGGAGCCGATCCTCGGCGATTTCGGGGCGTTCCTGCGGACGCTCGATCTCAAGGCGCCCGCGATACCCTTCGTGTCGAACCGCACCGGAGACTGGATCACCGATTCCGAGGCAACGGACCCGGAGTACTGGGTCGGCCATCTGAGAAACACCATCCGGTTCCGCGATGGTCTGACCACGCTGTCCGACAAGGCCGACCGGCTTTACATCGAGGTCGGGCCGGGTGTGGCGCTGGCCTCGCTGGCAGGTCAGCATGACGTCATCACGTCGAACCAGGTGATCGGCACGCTGCGCCATCCCGAGGATCCGGTGGCGGACGATGTGCATTTCATGGGTATGCTGGCGCGGGTCTGGGCCGCGGGCGGGTCGTTTGACTGGAGCCAGATCTGGGCCGGTGCGCGCCGTCTCCGGGTGCCGTTGCCGACCTATCCGTTCCAGCACAGCCGCTATTTCATCGAGCCCGCCAAGAGCATTCCTGTGGGGGAAGAGCCAGAGCTGAGCCGTCTTCAGGACCGCGACCAGTGGGCCTGGAGGCCGATCTGGACCCCGGCGTATTCCAAGTGCGATCCCGAGGATATCGAGAGCCTCGGCGCCGGTTCTCCGAAGACGTGGCTTGTCTTCGAGGACAACACGGGGCTTGGCGCGGAACTCTGCAAGCGTTTGCGGTCGGCCGGTCACGACGTGGTTTCGGCACGTCCGGGCGACGTCTTTTCCCGTGATGGCGAGGATGGCTACATTCTGGCTGTCGAGCGCGGGCAGGACTCCTTCGACGGCATGATCCGAGACCTGAAAGCGCGCGGAAGGATGCCGGAGCGCCTGGCGCATCTCTGGCTGGTAACCGCAGACGAACGCGCGCGGCCCGGTTCCTCGTTCTTCCACCGGGTGCAGGAGCAGGGGTTCTGGTCGTTGTTCCAATTTGCCCGTGCCTGGGAAGAGCACGGCGGCGGTCCGCTGCATATCAATGTCGTGACCTCGGAAGCGGTCCGTGTCGGAGCCGAACCGCTGCGCTATCCCGAGAAGGCGACGATCGCCGGTCCTGCGCGGGTAATCCCGCGCGAATTCCCCGGGATCACCTGCGCGACGATGGATATCCCGGCGCCATCTGGCAGACAGCACCCTGCGCTTATGCATGTCATCGAGGAGTTGCTTGCGGGCCCGTCCAACACCATCGCGGCGGTGCGTGGCGACAAGAGATATGTTCAGAGCTGGCGCCCGGTGGCGATCCCGCCGGCCTCGGAATTCCGGATTGCCGAGGGCCAGGTGGTTCTGATCACGGGCGGCCTTGGCGGCATCGGCCTGACGCTCGCCGAAACGCTGATCCGTGAACGGGGCGCCAAGGTTGCGATCGTGTCGCGGCGCGCGCTGCCGGAACGCTCGGAATGGGAGCGCATCATCCGGCTTGCGCCGGTTGGAGATCGGCTGGCAGGCCGGTTGTCGCATCTGATCGAACTGGAGGCGCTGGGCGAGATCAGGGTGATGGCCGCCGATGTCTCGAACCTAGAGGAAATGCAGGCCGCGCTGGGGGAAATCCGGGCATCGCTTGGACCTGTCTCCGGAGTGATTCACGCGGCTGGCGTGATGCAGGACGCGCCGATCCTGGCAAAGGACATGCTGGAGATCAGCGACGTGCTGACGCCGAAAGTGCATGGCACCAACGTCCTGATGCGCCTTTTCGCAGACAAGATGCCGGAATGGATCGCCCTGTTCTCTTCCGTTTCGACGGTGACCGCACCTGCGGGACAGGTCGATTACGTGGCGGCGAACGAGTATCTGAACGCCTGCGCCCAGAAGCTTGACAACGAGCGCACGCGGGTTCGCGTGATCAATTGGGGCCCCTGGGCTGAGGTCGGCATGGCCTTCAACGCGCTGGAGGGTGTCTCGGAGACCTCGCTGGCGATCGGGCAGGAGGTCCATCAGCCGCTCATTGCGTCCGCATTCGCCGGCGGTGGCGGTTCGGCGACGTTCCATGCGCGCTGGTCGACGGCCGATCAATGGGTTCTGGACGAGCACCGTACCAGCCATGGCGATGCGCTGTTGCCTGGAACCGGCTATTTGGAGCTGTTCGCCGAGGCACTGGCCGCGAAAGGTGAGACCCGTCCGTTCGAGATCGCCGACCTGACCTTCATCAGCCCGCTGCGTGCGCCAGACGACACTGCCGTTGCGGTACGTGTCACGCTTGACAGCGCGCCGGATGGGTACCGGGTGCGCGTCGAGTCTTCCGAGGGCGAAGAGGGCTATGAACTGAATGCGGAAGCCAGCCTGCGGCTGCTGAAGGCAAGCGAGGCGCCCAGGATCGATGTTGCGAAGATCGCTCGGCGCTGTGGTCCGGCAGAGACCGCGCCCGAGTTGTCGGTCCTGCCCACGCCGCAGGCCCAGCATCTGCAACTTGGCCCGCGCTGGCAGGTTATGCGGAAGCGCCGCTTCGGCGAGAACGAGGGCATGGCCGAGTTGCGCCTGACCACGCGCGACGAGGGTTACCGTTTGCATCCGGGCGTGATGGATATCGCCACCGGCTTCGGCCTGCCGCTGGTCGATGGCTATGAGCCTGACCAGTTCTGGGTGCCACTGTCTTATGGACGCGTCAGGGTCCACGGTCCGATCCAGGGCGAAACCGTCAGTTGGATCAGAAGTGCGCCGGAGAACAGTGCAGCTGGCAAGACGGCGCGTTTCGACATCACCGTGGCGGCGCCGGATGGCCGGGTCCTTGTCGAGATCGAATGCTTTACCATGCACCGCATGAGCGCCGGTCAGGTTTTTGCAGGTGCCAGTGCCGGTACGCGCCGGGGAGCGGGCCGCGATCTCAGTCCGGGCGAAGCGCGTCTGCGCCGGTTTGTCGAGCAAGGTATTCCTCCCGAGGACGGGGCGGAGATGTTCTTCCGGGCCATGGCCTCCGATCAACGCCAGCTTGTGATTTCCTCGCTTGACCTGAACACCATGATCGCCGAGGTCGAGCGGACCGCCGAAGCCCTGCCGGGTACAGGTGCGGAATTCGAACGCCCCGATCTGGACAGCGACTTCGTCGAACCGGCCAATGATCTGGAGCGCCGGCTGGCAGGGTTCTGGTCCGAACTTCTGGGTGTTGCCAACGTCGGTGTGGAGGATGACTTCTTCGATCTTGGCGGACACAGCCTGATCGCGGTCCGGCTCTTTGCCAAGATCAAGTCCGAGTTCTCGATCGATATGCCGATTTCGGTTCTGTTCGAGGCTCCGACGATCCGGAAATGCGCCGAGTTGATTGCCTCTCAGACCGATATGCAGACCAGTTTGGAAGGTCCGGCCGAGACCGTGGAAAAGCCGGATCAGAGGCGGTTCCGCCATGTCGTCGCGATGCAGGAACGGCACGGTGCGACCGGGACGCCCTTCTTCATGGTTGCGGGCATGTTCGGCAACGTTCTGAACCTGCGTCATCTGGCGCATCTGATCGGCACGGAACGGCCGTTCTACGGGCTTCAGGCGCGGGGATTGTATGGGGAGGATCAGCCCCATCAGAGCCTGGGCGATGCCGCGCGCGACTATATTGCCGAAATACGGCAGGTGCAGCCTGAAGGTCCCTACATGATCGGTGGCTTCTCCGGAGGCGGAATTACGGCCTACGAGATGGCCCGCCAGTTGAAGGCGGCGGGAGAAGAGGTTGCTGCGCTGGTTCTTCTGGACACGCCGCTGCCACGCCGTCGCCCATTGAGCCGGCAGGACCGTCTCAAACTGCAGTTCCTGAAGCTGCGCGAACAGGGCGCGGCCTATCCGTTCGACTGGGCGCGGCAGCGTATCCGATGGGAGTTCGAGAAGCGTCGCGCGGTGGAAATCGAAGCCGGCGAAACCGAGTTCCACAACGCTGCCATCCAGGCTGGTTTCCTGCGGGCGATCTCCGTGTACGAGGTAGAGCCTTGGGCGGGCCCGATGACGCTGCTGCGGCCGCCGCTGTCGCGGCGCTACGAGGTCGCGCCGGGCCGGTTCGTCAATGAAAGACGTCAGTATGCCGACCACACCAACGATTGGGATCAGTACGTGCCCAATCTGCAGGTTATCGAGGTTCCAGGTGACCATGATTCGATGGTTCTCGAGCCCAACGTCAGGGTGCTTGCCAGCCGTATGCGCGCCTTGCTCGAGGCGGCAGACAAGGAGCGAGGCTCTGCGGATTTCGAAGATTTGCACGCTGCCGAGTGATACGTCCGTCCATGTTGGACGGGGGTGTCGTGTTCAGGCGATGAAGGATAGTAAAGAGTGATGCGGTTGTCCTGTTTTCTCATTGGCCACGAGAACCTTGCGATCGAATGCGGGAAGCGTCTGCTTTCGGCGGGCCATGAGATTCGCGCAGTCGCCAGCCATCGGGCAGAGGTCGCGGATTGGGCACGGGGCGCTGGGCTGGAGGTTTGCGGCGCGCTGGACGCTTTGCCGGACGGGCCGGTGGACTGGCTGTTCTCGGTCGCCAATCTTCAGATGATCCCCGACGCCATCCTGGCGCGGGCAGAGTCAGGGGCGGTCAACTTCCACGACGGTCCTTTGCCACGGTATGCGGGGCTGAACGCGCCTGTCTGGGCGATCGCCGCCGGCGAGACGTCGCATGGCATCACATGGCACCTGATGGCAACGGGCGCGGACCGGGGCGATATTCTCGTCCAGCGCGAGGTGCCGATCGCGGACGACGAGACTGCCTTTACCCTGAACGCCAAATGCTTCGCTGCCGGTGTCGAAAGCTTCGACGCGGTGCTGGCCGAGATCGAGGCCGGATTGCCGGGACGGCGTGCCCAGGATTTCTCCGAGCGCAGCTATTTCGGCCGAACCCATCGCCCCATTGCAGGCGGTTGTCTGGATTTCACGGCGTCGCCGGGAGAGATCGCGCGACTGGTGCGCGCGCTGGATCATGGCGGCTATGACAACCCGGTCGGTTCTGCGTGGATCAGGGCGGCGAGCGGTCCGGTCCTGGTCGGTCATGCCGAGGAGGTCGACGGCGAGGGTGCTCCGGGTGAGGTTCTGGAGATCGGCGAAAACGCTCTGGTGGTCGCGGCCTCGGGCGGGGCGCTTCGGCTGTCGGGGCTTCGTGATCCACTCGGCGCTGCGCTGCGCGGTTCGGATGTCGCCGGGGTCGGCGAGACCCTGGAGCCGGTTCGGGACGGAGACGGACAGGAACGGGCGCTGTCAGACGTCGCCTCGGGCGAGGCGGAATGGCGCGCGCGCATGTCCGACTATCGCCCGGCCGACTGGCCGATATGGCCTGACGGCGATGCGCGCGCGGGTGATGCGGTGATCGACCCGGCGGGCCAGAAGGCGGAGACGGTCGCGGCGGCGTTTGCCGCACTTGTGGCCCGGATGTCCGGGGGAGAAGCGATCGATCTTGCGCTGGCCAGCGAGAGTGGTTCGAAGGTTGCCGCGCACTGGATGCCGGTGCGTTTCGATCCCGATGGCGGCTGGTCGCGTGCCTTCGCGGCGTCCTCGCAAGAGATGGAGGCGGCGCAGGCTCGCGGACCGTTCGCTTTCGATCTGCCGGCGCGGATCGCGGGGCTGGAACCTCGTCGGATGCCGGCTGCGGCGATTTCTTCTGCAGGTGCTGTCGAGGGCGCGGCTGTGACGCTGGTTCTGGGCGGTGACGGGGCGATGCGGCTGCTTGGCGATGCCGCGAGTGTGTCGGCCGGCGAGGTCGCGCGGATCGCGGCGCGGCTGTCGCACTTGCTGGCCCGGCTGGGCGCGCTGGCGCCCGATGCCGAGGTCTCTGCGTTACCGATCCTGCCGGAGGCGGAGCGCGAGACGGTCGTGGCCGGTTTCAATGACACGGCGGCGGAATATGACGCCGATCTCTGCATCCATCGGGCCTTCGAGGCGCAGGCGGCACGGACGCCGGACGCGACCGCGCTCGTCTTCGAGGACATGGCGCTGACCTATGGCGAGTTGAATGCGCGCGCCAACCGGCTGGCCCATGTGCTGATCGGAATGGGCGTCGGGCCAGGGAAGGCCGTTGGCCTGCACATGACGCGCCGGACCGGGCTGGTCGTGGGCGCTCTTGCCATCCTGAAAGCAGGTGGGGCCTATGTGCCGCTGGACCCGGGCTATCCGGCCGAGCGCATCGCGTTCTACGCCGCCGACAGCGGTGCAGGGGTGATCCTGTCCGAGACCGGGCTGCCTGCCGATCCGGTGCCCGAAGGGGCCGTGCGCCTGTTGGCGGATGCCGATCCGCGCATCGCGGCGGCGCCTGCCACCAATCCCGAGACCGGGGTCGGGGGCGGGGATCTGGCCTATTTAATCTACACCTCCGGGTCGACCGGGACCCCCAAGGGCGTGATGATCGAGCACCGGAACGTCTCGAACTTCTTCACGGGCATGGACCGGCGCATCGACCGTGAGACGGGGGATGTCTGGCTGTCGGTGACATCGCTTTCGTTCGACATCTCGGTACTGGAGCTGTTCTGGACGCTGGCGCGTGGCTTCAAGGTCGTTCTGTTGGGGGACGAGAAAATGGTCGCCGATGGCGGTGGCGAGACCGCAGGCAAGGGGTTGCCGGGCGGCATGGAGTTCAGCCTCTTTTACTGGGGCAACGACGACGCCGTGGGCCGCGACAAATACGCGGTGCTGCTGGAAGGCGCGCAATATGCCGACCAGAACGGGTTTCAGGCGGTCTGGACGCCGGAGCGGCATTTCCATGCCTTTGGCGGGCTTTATCCCAATCCGTCGGTCACCGGCGCGGCCGCGGCGGCCGTGACCCGGAACCTCGCCGTGCGGGCTGGTTCGGTCGTCGCGCCCCTGCACCATCCGGCGCGGATCGCCGAGGAATGGGCGGTCATCGACAACCTGACCAACGGGCGGGCCGGGTTGGCGATCGCCTCGGGCTGGCACCCGGACGATTTCGTCCTGCGCCCCGAGAACGCGCCGCCCAACAACAAGGCCGCCGTCTTCGACGCGATCCGTGATCTGCGGAAGCTCTGGGCGGGCGAGCCTCTGGCGATGACGCGGGCCGATGGCACAGTGGTCGAGAAGGTGACCCAGCCGCGCCCGGTGTCGAAAGAGCTGGAGATGTGGCTGACCATCGCGGGCAACCCGGAGGCCTGGCGGCAGGCCGGCGAGGCTGGCGTGCATGTGCTGACTCATCTTCTGGGCCAGTCGATCTCGGATGTGAAGGAGCGGATCGGCATCTATCACGACGCGCTGCGGGCTTCGGGGCGCGATCCGAAGGATTACAAGGTCACGCTGATGCTGCACACCTATCTCGCGGAGACGCGGGAGCGGTCGATGGAGGTGGCGCGGGAGCCTATGAAGGCCTATCTGAAGGCCGCCGCCGACCTGATCAAGCAATACGCCTGGGCCTTTCCCGCGTTCAAGAAACCCGCCGGGGTGGAGACGCCGCACCAGCTGGACCTGGGCGGGCTGACCGAGGACGAACTGGAGGACATCCTCGAGTTCGCCTTCCTGCGCTATTTCGAGACCTCGGGACTTTTCGGGACGGTGGAAGATGCGCTGGAGCGCGTGGCCGAACTGAAAGAGATCGGCGTGACCGAGGTGGCCTGCCTTGTCGATTACGGGATTGCGCGACAGACGATCATGGATGGTCTGCACCTTCTGGCGGATGTGCGCCGTGCGGCGAATGCCGAGGTCAATGACCATGACTTCTCGATGGCGGCGCAGATCGCGCGGCACGGGGTGACGCATCTCCAATGCACGCCCTACATGGCGCGCATGCTGGTCGAGAACACGGATGCAGCGCGTGCCCTGGGCCGGGTGAAGCACCTGATGATCGGGGGCGAGGCGCTGCCGGCCGCCCTTGTGCGCGATCTGAAGGCGGTGACAGGGGCAGGTATCCAGAACATGTACGGGCCGACCGAGACCACGATCTGGTCGGCGACCGGGCCGGGCACGGATGCGGATGCGATCGTGTCGGTGGGCAAGCCCATCGCGAACACGCAGCTTTATGTTCTCGATGCACGGAGAGAGCCCGTGGGCATCGGCCAGACCGGCGAATTGTGGATCGGCGGCGCGGGCGTTTCGCGGGGATATTGGCGGCGCGAGGACCTGACGGCGGAGAAATTCGTCGAGAACCCGTTCCATGGCGGGCGCATGTTCGGGACCGGCGACCTGGCGCGATGGCGACCCGATGGGACGCTGGATTTCCTTGGTCGGCGTGACAACCAGATCAAGATCCGGGGCTATCGCATTGAGATCGGAGAGATCGAGGCGGCGATGGAGGCGGTGCCGGGTGTGTCTCAGGCCGTGGCCGTCGTTCGCGAGGATGCCAGCGGCGTTGGCCAGATCCTGGGATTCGTGACCGGCTCGGTCGACGAGACGGCCCTGCGCAAGACGCTTGCCGCGCGGTTGCCCGCGTTCATGGTGCCGGCGCGCCTGACGGTTCTGGAGCGCTTTCCGCAGACTCCGAACGGCAAGATCGACCGCAAGGCATTGCCCGATCCGGCCATGACGCGCGCCGTGCCCGCGCCTGAACCGGTGACCGCAGACGCGTCCGCGGGGGCGTCTTCCACGGTGACGATGGAGGAGATCGGCGCAGTCTGGGCGCGTGTTCTGAACGTGCCGGCCCCTGGGGCGGCGGATAACTTCTTCGATCTTGGCGGCCATTCGCTCCTGGCGATCGAGGTTCATCGGATGCTCAAATCCGATCTGGGGATCAAGGGCTTGTCCATTGCCGACATCTTCCGCGCGCCGACACTGGGCGGGCTTCATGCGGTCGTGCAGCGGCTTGGTGCCGGACCGGTTTCCAAGGTCCGGGCCGAGACGCAGCGGCGCGATGCGGTGACTGTACCTCCTGCGGAGGTCGTCGCCAGGCCGGTGTCCGACGCGGGGCTTGTCTCGCGCCGGAGGGCGCTGCGGGCAGGACGGACGGCGGAACAGTGATGGTTGAGGTCGAAGCGGTTCTGTCGCGGGTGCTTGGCCCCGGTGTCGGGCTTGGGGTCGAGCCCGTGTCCGGCGCGGAGGGTCTGCGCCCGGTGGAAGCCATCGCGGTGGCCAGGGCCGTACCGAAACGCGTGGCCGAGTTCGCCGCCGGGCGCCGGGCAGCGCGCCGGGCGCTGGATTCGATCGGGCGCGAGGCCGTCGACCTTCCCGCCGGGCCCAACCGCGCCCCGGTCTGGCCGGAGGGCGTGACAGGGTCGATCACCCATGACAGAGACCTGGCACTGGCCGCAGTCGCGCTTCTGGGCGAGGTGCGTTCGCTTGGGCTGGACCTGACCGAAGCCGCGCCCTTGCCCGGAGCGACCCGCGGCCACATCCTGCGGCACGAGGACGAGGCGGACTTGAGCGAGATCGAGGCGCGTGCGGTCTTTTCGGCAAAGGAAAGCCTGTACAAGGCGCTGTCGCCGCATGTGGGATTCGTTTTCGGCTTCTCGGCTGCGACCGTGCGTCCCGACCTTGCGGCGGGGACGTTCGAGGCGTGCCTTCAGCAACCGTTGGGACCGTTTCAGCCCGGGCAGACCTGGTTTGGCCGTCTGGCGATCGAAGGAGATCGCCTGATCACCGGGCTTGTACTGAGACAGGACGACATCTAGCCGTTCGCGGCGACGCCCGTTCGGGGATAGGAGGTCACGACCTGCCAGACGATTTCCTGCATCAGCCGGGCGGCGTCAGGGCCGGGAGCCTGTGCAGGTGTTCCATCGGCACGGGCCAGTTCATGGGGCAGGCCGACAGGCGAGCGCCCGTAGATGACTGCATAATGGGTCAGCGCCATCAGGTAAGCCCCGATATCGTTGGGGTGAATCCTGTCCTTCAGCAAGTCTTTCTCGGAGGCCAGCCCATCGACACCACCTTGTCTGCCAAGTTCTCGCACCACACTGGCCATGACCTGCCCGCCTGGAATGACGTGGATGGCACGGTCATCTGTTTCCGTCAGGGCGCGGTCCACGATCTCGCGTTCCCAAAGTTCAGCCAGATCGCCGTCAATGCGGTTCAGCCATCCCTCGTCGGTGTCGGTGTTGTGCCAGGTTTCGTAAAGATAGACCCGCGTGTCAGGGTTCGCCTCCCAGGCCTTGCGGGCCCAGAGCGAGAGATAGCGCCAGCTGTCATGGTACTTGATTGAATCCCGCAGGCTGACCTTCTCGGTCAACACCAGAACGTCGTAGTCGCCACTGCCCACGGCGTCATGGGCCTCGCGGAAACGGGGGTGGGCGTTCTCGGTCTCGCCGCCCGACAGTTCGATGTCGGGCTCCCAGTGCGCCTGCAATTCGGCGCCCCAGCCAAGCTGGCTTTCGTAGCGGTGATCCTTGGGCGCGAGTTGTTGGAGCATCGCGGGCATGTCGCGCCCAATCAGGGAATGGCCGATGAAAAAGACCGAGACGGCTTTATCGGGCGGGGTGAGCGGCTGGGCATAGATGCGTTCGAGTGTCGCGCCGTCGACCGGGGACGGGGCGCAGCGGACAAGGCCGCAGGCGGACAGGAAAAGAAGGGCAAAAGCCGGAAGTCTGCGAAGGTATCTGGAGCGCATCGGGCCATCACTCGGAACTGAATTCGACGCCGTCAATATAGGTCGCCCTTGCCGGTTTGACCACGCCCGGCGCCCGGATCCGGGTCGCACAGCCAGTCCTGCAGCAGACGGACCGAAGGACCGGGGGACGCGGAGAGGGGGCGGATCGCGTAATGCCAGGGGCTGGGCGGCTTGGCGTCGAACGGCTGCACGAGAAGGCCGCGACGGAAGTAGGTTTCGGCAAGCGTCGTCAAGGCAACGGCCACGCCCGCGCCGGAGGTGGCCAGCTCCAGCGCCACGTTGGTGGAGTTTGTCCTGAGTCTGGGGCCGGTTTCCGGTTCTTCGAGGCCGAGGGCGTCGAACATCGCCGCCCACACGTCCTGCCGGCCCGCGACCCCGATCCTTTGTGCGCGGAGCAGGTCCTCGGGACGCGAAAGACGCGCGGCAAGGGCGGGTGCGGCCACGAGCGAGAGGGTTTCGTCCCAAAGCCGCGTGGCGGTCCCGGGCGTCTCGCCGTCGCGGTGGATCGAGATCGAGATATCCGCGATGTCGTCGCCGGGGCTGCCCCAGACCGTGGCATGGACCAGCACCTCGATCCCGGGATGCGTGGCGTTGAAGGCGGTCAGGCGGTCCGGCAGCCAGTTTTCCGCGAGGCTGACAGGGCAGGCGAGCACCACGCTTTTCTGGCGCGAACCGGTCACGACCGCGTCGGTGGCCCGGTCGATCTGATCGAGTGCCTGACGGAGCGTTGGCAGAAAGGCCTCGCCGATTTCGGTCAGGGCAAGGCTGCGGGCGCGGCGGATGAAAAGTTTCCGGCCCACGTATTGTTCCAGGGCGCGGATATGCGTGCTAATCGCCGCCTGTGTGTAGCCCAGTTCCTCGGCCGCGCGGGTAAAGCTGAGGTGCCGGGCCGCGCATTCGAAGGAACGGATCAGGTGGAGGGGCGGCGGAGGACGTTTCATGGCATGGGTTCTGTTTTGATATCGGTGGAATTCTTGCCGGAATTTCTCGCATGACCAAATAAATTTTATGAATTGCCGCCGGATATTTCGTGCCTTCCCGTTGCCGCGTGGCGCTAGTCTGACCCCGTGCCCTTCGGGGGGCGCTTCGGAGCTTGCCAGATGCCAGACGCCGGAAAGGAGATTTCGCCTAAACCCGCAGGGAGTGCGTCCTTGCGGAGCGTCGCGGCATTCGTGCTGGGCGTCAGGCCGGAGGATATCCCCGCCGCGACACGGCGCCGGGTGTCGCTTCTTCTTCTCGATACGCTCGCGATCTGTGCTGCCTCGGCCCCGATCGAGGCCGGGCGGATCGGACGCGAGACGACCGCGCGCCTGTTCGGGGCGGGCGGTCCTGGGGATGCGGCGCGGATGCTGTTCGACGGTCGAACGGTGTCGATGGCGGGTTCGGTCTATGCGGCGGCGACCCAGACCGACAATCTCGATGGCCATGACGGGTTCAATCCGGCCAAGGGTCATGTCGGCGTGGCGGTTGTGCCCGCCCTCGCCGCTCTGGCCGAGGGGTTGCCAAGGTTAAGCGGACCCGACGCGCTGGCCGCTTTGGTCGTCGGCTACGAGATCGCCAGCCGGGCAGGCGTGGCGCTTCATGGAACGGTGGCGGATTACCATACCTCGGGGGCGTGGAACGCGCTGGGAGTAGCCGCAATGGCGGTACGCCTGCGAGGCGGCGATGACGAATGCCTGCGGCAGGCCTTGGGGATTGCCGAGTATCACGGACCTCGCAGCCAGATGATGCGTGAGATCGCGACACCGACGATGCTGCATGACGGCTCGGGTTGGGGCGGTCTGGCGGGAATGACGGCCGCAATCCTTGCGGAGGCAGGGTTCACGGGTGCGCCAGCGGTCACGGTCGAGGCGGATGAGGTGGCGGGATACTGGGCCGATCTGGGGCGCGTCTGGCTGACCGATCAGCAGTATATCAAGCCCTATCCAACATGCCGTTGGGGGCATGGCGCGGTCGATGCCGCACGGCTTCTTCGGGAGCGGTACGGGGTCGATCCCGCGGAGATAGCGGAAGTGAGGATCAATACCTTCGCAGCCGGAGCGGCTTTGTTCGCCGGAATGCCCGGGACGACATCGGAAGCGCAGTATTCGCTGCCTTTCGCGGTTGCCGCCATGTTGGCGAACGGGCGGCTTGGCCTGCACGAGATCACCGGCGCGGGGCTGACCGATGCGCGGGTTGCGGCGCTGGTCGCGAAAACCGTGGTGCGGGTCGAACCCCGGCACGAGGCGCGGTTCCCGGCGGGCCGCTGGTCGGACGTGGAGCTCGTTCTGGCGGATGGCCGTGTGCTGGCCTCGGGTGACGTGGATGCCCGCGGCGGGCCGGACACGCAGTTCAGCGATGATGAGATCATCGCCAAGTATCGGGCCTTTGCCGTCCCGGCGCTGGGGGAGGCGCGCGCCGAGTCGCTTTTGGCGGCGGGGTTGGGGCTGACCGAACCGGGGAGCCGGTTCACGGATCTGGCCCGGCATCTTTACGCATCCGTCTGACAGAGGAGCAGTGACCAGATGAAAACCCATGCACAGGCGGTCGTGATCGGAGGCGGCGTGATCGGCTGCTCGATTCTCTACCATCTCGCCAAGGCGGGCTGGAGCGACGTGGTGCTGCTGGAGCGCTCGGAGCTGACGAGTGGCAGCACCTGGCACGCGGCGGCGAATATTCACGGGCTGCATGACAGCACGAATATCAGCCGGCTCCAGCACTATACGATGAACCTCTACAAGGAACTGGAGGCCGAGACCGGCCAGTCCTGCGGGGTGTTCCAGCCGGGCTCGCTCTATCTGGCCCAGACCGAGGACCGGGAGCACCAGTTGCGTCTGCAGGAGGCGAAGGCGCGGCGCTATGGCATGAACTTCTACGAGGTCACGCGCGACGAGGCGGAGCGGCTGCATCCGCTGGTCGATTTCGACGGGATCCGCTGCATCATGTACGAGCCCGACGGCGGGAACGTGGATCCCTCTGGCGTGACCAATGCCTATGCGGTGGGCGCGCGGCAGCGAGGGGCGGAGATCTATCGGTTCACGCCCGTGACCGCCACCGAGCCGCAGTCGGATGGAACCTGGATCGTTCGGACAGAGAAAGGCGATATCCGCACGCCATGGGTGATCAACGCCGCCGGTCTCTGGGCGCGCGAGGTGGGCGCGATGGCCGGGCTTGCGCTGCCGCTGATCCCGACCGAGCACCAGTATTTCGTGACCGAGACCATTCCCGAGATCGCTGCCATGGACCGGCGGCTGCCGTCTGTCGCTGACCGGGACGGCGAATACTACCTGCGCCAGGAGGGCAAGGGTCTGCTCGTTGGCGCTTATGAGCGCGATATGCGGTTCTGGGCCGAGGATGGTACGCCACAGGGGTTCGGGCATGAGCTGTTCCCCGACGATCTGGAGCGCATCGAGGAGAACATGCTGCGCGCCATCGACCGGGTGCCGGTGGTGGGCGAGGCGGGGATCAAGCGTGTGATCAACGGCCCGATGATCTGGTCGCCGGATTCGGCGCTTCTGTTCGGGCCGGTGCCGGAGATGCGGGGGTATTTCTGTGCCTGCGGGATGATCCCCGGGTTCAGCCAGTCGGGCGGCGTGGGCAAGCTGGCCGCCGAATGGATGGTGGAGGGCGAGCCGACTCTGGACCTCTTCGGCTGGGACATGGCACGGTTCGGGCGCTGGGCCGGCAAGGCGTTCACCAAAGCGCGGGTGGAAGATCAGTACGCGCATCGCTTCAAGATTCATTTCCCCGGCGAGGAACGCGCGGCGGGCCGTCCGGTGCGGGTGCGTCCGGCTTATGAGATGCAAAGGGAGATGGGGGCGGTCTTTGGCCTGAACTATGGCTGGGAACATCCCCTGTATTTCGACGGAGAGACGCCTGACAGCGCGGGATTCAGGCGTCAGCCCTGGTGGAACAGTGTCGGGCGCGAGGCGCGGATGCTGCGCAAGGCGGCGGGGATCATAGACATTTCCAACTTCGCCAAGTACCGAGTTGCCGGCTCTGGGGCCGAAACTTGGCTAAATGCAACATTTGCCAATCGGATGCCCCAAACGGTGGGGCGATCCTGTTTGACGCCGCTGATCGGCAAGCGGGGTGGGGTGGCAGGCGATTTCACCGTGACGCGACTGGCCGAGGACGAATTCTGGATCGTGGGCTCGGGCATGGCGGAGCGGTTCCACCAGCGGTTCTTCCGCACGGTGCCTCGCCCGGAGGGGACGGTGTTCGAGAGCCTGACCGAGCGCGTGGCGGGCTTCAACGTGGCGGGTCCGAAGTCGCGCGAACTGCTCGGACGGCTGACGAACGCGGACCTGTCGAACGAGAGTTTCCCCTTCATGAGGTCGCGGCGGATCGCGGTGGCGGGCGTTGATTGCGTGGCGATCCGGGTCTCCTTTACCGGAGATCTCGGGTGGGAACTGCACTGCGCGGAGGTGGATCAGGTGGCGCTTTATTCGGCGCTGCTGGAGGCCGGGCGCGATGTCGGGGCCGGTCCTGTCGGAAGCCGGGCGCTGATGAGCCTGCGGATCGAGAAAGGCTATGGGTCGTGGGGACGGGACTACAGTCCGGAATACTGGCCGCAGGAATCCGGGCTGGCGGGCTTGATCAAGGAGGACAAAGAGTTCCTGAACAAGGAGGCTTGGCTGGCGATCCGCGACAGGGCTCCGCGCGAGGTGATGTCCTATCTTGAGATCGAGACCAACGATGCGGACGCGCAAGGCGGCGAGCCGGTTTTCCTGCCAGATGGAACTCCGGCCGGTCAGGTGTCGTCGGGGGGCTATGGGTACAGCGTCGGAAAGTCTCTCGCGATCGCCTATCTCAAGGCCGGCGTGGCCGGACCTGGTGACGCGGTTGACGTGGCGATCCTTGGTCGGGCGCATCGGGCGCGGGTTCTGGAGCGGCCTGCGTTCGACCCGGACGGGCGGAGATTGCGCGACCTGGGGCCAATTGCAGCCGATTAGGAAAATTCGAATCGAATTGTCCCGGCCGGTTTTTCCCCCGTCCTCCCACTCCTAACTTACTGCCCGCAGGGTTAAGGGAGTCTCAATCGTCGGGAGATGTCGCGGACGGCCGCGGCTTTTCATTCGATACACTTGACCGGACCGTCCTATCCAGCGAGCGTCAGGGCGGTTCCGGCCGATGTTCCTCGGCGCGGTCACGGCGGCACCTTTTTCGTGCCGACCCGTCCATTCACATGCCTCCGCCTCAGACGTTCTTCAGAACAAAGTCCCAACCGCTGCTTTGGCGCGCCACGAGCAAGGCGTTCGGAAGGTCGTTGTCATACATCTTGGCGCGTAATTCTTCGCCGTCCAAATCCTTCCACCGTTCCAGAAGCCGTGCTTCGAGCGTTGCCTCCGGGACGTCCAGGAAGACGGAGGTGTCATAGTTCTTGCGGAGTTCGGACCAGGGGGCCCGGTCCAGGAGCAGGTAATTCCCCTCGGCGATCAGGTGGCGCACCGTGCCGGGGATGATCCTGGCTGCGTTCCGCGAGATCTCGAGCGCGCGGTCGAAGACCGGCACCGCGATCTCGTCCTCGGTGTTCGCGCGGAGCCGCGCCAGCATATGCCCGAACCCGGCCACGTCGAAAGTGAAGGGCGCACCCTTCCGCGGGCGGTGACCGCGCGCATGGAGAATGGCATCATCGTAGTGATAACCGTCCATGGGAAAGACGGCGGCGCTACCGGGGTCAAACGCGTTCAGCCGTTCGGCCAGCATGTCGGAGACCGTCGATTTGCCGGAGCCCGGCGCCCCGGCGATTGCCGTGATCGTTCGTCCTTCCCGCCCGCGATCCGCAACGATCCGCGCCAGTTCGTCCAGGTCTGAGAGTGTCGTGCCGGTCATCTGTCCGCCCGTTTCTTCTGGACGCCTTTTTGAACGTTCAGGGCGATGCGGGCAACCGGGGAGTTGGACGTACCATCTCGGAAATGTATGCAATATCGATCATTTTTGTCGAATATATCTCCATTTGACTTAAAATTGTATACAGAATAGATCCTGCGACAATCTTGGTGCCATAAAGAATCGCATCAAACGGGAGGTTGCATGGCGACGTCGCGAAACTTGTCGAAGTTCGACAAGGCCCTGATGGGTCTTCGCTCGCTTGTCCTGAGCGGCGAGTTCGAGACCAGCAAACGCCTTCCGGAAGTGGCCCTGTCGGAGCGTTTGGGCATCTCCCGCACGCCGCTTCGGCAGGCGATGGACCATCTCGTGGGCGAGGGCCTGCTCGAGCGGATCGAGACCGGCGGATGCCGGGTCGCGCGGTTCAGCATCGAGGATATCGAGGATGCCATCGAGTTCCGCGGCGTGATCGAGGGAACGGCTGCACGGATCGCGGCCGAGCGGGGCGCGTCGCCCGAGGGGGTTCGGCTTGCCGGGAGTCTCCTCGATCGGATCGACGACGCCTTGTCGGTGCCGGGCGGAATCGATTTCGAGGCGTATGTCTCGCTGAACGCACGGTTTCACGAGGTGTTGGCCGAACTGTCGGGCAGCGCGACGGTGCGCCGCGAGGTCGCCCGCGCCAGCCGGTTGCCGCTTGCCTCGCCTTCGGCGTTCCTGAAGGAGCAGGAACTGATCCCGGACTTCCAGGCCTCGCTGACGCTTGCCCAGTCGCAGCACCGCGCCATTCTGGACGCGATCGTTCGCCGGGAAGGCGCGCGGGCCGAGGGGCTGGCGCGCGAGCACGCGCGTCTGGCGCGGCGCAATCTTGAATACGTGATGAAGAAGAAGGCGAGTTTCGCGGGCCGTCTGCCCGGGCTCGCCCTTGTCGAGACGGATTGAACCTCAGGAGGAGATGAAGGAAATGCCGAGCCTTACAGACGTGATGGCGAAACACAGAAACCCGGTCGAGATGCTGCGCAACTCGAAGATCGGGATGTATGTCTACCCGGTCGTGACGCCGGAATTCGAGAACTGGCGCGTCGAGCAGGAGGCCTGGCGGCATACAGCGGTTCTGTTCGATCAGTCGCACCACATGGACGAGCTGATCGTCGAGGGCCCCCAGGCGACCGAGTTCCTGTCGCATCACGGGATCAACAGCTTTGCTAATTTCGATCTGAACCGCGCCAAGCATTTCGTTCCGGTCACGCCCAACGGCCATGTGATCGGCGACCACATCATCTTCCGTGAGCGCGAGGACAAGTATATTCTCGTGGGCCGTGCGCCGACCTCGAACTGGCTGATGTTCGCTGCCGCTTGGGGCAAGTGGAACGTGCGTCTGCGCTATGACCCGCGCTCGCCGAGCCGTCCCGAGGGTGAGCGCGTTCTGCGCGAGCATTACCGGTTCCAGATCCAGGGGCCCGACGCTCCGAAAATCTTCGAGAAGATGAACGGCGGCCCGATCCCGGATATTCCGTTCTTCCATGTCGACTGGATCAATATCGGTTCCAAGAAGGTGCAGGCGCTTCGTCACGGCATGTCCGGCGCGCCGGGTCTGGAAGTCTGGGGTCCCTACAAGGACAAGGACTACATTCACTCGACCATTCTTCAGGCCGCGCGCGATGCCGGTGTCCGGCTCGTCCAGTGCGGGAGCCGGGCCTATTCAACGAACACGCTGGAATCGGGTTGGATCCCGTCTCCGCTGCCGGGCATCTATACCGGCGACGGCATGCTGGCCGACTATCGCGACTGGCTGGGTGCCGACATGTACGAAGCCGCGGGCGCGATCGGCGGCAGCTTCATCTCGGACAATATCGAGGACTATTACGTCAACCCGTTCGAGCTTGGCTATGGCTTCTATATCGGCTGGAAGAAGGATGACTTCATCGGCAAGGAGGCACTTGCCGCGATGAAGGGCAGCGCTTCGAACCGCAAGAAAGTCACCTTCGAGTGGAACCCGGAGGATGTGCTGAAGGTCATCGCCTCGGCCTTCGAAGAGGGTACCCCCTACAAGTGGATCGACTTCCCGCAGCCGAACTACGCCTCGTCTTCGGCAGACATGGTCATGCATGGCGACAAGATGGTCGGCATGAGCATGTTCAACGGCTACAGCTACAACGAACGGCGTCTTCTGTCGCTGGGCGTCGTCCATCAGAGCGTCGAGGTCGGCGACGTGCTGACCCTGCGCTGGGGCGAGTCCGACGAGACCGAGAAGACCTCGGCCGAAAAGCATCGTCAGGCCGAGATCCGGGTGCGCGTTTCGCCGACGCCTTATGCCAGCGAAGTCCGCGAGGGCTATGCCGAAGGCAGCTGGCGGACGAAGAGCGCCGAATAGTCAAAACTTATGTCCCGGCGGAGGAAAATGAATGGCCTCCGCCGGTTTCGCTCAATAGACTGCTGTCAAATCGCCGAAAGGTCGATCAGGACTTTGGCGATACAATCGGGAGGAAACCAATGAAACTTGCATCAATCGCCTTCGCTGCGGGCATGGCCGTGGCTGCGTCTGTGGCGGGCGCGCAGGAGCTGAAATTCGCCAATTTCACGCCGCCATTCCACACGGTGAACGCCAGCGTGATCGAGAAACTGAACGCGGATATGTCCGCGGCGTCGGGTGGCAGCGTCACGGTGCGCGGGTATCACGGCGGTGAACTGGGCGCAGGCCCGGTCGAGCAGTACGTGCGCGCCGTTCAGGGTGTTGCAGACATGACCTGGGGCCTGCCGGGTTATACCTCGTCGCAGTTCCAGAAGACGATGATCGTGGAAATGCCGGGCGTGGTGCCGGACGGAAAATGCGGCTGCGACGCGCTTTGGGATGCGATGGACGAGATCAAGGGCGAGTTCCCGGGAACGGTCCCGGTGGCGCTCTGGACCTCGGAGCCGAACATCATGATCATGCGCGACAAGGTCATCCGCACTCCGGCCGATCTTCAGGGCCTGAAGATCCGCGTGGCTGGTGCGACGGCGGCAGAAGTGGCGACCGCGCTGGGCGCGACGCCCGTGCAGATGCCGATCAACCAGGTCTACAACGCGCTTGAAACCGGCCTGATCGACGGTGTGTTCACCGGTTCGTCGACGCTGGACGATTTCAAACTGGACGAAGTTGCCAACAGCTTCACCATCGGTGCGCCGCTGGGTCGCCTGGCCTTCTTCGCTGTGATGGGCCAGGGCTCCTACGGGGCGCTGTCCGCCGAGGCCAAGGCCGTTGTGGACGGTGCGATCGGTCGCGGCGTCTCGACGAGCGCCGAAACGGCATGGAACGCCACGGGCGAGGCTGGGGTTGCCCGCGCGCGCGGGGACGCGAAGAACACCTTCGTCGATCTGACTGCAGAAGAGGCCGCGGCCTTTGCGGCGCTGGTCATGCCTGTGACCGAGTCTTATGTCGCCTCTGTCGGCGGTGAGGCCGCGCTGGCGGCGATGCAGAAGTAACGCATTGCTTTTCATGCGAAAATGGGCGGACAGGCTGATTGGCCTGTCCACGACTATCGGTGCCCTCGGCCTCTTGGTCGAGGTCGTCGTCATTCTGGTCGACGTGATCGGCCGGGCCATGGGCAAGCCGCTTTACGGCAGCCAGGACCTGATCACGATGACGATGGTCATCCTTGTCTTCGGAGCCATGGCGCTGTGTGACCGCAACGGCGGGCACATTGCCGTGGACATCTTCGAGCGGTATTACCCGGCGGCTCTGAACCGGCTGATCGATATCGTGTCGGCGCTCGTTGGAGCGATCATCTTCTTCGGTCTCGCCTGGGCCGTTTCCAGCGTGGTCATGCTGAATATGCGGTTCGGGATCAGTTCCAAGACCAATCTTCTCGGCCTGCCGATCGACTGGTTCCGCTGGGCGCTTGTCGCGCTGGCGGTCATGACGGCGCTGGGCATGCTGCTGCGCGCGCTGGAACTGGCGGTGTCGGGGCGCGATATCCGGAAGGAACCTGCCTGATCATGTCCGGAACAGCCATCGGTCTAATCGGCATTGCCGCGCTTTTCTTCCTGCTCGTGCTGCGGATTCCCGTCGCCTTCGCCATGTTCGTGGTCGGGTTCTTCGGAATTGCGGCGCTGAACGGCACGAATGCCGCGATCAGCCTGCTGGCGTCCGAGTCCTTCACCCTGGCGTCTTCGCCCGAACTGGTCGTGATCCCCTTGTTCATCCTCATGGGTAACGTAGCGTCGGCGACCGGGATGAGCCGTCAGCTTTATGACGCGGCTTATGCCGTCATCGGCTCGCTGAAGGGCGGGTTGGCGTCGGCCACCGTCATCGGATGCGGGGGCTTTGCCGCCCTGTCGGGATCCTCCGTCGCCTCGGCGCTGACCATGGGCAAGGTTGCTTTGGCGCAGATGGACCGGTTCAATTACGACTCCCGCCTTTCGACCGGGGTCGTGGCCGCCGGAGGCACGCTGGGCATCCTGATCCCGCCATCGACGGGGTTCGTGATCTACGCGATCCTGACCGAGCAGTCGATCGGGCGCCTATTCCTTGCCGGGGTCTTCCCGGGCATCCTGCTGTTGTCCCTGTTCGTTCTTGCGGTGACCGTACTTTGCTGGTTTCGGCCGGAATACGGGCCGGCCGGGCCCAAGACGTCGGTATCACAGAAGCTTGCGGCACTGGCAGGGGCGGGGCCCATCGTGGGTATCATCGTCCTGACCATCGGGGGCATCTACGGCGGCCTGTTCTCGCCCGTCGAGGCGGCGGCAGTGGGCGCGGCGGCGGTGATCCTGATCGGGCTGGTGATGCGGACGCTGTCGCTGCGGGCGCTTTGGATTTCGGCGAAGGATTCGGTCGTCACCACCGCGACGGTGATGCTGATCCTGATCGCTGCCCACATGATCAACCCTTTTATGGCGCTGAGCCATATCCCGTCGGTTGTGGGCGATTTCATAAATGCGCTGGAGTTGTCGCCGACCGGTGTTCTGGTGATGATCCTCGTGATCTACATCGTGCTGGGCTGCTTCCTCGAAGGCTTCGCCATGCTGGTGCTGACGCTGCCGATCTTCTTCCCGATCATTCTGGAGATGGGCATCGACCCGATCTGGTTCGGGGTGTTGGTCGTGCTGGCGCTGGAGATGGGGCTGATCTCGCCGCCTGTCGGGCTGAACGTGTTCATCGTGAAATCCGTCGCGCCCAAGGTGCCTCTGGCAGATATCTTCCGGGGCGTGGTGCCGTTCTGGCTGATGATGATCGTGACGCTGGCGATCCTGATCGCCTTCCCGCAGATCGCCCTTTACCTGCCGACCACGATGATCAACTAGACCTGGTTCAGCCGGTGGCTGCGCAGGAGGCTGATCAGCATCTCCTTCGCCCTCTCCCGGTGCGCGCGGTGAATGCTTTGGGCCGTGTAAGCCGAGCCCTTCCGGATGGCCTCGAGCACGGCGCGGTGATCGTCGTTCGAGCCCTGGGGCAGGGGGCGCAGGTAGAGGGTCAGGGAGCGCGCGCGGCGCACCTGATCTGACATCATGGCCACGATGGTCTCGATCCGGCGGTTCCGGCCGAGGCGTACCAGTTCGGAATGGAAACGGTCGTCGGCCTCGGCCCATGCCTCGCGGTTCTGTGCGGCGACGGCCGCGTCCATGTCGTCGATCGCGCGCGCCATTCCCGATAGCTCTGCCTCGGAATGGCCAGCCGCCGCCGCGCGGCCGGCCGCGTGGCTTTCAAGCTCGGTCAGCACGTCGTAGATCTCGGCCATGTCGTCGGGCGAGACCGGCAGGATGCGCACACCCCGGCGTGGGCGGACCGAGACCAGCCCCTGTGCCTCGAGGATCAGTGCCGCTTCGCGTACAGGTGTGCGCGACATGCCGAAGCGCTCGGCCAGTTCCGTTTCCAGGTGGTCGGAGCCCGCGGCGAGGTCGCCGCTGAAGATCAGCCGGCGCATTTCGTCTGCGGCGCGTTGGGTGTTGGTGGTCGTGGTCGTCATGCTGCGGTCTCCAGTGCGATCTTGCGGCCCTCCGCGGCCGATCGGTAAATCGCCTCTTCGATGGCGACGACCTTGAGGTAGTCGGACGCCATGTTTTCCAACGGTTCGCGGTCCAAGAGCCCCCCGATAACATGGGTCTGCAGCGCATGGACGCAGTCTCCGCCAAACCCGTCCCAGCGGTCGGGAGGTAGAACCAGGTGGCTTTCGCCGGTGCCGAAACGGCGCCGATGCACCGCGCCGTCACCGGTCAGTGTCAGGGAGCCCGTCGTGCCTTCGATCAGAGCCTCGCCCATGGTGCGGCGCAGGTTGTCGGCACGGTGGTCGAGGTGCCGGTTGCCGTCGAACAGTGCCCGGGCGCCGTTCGCATGGTCGAAGAGGACATATCCCGCATCCTCGCCCGCGATGACCGGGTTGATCCGGCGGAGATCAGCATAGACCGCCACCGGATCGCCGAGGAGGAAGCGGAAGATGTCGACAAAGTGAACGCCCGTCTCATGCACCAGAAAGCGCTCCATCTTCTGGAAATAGGGCTGGCGGTCGAGATAGGCGTCCGGACCCTGGCCATCGCCGGGGCGCAGGCGGAAGGTGGCCTGCAGCACATGACCGATCGTGCCATCCTCGATTTCGCGGTGCATGGCGCGGTACCAGGGCTGGAAGCGGAAGTTCTCGTGGATGATCAGTCGGGCGCCAAGCGCGTTGACTTCGGCGGTGATGGCGCGGGCTTCGGCGAGGTCCATGCAGAAGGGCTTCTGGCAGATGAAGGTCCGCACCCCGAGCGCCAGCGCGGTTCGGATTGCCCTGGCCTGGGCCGCGGGCGGCACGATGATGTCCAGAAGATCGGGCCGCGTGGCTTCGACCATGGACACGAGATCGCCGAAGGCCGGATGCCCCGTCGCCAGAGCGCGGGGCAGGTCGGGGTCGGGCACGCCGACGACGCGGACACGGTCGATCCGAGCCCAGCTGCCGTAGTGGAACCGGCTGAAATAGCCGGCGCCGACGCCGGCGACCTTGATCGTGGTTGTCATGCCCGGGACCCGAGTGCCGCCGCGACAGCATGCGCCGCTTCCCCGGTGGAGGAGGTGCCGCCCAGGTCGCGGGTCAGGGTGCGGGCCCCCGAGATCACTGAATCGACCGCGTCGGTCAGCCTTCGGCCGTCGTGGATCATCTCGGGCAGATCGTGCTTGTGGCCCAGCCAGTCGAGCATCATGGCGCCCGAGAGGATCATCGCCATCGGATTGGCCACGCCCTGTCCCGCGATGTCGGGCGCCGATCCGTGGCAGGGCTGGAATACCGCGTGGTTTTCGCCGATATCCGCCGAAGGCGCCATCCCGAGGCCGCCCATCAGCCCTGCGCCGAGGTCCGACAGAATATCGCCGAACATGTTTTCGGTCACCATGACGTCGAAGACCCAGGGTTTCTCGACCATCCAGAGCGCGGTGGCGTCCACATAGGCATGGTCCGCCCGGATGCCGGGGTGGCGCGCCGCCTCCTCGTCGAAGATCTTTCGGAAGAAGGCGAATGCGCGGAAGATGTTTGCCTTGTCGACACAGGTGACGCGGCCCGGCCCGATGCCTGCCGCCTTGCGCTGCTCGGCGAGATCGAAGGCGAAACGGAACAGCTTTTCCGAGGTTGCCCGCGTGATCTTCAGCGTCTCATAGGCTTCGGTCTCGGTCACTTCGCCCTTGGCGCGGGTGTGAAACAACCCCTCCGTGCTTTCCCGGATCAGGACGAAATCCACCCGTTGCCCGCCGGAGAGAGCAAGCGGAGTTGGCTGGCCGGGCCTGATGGACACGGGTCGGACCCCGGCAAAGAGGTCCAGTTCGAACCTGAGGTCGATCTGGGGGGATATCTCGGTGCCATCAGCATATCGCACGCTTGGAAGGCCCATGGCCGCCAGCAGGATGGCATCGGCGGAGCGCGCGCGCTCCAGCGAGGAGGCGGGCAGGGCATTGCCGGTTTCCTGGTAGGTTTTGGCGCCCGCTGGCAGCTCGGTGCAGGCCAGCCGGTAGGTTTCTGCAGTGTTCGAAAGGCCCGACAGGATCTCCAGTGTCGGCGTCATGATTTCCGGTCCGATTCCGTCTCCGGGAAAGACGGCGATGTCGAAGGTTTTGGTCACGGGAGACTCCTGATGTCTTTTTTGTTGCGCCAATTAATGCATACATTAATGTCGACATCAATGGAAGCATCTGATGAAATCTGCACCGACTGAGGCGAATTGCGGTATCTCCTGCGAGAACCAAGGCGACGAGAGAGGACAGAGACGTGAGCGACTGGGACGTTTTCGCGATCAAGTACGCGGACCGCAATTCCCGCATCCGCGGTGACAGCTTCGTTTTCGATGACAATCACGACCAGCCGCATCCGATGGACTATTTCATGTGGCTTTTGCGGCAGGGCGACCGGCTGATCCTCGTCGATACGGGATACGACACCGAAGAAGGCGCGCGCCGTGACCGGCCCATACGGCTTGATCCCGGCGCGGCCTTGGCCCCTTTCGGCGTGACGCCAGAGGACATCGACGAGGTCATCGTCACGCATCTGCACTATGATCACGCGGGCGGGTTGCACCTTTTCCCGAACGCAACGCTGCACCTGCAGGCCGCCGAGATGGCCTATGCTACCGGTCCCTGCATGTGCCACGACACGCTTCGGATGCCGTTCACGGCAGATCACGTCTGCGAAGCGGTAAGGCGGGTCTATTCGGGCCGGGTTGTCTTTCATGAGGGTGACGGCGAGATCGCGGATGGCGTCACCGTTCACTGCCTTGGGGGCCATTCCCGCGGGCTGCAGGCGGTGCGCGTGCGCACCTCGGCGGGCTGGCTGGTGCTGGCGTCGGACGCCACGCATTTCTACGAGAACCTGTGGCTGCAAAAGCCGTTCCCGATCGTGGTCGATCTCGAGGACATGCTGCGCGGTTTTTCCACGCTGAAGCGGCTCGCCTCGCGGCCGGAGCTGATCGTGCCGGGCCACGACCCGCTTGTGCGGCATATCTTTCCCGAAGGGCCGGCCCCCCATATCTCGCGGCTGGACCGTGGGCCGACGGGGACGATCCCGTTCTAGAAATCCACCTCGATCGCGAGGCCCTTCGCGATGGCCAGATCCACCACGGATGCGGCCACAGCCAGGTCCTGAAGGCCGACGCCCGTGCCGTCGAACAGAGTGATCTCGTCGGCGCTTCTCCGCCCCGGATGTGCGCCATTGATGACCGCGCCGATCTCGACGATGTCGCGTTCTGCGATCAGGCCCGCGGCAATGGCGTGCTGCGCCTCGCCGATCGACACGGACTGCGCGATTTCGTCGGCGAAGACGGTCGCACGCGCCAGAAGCGCCGCCTCGACCTCCTGCTTGCCCTTGGTGTCGGTGCCCATGCAGGCCAGGTGCGTCCCCGGCGACACGTGATCGGCCATAAGTGAGGGCGCAAAGGAGGAGGTGATCGAGATGATGACATCCGCGTCCCGCATCCCTTCCAGCGGCACCGCTTCGAACGGCAGCCCCGCTTCGGTGGCGATCTTCTCGATATTGGGCAGCATGTCGGGGTGATAGTTCCAGCCGATGACCTTCTCGAAATCCCGCTGCTCCAGCGCCGCGCGCAACTGGAACGTGGCCTGGTGGCCGGCGCCGACCATGCCGATCACCTTCGCATCCTTCCGCGCCAGGTGGGCGATAGAGACCGATGAGGCGGCCGCGGTCCGAAGCGCGGTCAGCAGGTTGCCGCCCACCATTGCTTTTGCCCGACCCGTTTCCGGGTCGAACAGGAACACCGTCGACTGGTGATTGATAATCCCCTTCGTCTCGAGATTGTGCGGCCAGTAGCCACCTGCCTTCAGGCCAAGCGTCAGCCCCGCCCGGTCGAACCCGCCCTTGAAGCCGTAAAGCGCATCTTCATGGCCGATGGCCTCACGCACGACGGGGAAGTTGTAGGCATCCTTCGACGCCATGGCGGCAAAGACCTTCTCGACGGCATCGAATGCCGCCTCGCGGGTCATAAGACCCGCGATCTCGCGCTCGGGGACGATCCACATGGGCTTTCCTCTTGGCAGAAATACTTTGGGGGGCCGGGGGGCAAGGCCCCCCGGTCGGTCGCCGCCAAAGGCGGCGAAACTCAGTAGGCCTTGCCGCGTGCCGACACGGGCCAGACGGTCTCGACCTTGCCGTCGCGCAGGCCCACGTACCAGTCGTGGACGTTGCAGGTCGGGTCGCAGTGGCCGGGGACAAGTTTCAGCTTGTCGTTCACCTTCAGTACGCCGCCTTCGTCCATCACGACGCCATGCTCGTCCGAGCATTTGACGTATTTCACGTCGTCGCGTCCGAAGATCACGGGAAGGCCCGAGTCCACCGATTGCGCCTTCAGGCCCGCGTCCACGATGGCCTTGTCGGCCTTGGCGTGACTCATCACGCTCGTCAGGATGAACAGCGCGTTTTCCCATTCGCCCTGGTCGATGCGGTTGCCGTCCTTGTCGAGGATGCGCCCGTAATCGGCGTCCATGAAGGCATAGGAGCCGCACTGAAGCTCGTTGTATACGCCCGAGGTCGACTCGAAATAATACGACCCGGTGCCGCCACCGCCGACGATGTCGCACTCCAGCCCCTCGGCATTCAGCGTGTCGACGGCGTCCTTCACCATCGCCACGGCGATCTCGATCTTGGCTTTGCGCTCGTCATAGGAGTCGAGGTGCTGCATGGCGCCCTGATAGGCCTGGATGCCGGCGAATTTCAGACCCGGCGCGGCGTCGATGGCCTTGGCGATCTCCACGACTTCCGGCGTCGTGGTCACGCCGCAGCGTCCTGCGCCGCAGTCGATCTCGACAAGACATTCGATCTGGGTGCCATGCTTCACCGCCGCCGCCGACAGATCGGCAACGTTCGCCAGGTCGTCGACGCAGCAGATGGTGCGCGCGCCAAGTTTGGGCATGCGCGCCAGCCGGTCGATCTTGGCGGGATCGCGCACCTGGTTCGAGACGAGGACGTCCTTGATGCCGCCGCGGGCGAAGACCTCGGCCTCCGACACTTTCTGACAGCAGACGCCGCAGGCGCCGCCCATCTCCACCTGAAGTTTCGCCACGTCCACCGATTTGTGCATCTTGCCGTGCACGCGGTGACGCATGCCATGCGCCTTGGCATAATCGCCCATCTTCCGGATGTTGCGCTCCAGCGCGTCGAGATCGAGAACGAGGCATGGCGTCTGGATATCGGCCTCGTCCATGCCGGGCTTGGCCGGGATGTCGTAGCCCACTTCGTATTCGTCGAGTGCGTTCATGTCTTTCATGGTCTCTCTCCTCAGCCTTTGAACCAGGGCAGGGTGTCGAGATCGACATTGCCCCCGGTGATGACGACGCCGACCCGCTTGCCCGCGAACCGGTCCTTGTTTTTCAGAATGATCGCCAGCGGCACCGCGCAGGACGGCTCCATCACGACGCGCAGATATTTCCACGTAATCTTCATCGCGTCGATGATCTCCTGCTCGCTGGCCGTCATGATGTCGCTGAGGTGGTTCGAGACGAAATGCCAGGTCAGGTCCTTGAGCGGCACCTTGAGCCCGTCCGCAATGGTCTCGGGCGCGTCATCGGCGATTATGTGACCGGCCTTGAAGCTGCGATAGGCATCGTCGGCCTGTTCCGGCTCGGCGGCGATGATCTGCACCTCGGGCGCCAGCGTCGAGAGCGTCAGGCAGGTTCCCGAGATCATGCCGCCGCCGCCGATGGGGGCCACGACCATGTCGAGGCCGTCGGTCTGCTCCATCATCTCTTTCGAGCAGGTGCCTTGGCCGGCGATGACGCGGGGATCGTTGTAGGGGTGAACGAAGTTGCCCCCGGTGCGCGCCTGAACCTGGGCGAAGACGGCCTCACGCGAGGAGGTCGAAGGTTCGCACTCGGTGATCGTGCCGCCATAGCGGCGGACCGCGTCCTTCTTGGCCTGCGGCGCGGTGCGGGGCATGACCACGTTGCACGGGATGCCGCGGCGGCCCGCGGCGTAAGACAGGCAAAGCGCGTGGTTGCCGCTGGAATGCGTGCAGACGCCCTTTTCGGCCTGTGCATCGTCAAGGCCGAAGACCGCGTTCGAGGCGCCGCGCACCTTGAACGCGCCCGGTTCCTGCAGGTTCTCGCATTTGAAGAACAGCTCGGCCCCGGAAAGTTCGTTCAGGTAGTCCGATGTCAGGATCGGCGTGCGGCGGATATGCGGCTTGATCCGCTCATGCGCGGCCAGCATGTCCTCGTAGGTGGGAATGATCATCTCGTTCATGTCCTTCATCACGCGGCCTCTTTCTTTGCGATGGCGGGTCTGGCCCGGTAAACCTCCTGCGCGGCAGCGACGCCCGAGCCGAGGCGGACGGGCAGACCCAGGTCGACCATGACCATCTCGGCCGTCGCGATGCCCGAAAGCGCCATGACATCCGTCAGGCTTCCCAGGTGGCCGATCCGGAAGACTTTGCCCGCGACTTCGCCGAGACCCGTTCCGAAGGCGACGCCATAGGCTTTCGCCGCGTGGGCGACGATATCGGAGGCGTTGAACCCTTCGGGCGTGCGGATCGCGCTGACCGTGTCCGAGTAGAGGTCCGGAGACGCCGCGCAAAGTTCCATGTCCCAGGCCGCCACGGCGGCGCGGACTCCGCTTGCGATCCGGGTGTGGCGGGCGAAGACGTTCTCGAGACCTTCCTTGAGCAGCATGCCGCAGGATTCGTTCAGCCCGTTCATCAGGCCGACGGCGGGAGTGTAGGGATACGCATTGGCCGCGTAACCCTTGGTCATGTCGCGGATGTCGAAGAAGGTGCGCGGCAGGCGGGCCGTGTCATATGCGGCAACGGCGCGCGGGCTGAAGCCGACGATGGCGAGACCGGCATGCAGCATGAAACCTTTCTGCGAGCCGGTGACGGCAACATCGACGCCCCAGTCGTCGAACCGGAAGTCCATCGAACCGATCGAGCTGACGCCATCGACGAAGAGCAACGCGGGATGTCCGGCGGCGTCCATCGCGCGGCGAACCCCGGCAATATCGGACTTCACGCCTGTGGCCGTTTCGTTGTGGGTGGCGAGAACGGCCTTGATCTTGTGGCTTGTGTCGGCGGACAGGATTTCCTCGAAACGCGCGACGGGGATGCCCTGGCCCCAGGGAACCTCGATGAACCGCACGTCGAGACCGAAGCGCTGGCACATGTCGATCCACTTATGGCTGAACATGCCGTTCCGAGCGGCCAGAACGGTGTCGCCGGGCGACAACGTGTTAGAGATCGCGGTTTCCCAGCCACCGGTTCCGGTCGCGGGGAAGATGAAGACCTCCGCGTTCGCGGATTTCAGAACCTTGCGCACGCCGTCACGGGCCGGATGCAGGATTTCCGCGAAGAGCGGCGATCGATGATCGATCGTCGGCATGTCGCAGGCTTTGCGCAGCCGCTCGGGGATGTTGGTGGGGCCGGGGATAAAGACCGGGTTCTGGAAACTCATGGCGCGTCCTCCTCGCTCGTTGAGGCCTTGTAGCGAGAGATCCACGGGGAGGAAATTTTTTTGAAATATTTTTTCAAAATTATTTTCTTGTGAAAATACTATACTTGTCAGTAGGTTAAATTTTTCATAATATGAAATTAATTTTCGAAACGAGAAAACTATGGACGGATTTCCTGACTCATCCCCCCGCCGCGGACGCGGGCGGCCGCGGGACTGGCACGACAAGACGGAGCAGAACACGATCAAGTCATTGGATCGCGCTATGGAGGTGTTCGAGCATCTGTCGACGATCGAAGGCGCGACGCTGTCCGAGATCTCGGGCGCGCTGGATCAGTCTCCGGCGACCGTCTACCGCATTCTGGTGACGCTGGAGAGCCGGGGGTTGGTGGAGTTCGATGGCGCCGAGCAGCTTTGGCAGATCGGCGCCCGGGCCTTTGTCATCGGTGCCCGGTATCTCCGTCGCACAAGTCTTGTCGAACGTGCGCGCCCGATTTTGCGGCGGCTGATGGAGGAGACCGGCGAAACTGCCAACCTTGGCATCGGTAGGGGAACGGAGGTTCTGTTCGTCAGTCAGGTCGAAACCCACGAGAGTATCCGCGCCTTTTTTCCGCCTGGCACCCTGTCGCCCCTGCATGCCTCGGGGATCGGCAAGGCGCTTTTGGCGCGTATGGACGAGGCGGCGCTGAACCGGTTTCTGGCGCGGGCGCATCTTCAGCGTTTTACCGAACACACGATCTGCGAGCGCGGAGCGCTTCTGAGCGAGATGGAGGCGATCCGGTCGCGCGGGTATTCGATCGACGACGAGGAAAAGACACTGGGCATGCGCTGCGTGGCTGCTGCGGTGATCGACATGCACGGCGAAGCGATCGCGGGGCTGTCCATCTCCGGACCGACCAGCCGCGTTACGGGCGAAAGAATCCAGCGCTTCGGTACTTCGGTTGCCGGCGCGGCGCGCGAGCTGTCGGCGGCGATGGGGGCTGTTGATCCGTGAGGTTCTTGAAGATTTTTCGGACTGCAGTGGAAACACTGCGCGTGTCTTAGGAGTTTCCTAAGCTCTCTGTGAACAATTGCGGCCATTCAGAACCAAATTTGGGATGTGTCGAATGTTCAGTTCTCTCAGCGCCAGCCAGCGCATCCTTGTCGCATTTCTCTCCATCGGCGGTCTCGCAATCGCCGCCGGAGCGGTCATTCTCTGGTCGATGTTCGGAATTACCCGAAGCGGAGAGGAAGTTGGCGCACGGCTTGCGCCTCTTTTGGATGCGGCGATGGAGATCAAGATCTTCGCTGGGGATGCCCATCTGGTGATGGAAGAGATCATGGCGGGCGATACGACCCGGAACATGTCCGAGGTCATCGGCGGGCTGGAGCGCGCGCAATTCTTTGCGAAGGCGATCGTCGATGGCGGGGAGACGGCGGATGGTGTCATCCATCCTTCCGAAGACCCGCTGGTTCGCGGGAATATGCGGGAAGTCCTGCGCAGCCTTGAAGCCTTCGCGCTGTCAGCGGAAGACCGGTACAGGCTTCTGAGCGGGCGTACGGGTGTCGGTACGGATGCCGACGCCGAGTTCGATGCGCTTTACGACGACCTGACGGATCGGATTGCCACGGCGACCGAGGGCTCGGTTTCGCACGACCTTCAACGGCTGACCGGCGATGCGCGGTATCTTCTGGCCCACGGCCATCTTCTGGTCGCCGAGATTCTCGGGGGCGATCTGGGCGAGGATTTCGGCGAAGCGACCGGTTCCTTCGACGCGGCGGCAGAGCGCCTGGGGCAAGCGGCCGTCCGGGCGCCGGAACTTGCGGGCGATCTGCGAGCCATTCTCCCCGATCTTGAACGTCTTCGGGGTCTCGCGGTTCAACGATATGACCGGGCTCTCGATCTGTCCCGGACGTTCGCCGAGGCGGATGCGGCATTCGACGCCGAATACGACCGGTTCGTCGAGTTTGCGAATCAGGCGGAAACCGCGATCCGGGCCAGCATGGCTGCCGGTCTTGCCAGGCAGGAGGGCATGAGCCGCATGGCGGTTCAACTGGCCGCCGTTGCGGCGATTTCGTTTCTTGCGCTGATCTTCTTCCTTCAGCGCTGGCTGGACCGGTCGCTGGGTCACCGGATGAAGATCATCGCCGAGTCGATGGATCGGATCACATCGGGGGATCTCGAGGTTTCGGCACCCGATTGGGGAACGACGGACGAAATCGGGCTTCTTCGCGAGAAACTGGAGGACCTTCGCCAAGCGTTCATTCGGCAGAAAGAGCTTGAAAGAAGCGTCGTGAAAGAGCGGGAGGCGGCGCAGGCGAAGCAGATTGAAGCCGAGCGCGCCCAGTCGGAGGCCGAACGCGCGCGGATGGCAGCCGATCAGCATCGCCAGGATGCAGAGGCCTGGAGCAAGGCGGCGGATTCGTTCAGGAAAGACTTCTCACGCGTCGTCGATGCCGCAAGAGACGGGCGGTTCGATCAGCGGATCGAGACCGTGACCGGGGAGGCGGATCTTGACCAGTTGGGCCTTACCCTGAACGAAATGCTCGATTCCGTCAGCGAGGGTATCGGCGCCACGATCGCGGTCATGTCGGCCGTTGCGCGGGGTGATCTTCGCCGGAAAATGTCCGGCAAATTCAAGGGTGCGTTTGGAGATATGCAGGAGAGCGTGAATTCCACCCTTGATGAGCTGATCCGGATCGGCGCCGCCCTGTCCGAGGTGAGCCGGGATCTTGCTTCCGAAGTGGGGCACCAGGCCGAAAGCTCGGACAGGTTGTCCCAGAGGTCGACCTCTCAGGCGGCCTCGCTTGAGGAGACGAACGCGGCGATTACCAGCATGTCCTCGATGGTGAAATCGACCGAAGCGGATTGTTCGGCGACCGTGGAACGCGTCGGCGACGCGTCCCGCCATGCAAGCGCCGGGGAAAAGGTGGTTCTTCAGGCGATCGCCGCGGTCGAGAAGATCGACGAGAACGCGCGGAAAGTCAGCGAATTCATCACCGTGATCGACGAGATTTCATTCCAGACCAATCTCCTTGCGCTGAATGCGGGTGTCGAAGCTGCGCGCGCCGGCGAGGCGGGCAAGGGCTTCGCCGTTGTCGCCCAGGAGGTGCGCGCCCTGGCGCAGCGGGCGAACGAAGCGGCATCGGGGATCGGCCGATTGATCGAGGAAAGCGGCCGGGGCGTCGAGGAAGGGGTCCGGCTGGTCACGCAGACGGGCGAGGCGCTTCGCGAAATCCACCGCTCGATTTCCCAGGTCGCGGAATTCTCGGCGAAGATCGCGGAATCCAGCCGCGAACAGTCCAGCGGCATATCGGAGGTTTCCACCGTGATCGGCGATCTTGACCGTTTGACCCAGCAGAATGCATCGATGGCCGAAGAAGGCACGGCGCGCTCCAGGAATCTGCGCGACAAGATCCAGGGCCTTGAGATGCTGGTCGATTTCTTCAAAACGACCGAGGACACAGGTCACGGGCGCGAGCGACTGGCCTCGTGACAGGCGCGATATTCCGATGCCGGGCGCGTTCCTGTTGGCTGGCCGTACGGGCGATTGCCCCGATGCTGTCAGCCGTCGGGATCAGCCGATCCGAAGCGGGGATTGCAGCGGAGCGTGGCGGTTGACGTCCTTGTAGAGAAGATAGCGGAACCGCCCAGGCCCGCCGGCATAGCAGGCCTGCGGGCAGAAGGCGCGCAGCCACATGAAATCACCCGCCTCGACCTCCACCCAATCCCGGTTCAGCCGGTAGACCGCCTTTCCCTCCAGCACGTATAGCCCGTGCTCCATGACATGGGTTTCCATGAAGGGGATCACGCCGCCGGGCTCGAAGGTGACGATATTGACATGCATGTCGTGACGCAGGTCCTCTGGGTCCACGAAGCGCGTCGTTGCCCACCTGCCATCGGTTCCCGGCATCGGGTTCGGCGCGATTTCGGTCTCGTTCGTGACGAATGGCTCCGGCGCGTCGATTCCATCGACAGCCTGATAAGCCTTGCGGACCCAATGGAAGCGAACCGCCTCAGCACCCGTATTCTTGAGGCTCCAGTCCAGCCCGGCCGGAAGATAGGCATATCCGCCGGGTTCCATCCGGTGCGTGACGCCCGAAAACGTAAGCGCGGCCTCGCCCTCGACCACGAAGATCACCGACTGCGCGGCCGGATCGGTGTCGGGTCTGTCCGAGCCGCCGCCCGGCGAGACTTCGACGATGTATTGCGAAAAGGTCTCGGCGAAACCGCCAAGTGGCCGCGCGAGAATCCAGGCGCGGGTTTCGGACCAGTGCGGCAGGAAACTGGTTACGATATCCCGCATCGTTCCCCGGGGGATCACCGCGTAGGCCTCGGTGAATACCGCGCGGTCCGTCAGCAACTGATCCTGTCCCGGATGGCCGCCTTTCGGCGCGTAATACTTGGGAGGCATCGGTGGTTCCTGTTCTTGATATTTGCGCGACTATGCGCTGCAAGTCGCTTGGCTGTCACGGTTTTTCCATTGATAGCCAGGCTCAGGCGTCGCGTTTCATGATCCATTCGACCTCGGGCGCGGGAACGAAACGCCATTTCCGCAACGGGCCGGCCATGACGTTCAGATAATACAACTCGAAGCCATAGGGCGCGCCGCAGGGGTGATGCCCGCGCGGCACCAGCACCACGTCGCCGTCCGAGACCGCCATCGTCTCGTCCAGCCGCCCGTCATCGGTATAGACGCGCTGGATCCCGAAGCCCGAGGCAGGGTTCAACCGGTGGTAATAGGTCTCCTCCAGGTAGGTGATGCGCGGGAAGTCGTCCTCGTCGTGTCGGTGGCTGGGATAGGAGGACCAGTGCCCCGCAGGAGTGAAGACTTCCGTCACGAGAAGCGAGTCGCAGAAATCCTCGTTCTCCATGGCGATGTTGTTGATCAGCCGCGTGTTCGTGCCCTTGCCGCGTTCGGTTAGGGTGATGCCGTCGGGGCCGATCCGGCGCGCCTCGTGTCCGCCTTTGCCGGGGGCGGCGCAGACGGCGATGGTGCAGTCCGTTTCGGCGGTTGCCTGCCACTCTGTGCCATTCGGAAGATAGAGCGAGTGGGGTGGGGTCTTCTCGAAGACGCTCATCCGGTCGCCCAGAACGCCCCAGTCCCGCCCGGCGCCGGTGAAGGCGGCTTTGCCTTCGACCATGACAAGGATCACCTCGTTCCCGCCTGTCGCCTCGGCCGCGGTCTCTCCGGCGCGGAGCCGGTAGAGGGAAAAGCCCACATAGCGCCAGCCCGCGGTCTCTGGCGTGACATGGTGGACCTTGCCATGGGTTCCGAAGGGTTTGAGCAGGAGATCGGGCATGGTTCGTCCTTTCCGTGGCAAGAGCGCGAGGGCAGGCGCATTTCTGCCCCCGGTGCTCCCGGTGTCAATGGTGTGGCGTCACCCGGCCCGCGCTTCGTTCCAGATGCCGCAGAGCCTTGCGTAATTGTCTGTCATGCGAGCGACGGCTTCGGCGTCGCCGATTCTGCCTGCCATCCAGTCGCGGGCCGGGGCGGCGAAAATGGTGCGGCCGACCGCGAAGCCCCTAACCAGTGGCTGTCTTGCGGCCAGCGCGAAGGACGCGGCGAGTTCGTCCTCGGGCGCGTCGAGGCCGAGGACGACGATGCCGCGAGTCCGCGGGTCGTTCCGGTCGATGGCGTTGACCGCGTTTGCCCAGGCGGTGTCTGTGCTGAAGGGTTCCAGCTTCCACCAGTCGGGGTAGACGCCCAGATCGTAGAACCGCTGGATCACCTGCGCTGTCGTGCCGTCGTCGACGGGGCCTACCTTGGAGGGGATCACTTCGAGCAGGAATTCGAGCCCGTTCCTCCGGGCAGCGTGGAAGAGACGCAGCACGGTCGCTTCCTGTGCAGCCCAGGTTTCCGCGTCGTCGTCCGGGTGCGCGAAGCAGAGGCATTTGACAACCTGGGTTCGGGGCCACTGGGCGAGGCCGCCGAAATCCGGGCCGATCTCGGGTTCCAGCATCAGGGGTCGCGATCCGGGCCATTCGACGGGACGTCCGATCCAGAGTCCGGTTCCGGCAGCGCGGTAGAGCGCCTGGCGGCCCAGGCGGCTGTCGCAGAGAATTCCGTGGCCGGGCTGACCGTCGGCGACCGCAAGTGCAGCCTCAAGGCAGAGAGTCTTGAAATGACCGATCCTTTCCGGCGTTGCGCCGTCGATCGCTTCGAGTTGTGCGCGGTGATCGAAGGCGAAGACGCGCATCACCGGCCAGTCGCCCTTGCGGTTTGTAGCCCAGTGGACCTGTTCCAGTTCGGTATCGTTCCTGAGGTCCGGCCGCCTGATCCCGCGCTTGAAGAAGAACTGGAGTTCTTCCCATGAGGGGTAGGCAGGCGTGCAGCCGTGGCGGCTGACCGCGAATGCGCCACAGGCGTTGGCGTATTTGAGCGCCGTTGGCCAGTCTTCGCCGTCGAGCCATCCCTTCAAGAGGCCCGACATGAAGCCGTCGCCCGCGCCCAGTACGTTGAAGACCTCGATCGGAAAGCCGGGACCGGCTTCGCCTTCGTCGAGGCTGTCGGCGATGTCGCCGGTGAACGCAACCGCGCCGATCGCGCCTCGCTTGCAGACGAGCGTGGCTTTCGAGACAGCGCGCACGGCGCGGAGCGCCGCGACGGTGTCGGTCGTGCCGCCCGCGATGTGGAATTCCTCCTCCGTGCCGACGATCAGGTCGAAGAGATGCAGGGTCGATTGCAGTTTAGCCGTGACCCGCGCACTTTCGACGAAACGGCTTTCGCCGTCGCCGTGCCCCGCCACGCCCCAAAGGTTAGGACGGTAGTCGATGTCGAGCGCCGTCTGCATGCCGGCTGCGCGCGCGATCTCCAGGGCCTTGATCGTGGCGGCCTCGACCTGCGGGTGGCTTAAGTGCGTGCCGGTGGCGACCACGGCCCGGGCGCGGTGAATGAACGCGGGGTCGATGTCGTCGACGGTCAACCCCATGTCGGCGCAGTTCTCGCGGTAGAAGATCAGCGGGAACTGCTCCTGGTCGCGGATGCCGAGAAGAACGAGGGCGGTCAGGCGGTCGGGGTCGGTCTTGACCCCGTCCGTATTCACGCCCTCGCTCTGCAACTGCTCAACGATGAAGCGGCCCATGTGTTCGTTGCCGACCCCGGTGATGACCGCCGATTTCAGCCCCAGCCTTGCGGTGCCGCAGGCGATGTTGGTGGGGCTGCCGCCGATGTACTTTTCGAACGAGCCCATGTCTTCAAGACGGCCGCCGACCTGGGTGCCGTAGAGATCGACGCTGGAGCGGCCGATGGTGATGAGATCGAGGTCCTTCATGGGCTTACACGCGCTTTTTCAACCCTGTCACAAGGTAATGGTCTTGCCGGTTTTGGCGGATTCTGTCGCCGCCTCGGCAACTGCCAGCGCCGCGACGCCTTCTTCCAGCGTCACGGGCATGCGTGCGCCGCTGGCGACAGCCTTCATGAAGGCGTCCCATTCGGCGGCGTAGGCGGGCATGTAGCGTTCGAGGAAGAAATGCATCGGCTTGGCGCCAGTCACGCCCGCTGCGGTTGATTTCACGAGCTGGTTTTCCAGCATGTTCTTCGCTTCGAGCATGCCTTCGGAGCCGAGATACTCTATCCGCTGATCGTAACCGAAGGCGGCACGGCGCGAGTTGCGGATCGTGGCGATACGCCCGTCGGAATAGGTCAGGGTGACGACGGCCGTGTCGAAATCGCCTGCCTTGCCGATCTCCGGATCGACGAGCGAGCTGGCCTTGGCGGTGACGGTTTCAGGTGTGCCGCCCATGAGCCACTGGCAGATGTCGAAGTCGTGGATCATCATGTCGCGGAAGATGCCGCCCGAGACCTTCACATAGGCCATCGGCGGCGGGCCGGGGTCGAATGAGGTGACGGCCAGAAGCTCGCCTTTGCCGATTTCGCCCGCGTCGAAGGCGGATTTGAGCGCCGCGAAGCTGGGGTCGAACCGGCGGTTGAAGCCGATCATCACGGGTTGGCCGTTTTTCTGGGCGACTGCAAGACAGGCGCGGGCGCGTTCAAGGCTGAGATCCACGGGTTTTTCACAGAGCACGGCCTTGCCTGCGGCCGTTGCCGCTTCGATCAGTCCGGAATGCGTATCGGTCGATGTCGCGATGAGCACGGCGTCGATGCTGTCATCCGCGATGATCTCGTCTGAACTCCGAACTTCAGCGCCGAATTTCGCGGCAAGCGCTTCGGCTGCCGGAGCGTGCACGTCCGAGACTGCGGCGAGTGTACTCTCCGGGTGTCCGGCGATGCTGACTGCGTGGACCTGGCCGATGCGGCCAGCGCCAAGAAGACCGACTTTCATTTCATTGTTCCTTTCAGACTGAACGCCTGTCCGGATCGCGCCGGACGGGGAGAGGTTGATCCGTGCTTACACGGAGCGATAGGGGGAGGTGAAGCATCGGGTTACAGCTCAACAAGCACGCGGCCATTTTCCGAACGTGTCGGATGGGTGCCTAGGTTTTCGCAGGCAGGCGGGGTTTCGACCTCGCCGGTGGTGAAGTCGAAGATGCTGGCGTGCTTCGGACACTCGATCGTATTCTCGACGACAAGGCCGTCGGCCAGATGTACGTCTTCATGTGTGCAGAGCCCGTCGGTGCAGAAATAAGCGCCTTCATGGTTGCGGTAGATCGCGAACGTGCGCCCGCCGTGATCGAAGCGGATCACGTCTTCGGTGTCTATGTCTTCGGCGGAGCAGGCGTCGATCCAGGGCATTCCATTCTGTCCGTATGTGATGGCCTGTCAGGCGGTTTTGTAGAGTTCGGGAGCGTCGGGCGTCTCGATGGACACCGTTGCGCCGCTTGCCAGCGCCTCACAGCCTTTGTCCGCGATCAGGGTCGAGAGCATGCCGTCCCAGGCGTTCGCGGCAACGGCAGAGGGCTGGCCGGTTTCGACGAAGCGGACGAACGCGTGGTTCTGCAAGCGGTAGGCATCGGCGAAACGGGGGCGCCAGTCAGCGGCATAGGTCTCGGTCGCACCAAAGTTCGCGTGGGTCCGGCTCCAGACCGGCGCGCCGAGGGTGACGGAGGCGCGTTCGCCGACCAGTTCACCCCGGACGTCGTAACCGTAGGCGGCGTTGTTGTTGACCTCGATCGTGACAAGCTGGTCATCGGTGGTCCGCAGGATCATGACGACCGGCGCGACCAGATCGTCGGTCCTGCGCGGCTGTGAGGCGGAGATGCTGCGGATGTCGGCGCCAAGGACGAAACGGGCGGCATCGAATTCATGGGGCGCCGAGTTGGTGATCGCCATGGCGCCGGTGAACCAGGGCGGCACCTCTACGTTGCGGTGGAAGTTGTGCATCATAATCGCGCGGCCCAGCGTTCCGCCATCCAGAGCGGCCTTCATTTCCGTGTAGGCGGGATCGAAGCGGCGCATGTAGCCCACCTGTACGAGCTGCCGGCCCGCCGCGACCTCGGCCTCGATGATGCGCTGACATTCGCCGGTGGTGGGGGCCAGCGGCTTCTCGCAGAGAACGGGCTTGCCCGCGGCGATGCAGGCCAGCGTCAGGTCCGCGTGGGTGGCGTCGGGGCTGGCAATCAGCACGGCGTCCACATCCTGGCGCTTGATGCTGGCGTGAGGATCGGTCGCGATATCCGCCGCTCCGGTCACTTTGGCGATTTCCCGGGCGCGGGCCTCGGAGGCATCGCAGATCACCGAAAGGCTGGTGCCCGGAATGTCGTTGGCAAAGATCCGGGCGTGATCGGCGCCCATTATTCCTGCGCCGATGATGGCAAGGCGTATTGTCATTGTCTCTGGGTTCCTGCGGTCTTGCGCGTGGCCGCGCGTTCCTTTTTGCGGCGGAAGCGTTCCTTCATCCGTTCGTCCGCTTCTTTCGAGCCGTCGTGCCACGTGCCGAAAACCTTGTCCAAGGGCACTAGGCCGTCGCCGTAGTTCACCTCGAAATACTTGTGGTGGAGGTAATGGCCGTAGGCGTGGCTATCGACGGCGATGTCGTCGGTCACCTCCATCTTGTCGAAGCCCACGTGGCCGGGGATCGCGCCGAACCCCGCAAAATGCAGTTGGTACAGCGCGAGAAGAGGGTTCGAGGGGATCACGAGGTGCCAGAGCGCTGTGCTGAAATAGAGCGCGTGTTCGACCGGATGCATGGCGAGCGAGGACCACGGGCTTGGGTTGATCGAGTTGTGATGCACCGAATGGACCCATTTGTAGAGGAACGGCGTGTGGATCAGGCGATGAATGCAGAAGAAGTGAAACTCGTGGATGACCGGGACGAGCAGCGCGAGGAGGGCCAGGTAGACCGGGTGTTCGGCGAAGCCGAGCCAGGGAACCCAGCCATTAGCAAAGACCCAGAAGACCAGCACCTGCAGGGCGGTCCAGACGGTCACGCCGAAGAGCAGGGTCCGCAGAACACTGTCGATGACCTGGTGGCGGAACCAGAAGGCGTCGTTCGGATGTTCGGCGGGAAACTTCGCGTTGTATTTGAAGCGTGTGCCCTGGGCGCGCTGCCAGTAAAGGCGTAACTCGAAGGCTCCGTACCAGAGGCAGACGGCGATGATGTTCACTGCATAAAGGTAGAGCGCCCATCCCCATGAGAGTGTCTGCATGGTGTCGAGGGGCGGCAGAATCCAGAACCAATAGGCGAGGGAAAAAAGGGCGAAGGACAGGTTCCACGGAAAGAAATAACCGGGAACCCAGTGCAGGATCCGGCTCGGGCTGGGGCGCAATGTCCAGAAAGGCGCAATGTCGAGCGGTTCGCTCGGCGCCCAGTTGCCGCGCTTGTCGCGCGTGCCGAAGGCGAGATCGTCCATGATGTCCTCCCAGGGACGCGCCGACTCGGTCTGCGTCCCTCGGGCAGTTTGTCAGAGCCTTCCTCGCTTCACCAATACCGCGCGGCACGGGGAAGTATTTTGTTTCATCTGTTTCATTTTCTGCAATCAAATGACATAAAATGATACAGAACCGGGGAGCGCCAACATGGCACGTCCGACAATCAGGGATCTGGCAACTGCGGCCGGCGTTTCGCCTTCGACCGTCAACCGCGTTCTGGCGGGGTCGGACAAGGTGCGCGAACCGACGATGCAGCGTGTTCTGGATGCCGCGCGCGACATAGGCTTCTACGGAGTGGGAGCCATCCGAAGTCGGGTGGACGCGGCACGCCCGCGCGACCGTTTCGTGGTTCTGCTGCAACAACCCGGCCGCCAGTTCTACGAGGCGGTCGCCGAGCACCTGCGTCAGGCCGCGTCCGCTTACGAAGGACGGGACATCGATCTGGTTCTGGAGTTCATGAACGACCTGTCGCCGGATCGCATCGCCGATCGTATGCTTGACCTTGGTCCGCGCGCGGATGCGCTGGCCGTGGTGACAGCCGAGCATCCGGTCGTCAGCGCGGCGATCGACCGTTTGACCGCAATGGGAACGCCTGTGCTGGCCTTGATTTCGCCGCTGACCGCGCAGACGAGTATCGGTTTTGTCGGCCTCGACAGTTGGAAGGTCGGGCGTACTGTCGGATGGTTCTTCGAGAATATCTGCCGGGAGCCCGGAAAGATCGGCGTGCTTGTCGGCAGTCACCGCTACCGGAACCAGGATATGCAGGAGAGCGGCTTCCGGTCCTACCTGCGGGAACATGAGAGCGGGTTTACCGTTCTGGAGCCATTGCCGACCTTCGAGTCGACGGCCATCGCCCGCGAGATGACCGAACGGCTTCTGACCGATCATCCCGACATGGCGGGGCTTTATGTCTGCGGGGGCGGGATCACGGGGGCTCTTGCGGCGATCCGGGGCATGGGTCGGTCGGGGACGTTGCGGGTGATCGGATATGACCTGATGGACTCGACCCGCGGCGGTTTGCTGGACGGGACGCTGACGGTGGTTCTGGCCCACCCCTTTGCGCGCATGGCGCGTGAAACGCTGGACAGCATGGTGCGGATGAAAACGTCCGATGGCACGGGAGGAGCGGAGAGTGTCCTTCTGAGCTTCGATATCTACACCCGCGAGAACATCTGAAGCATTACAGTCATTGGGGCGACTTGGCAGCCGGGGGCCGCGGGTGCAAGTTGGGTCCAGAATCAGGAGGAAGTCTTACGCCATGCAGACACCATTGACCGGCATTCTGCCCGTTGCTCCAACGCCGTTCCATGACAACGACAGCCTGGACCTGGAGGGGATGCGCCGGGTTCTTGATTGCATGATCGACCAGGGCTCTGATGCGATCTGCATTCTCGCGAACTATTCGGAACAGTTCGTTCTCTCCGACGAGGAACGGGCGACGCTGATGCGCCTGAGCCTCGAGCATGTGGCGGGACGCGTGCCGGTGATCGTGACGATCAGCCATTTCCACACGGGTATCGTGGTGGAGCGGGCCCGGGCGGCAGAGGCCATGGGAGCGTCGATGGTGATGATGATGCCGCCTTATCACGGGGCCGGCCTCAGGGCGGATGACGCCGGGATCTTCGAGCATTTCGCTGCCGTGGATGCGGCGATCTCGATCCCGATCATGGTGCAGGACGCGCCGTTGTCCGGCGTGACGCTTTCCGTGCCGCTGCTGGCCCGTATGGCGCGCGAGCTGGATGCGGTCAGCTATCTGAAGATCGAATGCCCCTTCGCGGCAGACAAGCTGGCGGCCCTGATCGAGGCGGCGGGAGAGCACATCGCAGGCCCATTCGACGGCGAGGAGGCGGTCACGCTGCTGGCCGATCTGGATGCGGGATGCACCGGCACCATGTCTTCGGCGATGTTTCCCGAAAAGATCCGTCCCATTGTCACCCGGTATCTTGCCGGCGACAAGGAGGGCGCCCTTGCGCACTGGCAGCGCTGCCTTCCCCTGATCAACCATGAGAACCGGCAATGCGGTCTGCGAGCCTGCAAGACGGTGTTCGCGGAGGGCGGCGTGATCGGAAGCGACCGCGTGCGTCATCCGCTGAAGCCGATGTCGGAGAGGACGCGCGCACGGCTTTTGGAACTGGCGCGCGATCTGGACGTTCTGGCGCTGAGTTGGGGGAAGTAGCCTATCAGGCGTTCCAGGCTACCTTGCCCAAGTCAGAGAGATCGTAGCCGTGGAAGGAGGCGGCGCGCTGGCGAAACGCGTCGCTATGGCAGAATTCGAGAAGCGTCTGCATGGGCGGGTCGAACCATGCTTTCCGGTCGATGAGAAGGTCGTAGCGCTCTTCGATGACGGGCAGGAAGCCCAGCCCGTAGCTTTCCGCAACCGATTGCAGCCCGAAGGTGACATCGGCTTCGCCATGGCGGACCATCTGGACGGCGTCGTCTTCGGAGCGGGCCATTTCGGAAAGCGAGAGTTCCGATGGGTCGAGGCCCGCGTCTCGTGCCAGCCTCTCGAACAGCCCGGCGGTCCCGGACTCGGGTTGCCGGGGTGCGATGCGCATCCCCTTGAGCCCGGCGATGCTTTCCGGGCGCGGGCCATCCGGCCGGAACACGATGCCGCGCTGGCGGCTGACGAAATGAACCAGGACGGTGTTCTGACCCTGGGCGACACGGGACGCGTCCGGGAGGTTCCATGATCCGGATTCCGCGTCGAAGATATGCAGACCGGTCGCAATGCCTTCGCCGTTCTGGAAGCGCGACAGACCGTCGTGGGACCCATCGAAATATGTCGCGAGACCGCAGCGCGACTGGCGGATGGCCCAGTCGAGAAGAGGGTCGTGACTTCCGAGGAAGATGTCGGGGCGGTTCAGCGCCGCCGCCGTACCGCCGGATTTCGCATGATCGATCCACGCCCGGATTTCAGCGGCGGGAAACAAGAGTTTGCCGGTGGCCCGCGAACAGGGAACTTCTCCTGAGGCCGCGAGGTCATAGACCTTGCGCTCCTTGATCCGCAGGAGCTCGGCCAATTCCTTGACCGTCAGAAACTCGTGAGTGTCGGCGCCAGTCTGGGTCATTTCATTCCTTCGTCGGCACGGTATCTAGCAGGCACCGCCGGCAAAGCCTAACAGGTGGCCGGGGCGCTCGGGAAGATCACTTATCGGCCGCATTCCAGGTGGTTTGAAGTCTTTTCTCGGGACTTGGGTCGCGCTTTTTTCTGAAGCGGGCATGCTGGGTTGCGCGTCTCAAGCTTACGCGGGGCTGGCGCGGAAATCTCGAGATATCCGGATCATGGAACAGGACGCGCCCGGGACAAGACGCCCGATGCCGCGACCCAGAACTGCCACATCAGCAGGGATGGACGTGGCGGCCCGCAGCGCCTGCTCAAGGGGGATGCCTGTCTTTTCGACCAGGACCCGGATCGCGGTTCCCAGGTCGAGATCCGCGCCTGCGAGCGTGCCGTCTTCGAGTGTCAGGCGGCCGTCGTTGCGCCGGATCAGCCTGTCTCCGAGATGGAACTGGGCGATTTCGCTTCCTGCCGGGGCCATGGCGTCACTGACAAGAAAGATCTTGCCCGGTCCCGTTTTCGCGGCCCATGCCGCGCGCATGCTGGCCGGGTGGACATGGATCGCGTCGGCGATCAGCCCGGCGGACAGGCCCGGCGTGTCGAGCGCCGCGCCGACAAGGCCGGGATCGCGGTTTCCAAGCTGGCTCATCGCGTTGAAGAGATGGGTAACCACCCGCGCACCTGCCGCCGCGTAGGCGCGACAAGTGTCGAACGCCGCATCTGTGTGGCCAAGCGATACGATGGCGCCGACGCGTGCGAGGGCGCTGACCTGGGCGGTCGTCGTGGTCTCCGGCGCGACCGTCACCATCAGGACCGGCAGCGATTTCGCGGCATCCACAAGCAGGGCAAGGTCCTCGGAGGTCATGGGACGGATCAGGCCGGCGTCGTGGGCGCCCTTGCGGGCGACCGAGAGGTGGGGACCTTCGAGATGCAGGCCGGCGATGCCGGGCACGCCGTTCGCAATCGCTTCGGTTACGGCCGCGATGGCCGCGCGCGTCTTCTCGCGCGTATCCGTGATGAGCGTGGGCAGAATCGTCGTCGCACCGAGGGTTCGGTGGGCGTTTGCCATCCGCCGCAGCGTCTCGACCGACGGATCGTCGTTCAGCATGATGCCATCACCGCCGTTGACCTGAAGGTCGACGAAGCCGGGCGAAAGGATGTCGCCGTTCAGGTTCACGACCGATGCGGTTTCGGTATTCGCGGGTTCGGGGATGATCCCTTTCACAAGCCCTCCCTGAACGACGACGCAGTGATCGTCGAGGATCGACTGACCGTCGAAGATGGAGCCTCCGCGATATATGACGGTATGTGCGCTCATGGGGTCTTGGGGGCCGTTTCGAGGTGCCGGGACGCGGCGAGGATGATGGAGCAAGTCGGTTTAAAAAAGTCGCTCAATCTTATGTTTTTATGATATAAAATTGTATGTTTTTTACCCGATCTTCGCTTCGGAGATGTTCTTTCTCCGGTCATGCCGACATCTCCCGGCGCAGGTCTTGCGCAAGCGATAGTGCGCCGTCGATCGGTTCGCCTTTGGCCGGTGCGATGGCCGAACGCATGTCGTGGGGAAGAAATTGCTCGTAGCGAGGCGCAAGGCCGCCGGTCAGGCAGATGGGAAGGGGGGAAGTCCAGCCCATATCGGTCAGCGTGCGGGCGATGTGGTCGGCGCCGTGCTTGAGAAGTTTCAGGGCGAGTGGGTCTTCGGATTGCGCGGCTTTGGTTACTTTGGGCGCGAGTTCTCCGAACCGTGCCGGTGTCGCGCTGGCGGCGAAGGAGACGATGCCGGCGGTCGAGCCGTGTTCGCGCAGCAGGGCTTCGGCAAGCGGCGAGGGCGGGCGGAGGCCGTCGGCGACGTCGAGCGCGGCCAGGAGGGCTTTTCGGCCCAGCCATTGCGCAGAGGCTTCGTCACCGAGGATCGGTCCCCAGCCGCCCGAGAGGCGTATCGCGCCGTCTTGCTGGACAGCGAAGAATGAGCCGGTTCCGCAATGCGCTATGGCTCCGTCCTCTCGGCCGAGCGCGCCGCGCACGGCGGCGGGGCGGTCGTCCTCGATCCGCGCGTGGGAAAGGTGGATTCCGTCCGCTATCGCCTGCCGGATTTCGGGGCCAACCATGCCCGCAAGCCCAACGAATGCAGGGATTTGAGCGAGGTCGCCGGTCGTGAGCGACAGTCGTTCGGCGAGAAGGGCAAGCCCCTTGTTCACCTGCTCGATCGTTCCTGCCAGATCGGTGGACGCGTTCGCGCTGCTGACTTCGATGAGAGTGCGCTTGCCGGAGCGCAGGCATGCCACGCGGCAGCGGGTGCCGCCGCCGTCGATGGCGATGATCTCGGGCCGGTTGGTCATGATGCAACCTTTGCAATGCCTGAGTGCGAAAAGAAAGAGCGATGACCGACGGCGGTATTTTGCGCGGTTTATTTTCTCGCGCCCGAACCCCCTTGGAAAGCCGACAGGAGCGCGCGGTGGCAACGGGCGCGCGGTGGTGTTGCGTGGGGCGGATGCGAAGGTTAACGGCCTTGTTTTGCTGGGTATCGGCGGACTGACCCCGGTCGGCAAAGCGTCGGCAGAGCGTCGGCAAAGCGTATGGCAAGGGTAGGGGCGGAATGCGCGCGGCCACCAGATGTGGTGCGCACGTTCACTATGGTTACCGGCGCGTTAAGGCTAATTCCTGGTTGATCCGGCACAATTCGGCACGGAGAAATTCAAGAACACCGCGTTTCAGACGGGACGAGGGGACAAATGAGTTTTTTGCAGCTGCGGTCAGGACGTGTCTGTCCAAGTATTTTTCGTTTTTCGGGCGGGCCTCTCGTCCCAAATATTGGTGGTTCCTGCTTTTCGTGGTGCTTGGTTCGATAGTCTTCACGCTGCTCGATGGCGTGCTTTTCGGCGCAGACGCTTCCACAGGGAACTCTCAAGGTGCCTTGGCGCCGCTCTGGCAACTGGCGATGTTCATCCCGCTTCTTTCGGCTGGCTGGCGCCGGCTTCAGGACGGAGGGCGACCCGGCTGGTACATCCTTTTGCCGATGCTGGTGTCGCTGGTCTCAATCGTTGGACTGTTCTTCGGCATCTTCACCTTCGGGGTAATGGAGCAGAACGTGGCCGACCCCGAGACGCTCCGAGGGCCAGCGGCGGTGCTGGGACTGGGCGGCCTTTTCGTGGTTGCGATCGTTCAGCTTGTGCTGACCATTCTGATGCTGTGGTGGCTGACGCGGCCATCAGAACCCGGCGCGAACGCCTACGGGCCTGTTCCGGTGCGCTGATCCGCCTGAGGCCTCGTCGATTGTACCTGCATGTCGGCTTTGGGGATTTTTTCCGAGAGACCGGCGCGAGTCTTGCTGTCCCGATCGGAAAAACGCGCCCGACAAGGTCATGTGACCGGATCGGGCGAGGTCTTGTCCGTTACTGCGCCGCGATGTGGACGCTGTAGGTCGCGAAGGCAACATCGCGATAGGGAATGGCCGCTTCATATTCCGGGCTTGAAAATACGTTGTCGACGGCCTGCCGGCTTGGATACTCGACAATAATCACCGACTTCGCCGGGCGATGACCGATGACGTCGTCTTCGAGGCTGAAACGCTCAATGATCCTTGCGCCCTCGCGTTTCAAAAGCGGTTCCGTGATTTCCAGGTACTTCCCAAGCGCAAGAGCCTGATCTTCGTTGAAAGTCACCAGCGCGAACACTTTTACCGGACCTTCCTTGGTGTCTTCTACGACGCGTGGCGCACCAGCGGTTCGTTGCATTCTATTTCTCCCGAAACGGCAAAAAGTCTGTCTTGAATGGTTATCGCTCGATAACTCAATATGTGCCATGTTTCACAACGATTTCGTCGGGCGTCAATACCAACTCGACCCGCCAAAATAAAGGGCGCGATCCCCCGGGACCGCGCCAAGGCCTGTATAGGACTTCCTCAGGGGAAGCAGACCGCGATTTTCAGGGTCGGATCATGAAATAGCCCTGGTCGCTCAGCTCCATGAGGCGAACGATGCCACCAGGGACCACCCGGGCGTTCGGCACGATCTCGATCTCCTTGCCCGCTTGCTTGCTCATGCCCTTGATCGTGTTCCCGCAGGCGGAGATGGTCACGTTGGGCACGCTGTCGGTGAATCCCTTGATGCGTTCGAGCACGGGAGATGTATCCGTGCGCAGCATGTGCAAACCGGCGTTGTAGGCCACGATCTCGATTTCGTAGTCCTCGCCGCGCTCGAGGAAGTAACTCGACATGTTCGACGCATTGTTCAGAACCTTGTTGAAGGTTCCCGGACTGTCGTCGCTGACCTGAATGACGATCCGATGCATATCGTGCGGTGGCGCATCATCATGCGCTGACGCGGGATTGCTGCCGAGTGACCAGCACAACGCGACCAAGAAAACAAATATCCGAGCTACTTTCATGTATTCCTCCCGAATTGCCCCTGCGGGGTTCTGAGTTGAGGCATTCCCGTCTGTCGGGGGCGCTACTGCCGCCCGGATGGAAATGCATAGTCAAATGGTGATGTATGAATTCAATTTACGCAACATTCTTGTTTCCTGTCACGCTTGAGGGCCCGAACTGATGTTGGCCGCAGGTGGGCTGACGAGTCTCGCTCGGAATGGGGCAATATGTTACATGCGCATTGGGGGGGAGCGCACATGTCCTATCAGCCGACCGACGTGGTTTCCACTGAACAGGATCTTCGATCGATCGTTCCGAAGCCGCCGCACGGGACGCAGGACGTAAAGGTCATCGACCATATCGACCGGCATTGCCGGGTCTGGATCGAGCGGTCACCCTTCCTTGTCATGACGACCTCGGATTTGGAGGGACGACTCGATTGCTCGCCAAAAGGCGATCCGGCCGGGTTTGTGAAAGTGATCGACGAAAAGACGCTGGCGATACCCGACAGGCCGGGCAATCGTCGTTTCGACGGTTTTCTGAACATCTTGCAGACCGGGCGTGTGGGGTTGCTTTTCTTCGTGCCGAACCGGAATGAAACGGTTCGTGTCAATGGCACCGCACAGGTGGTGCGTGACCTGCAGCTTCGGGAAAGCATGGCGATCAAGGGGCGGGTTCCCGAGCTTGCCGTGCTCGTCCACGTGGAAGAGGCGTTCTATCATTGCGGCAAGGCCATCATCCGTTCGGGCCTCTGGTCCCCTGAGAAGGCCGCGCCGACCGACGGGCTTCCCACCTATGCCGAGGCGAACGTCGATCACACGGGCCGGGACTATACGCTTGAACAGGTCACCAAGTGGTTCGACGATAACGATAAAAACCGTCTGTACGACGAGTGATCCTGTGGCGGGACGAGGCCGGTTTGCGGAGCCCCGCCTTCAGGTTTCCGCTTTTGTCCGCCACGACAGGAGTGCCGAGCAGAAGCGGCGCGATTCGGTGATCGCATAGTTGCTGTTTGCAATCCGCCACTTGCCATCGTCGCAGAGCTTGAGGCCGCAGAACACGGGATATGTCGACCCCGGTTACTCTTCGCCGCGTCTCCAGATGCGGGAGACGTGGACCGCCTCGATCTCTGTCTCCGAGATGAACTTGGCCTCGACCACCGAGCGGACCATGTTCACGACGCCGGTTTCGGCAAAGTATGCCCGGACTTCCCGAAAAATTCCGTGAATATCGTCCGGAGTCCGTACGATCCTGGCCCCTTCGGTCGTTTCCAGGGAATGCGGGAGAGTGAAGCAGTCCTCGACGCCTTCAAGCTCGCCGTCCAAAAGCGCCCGACCGGTGCGATAGAGGAGTTCTTCTGCAATTTCCTCGGCGATCAGGTCGTCGTATTGAGTCGTCATGGGGTCTTATCAAATCAACTGTGCGGCGAATTTCATCGAGAGCCGCGCTTTTCTCGTTAATGCAAGCACATACGTTTCTAAGACGTTTACCACACGACGGACCCGCTGTCTCTAGGACAATCTCGGGCTCCGGCAGAGGTTATTCCCAGTTGCCGCCCTCCGGCATCTCGACGGGGCCGCCGTGGTCCTTCCAGGTGGAGAATCCTTCGCGCAGGTGGGCGGCTTCGAAGCCCATGTCCTGAAGCGTTGCAACAGTGAGGGCCGAGCGCCATCCGCTGGCGCAGTGGAAAACGAAGGTCTTATCCTGTCCGAAGATCTCCTTGAAATAGGGGCTTTCGGGGTCGACCCAGAATTCGATCATGCCTCGGGGGGCGTGGAAGCTGCCGGGAATCCAGCCGGTGCGCTGGCGTTCGCGAACGTCGCGGATATCGACGACCACCACGTCCGGGTCATCGAGCTTAGCGATCAGATCGGGGGTTTCGATTTCTTCGATCCGGGCACGGGCATTCGCGACCATCTGCGCCGCAGTCGTCTTTAGCTTGCTCATCTCTTGTACCCCCAAGTGAAGCGTCTATTCTGGCCTGCGGCGCACCTGCCGGGCTGGATCTCCTCCGCGCCCCGGGATGCCAAACTGACCATAGCAGGGGCTCTGATGCCAACCAATCCGATTTCCCTTTGGGACGGGACCGCCGAGGAAGACGCGGTCGAAGGAAGCTTGCCGGAAGGACGGCATTTCGACGTCGTCGCCGTGGGTGGCGGATTCACAGGGCTGTCGACTGCGCTGCACTGTGCCGCCAAGGGATTGTCCTGTCATGTGTTGGAAGCGCAGACCGTCGGTTTTGGCGGATCGGGGCGCAACGTCGGTCTTGTGAATGCCGGCGTCTGGCTTCCGCCGCAGGAGGTTTCCGGCGTTGTCGGCGCGCGAAAGGGGGCGCAACTGGTGGACACGCTGGGCAAGATGCCGGGCTACGTGTTCGACCTGATCGAGCGGCACCAGATCCGTTGCGAGGCGCGCCAGACCGGTAGCATCCACGTCGCGCATTCGCCCAAGGGGTTCGAGAACCTGCGGCACAGGGCCGAAGGCTGGAAGGCTTTGGGCGCGCCCGTCGACCTTCTGAGCGCCGCCGAGGTGGCGGAGCGGACGGGGACGCGGGCCTTTCACGGGGGTCTTCTGGATCACCGGGCCGGGACCATCAACCCGATGGGCTACGTGCGCGGGCTGGCCCGTGCCGCGCTGGGTGCGGGGGCGACGATTTCCACAGGGGTCAAGGTGATCGGGCTGGAACGGGACGGAGACCGCTGGCGGGTTCTGACCGAGAAGGGCGAGATCACCGGGACGAGCGTGGTGCTGGGTACGAACGCCTACACGGACGAGTTGTGGCCGGGACTGAAGGACACGTTCACGACCATCGAGTATTTCCAGGTGGCGACGCAGCCGCTGACCGGTCGACTGGACGGCATCCTAGAAGAGGTGCGCGGCATATGGGATACCGCGCAGGTGATGACCTCGCTGCGCCGGGATGCCCATGATCGTCTGATCATCGGGTCGATGGGCGCGGTGATGGGCGGAAAGAGCGGATTGTCGGGGCGCTGGGCCGCGAAGCAGATGGCCCGGCTGTTCCCTGACCTGGGGCCGGTCGACTTCGAAGAGGCGTGGCATGGGCAGATCGCGATGACGCCCGACCACATCTTCCGCATTCACCGGCTGGCCGAGGGTCTCTATACGCCGATCGCCTATAACGGCCGGGGCATCACCACGGGCACAATGTTCGGCCGCGCCCTGGCCGAGATCCTGACCGGAGCCGATCCGGACACGCTGCCGGTCGCGCTGACGGATGTGAAGCCGGTTCCCGGCCGGGCGCTGAAGATCGGGTTTTACCGGGCCGCGTTTGCGGCCACACAGATGTGGAGAAGTCTCTGATGGGTCTGGTTCGGGTTGGCGTGGATATCGGCGGCACTTTCACGGATGTGGCGCTGGAGCACGAGGGCGGGCTGGCCACGAGCAAGGTGCTGACGGACTATGCCGCGCCTGAGGCCGCGATCCTTGAGGGGATTCGGTTGGCCGCCGAGCGTGCGAGCATCCCGCTTGCAGAAATCGGGCAGGTCATTCACGGAACGACGCTGGTCACCAACGCGCTGATCCAGCGCCGGGGGGCGAAGACCGCCTTCATCACGACGGAAGGCTTCCGCGACGTGATCGAGATGCGCTCGGAGAACCGGTTCGAGCAGTACGATCTGAACCTGGTTCTGCCGGAGCCGCTGGTGCCGCGCCAGCATCGCCATGTCGCCGCCGAGCGCGTGGCGGCAGATGGGACGGTTCTGAAGGCGCTGGAAGATGCCGAGATCGCGCGGCTTGTGCGCTTGGTGGAGCAGGGCGGCTACGAGGCGGCGGCGGTGGGCTTCATGCATTCCTACGCCAACCCCGAACATGAACGCCGCATGGCCGAGGCGCTGCGGGCGGCGCTGCCGGACCTTGCGATTTCGGTCTCGTCCGTCGTCTCGCCCCAGATGCGCGAGTTGCCGCGCTTCAACACGGTGATCGCAAACGCCTATGTGCAGCCGCAGATGGCGCAGTACCTGGCCCGGCTGGTGGCGAGGTTGCGGGAAAGTGGCGTCGAAGCGCCGGTCTTCATGCTACATTCGGGTGGCGGACTGATCAGCGTCGAGACGGCGATGGAGCAGCCGGTGCGGCTGCTGGAATCGGGGCCTGCGGGAGGGGCGATCTTTGCCGCCGGCTACGCGCGCGCGCATGGGATCGACAAGGCGCTGAGCTTCGACATGGGTGGCACGACGGCCAAGATCTGCCTGATCGAGGACGGGCAGCCGAAGACGGCGAGCAGTTTCGAGATCGCGCGGACCTATCGGTTCAAGAAAGGCTCGGGCATGGTGGTCTCGACGCCCGTGGTCGAGATGGTGGAGATCGGGGCGGGTGGTGGTTCCATCGCCTCGATCGACCGGATGGGCCGTATCCAGGTGGGTCCGCATTCGGCGGGCTCGGAGCCGGGGCCCGCGTGCTACATGCGGGGCGGCAGTGATCCGACAGTGACGGATGCGAACCTTCTGCTGGGGCGGCTCGATCCCGAGAATTTCGCGGGGGGCGCCATTCCGCTGGACCCCGGACTTTCGAAGCAGGCCGTTGAGGCGGCGCTGTCGCAGACGGGGCTGGCGGTTAGCGATGCCGCTTTCGGCGTGACCGAGATGGTGGACGAGAACATGGCCAACGCGGCGCGTGTCCACACGGTGGAGCATGGCCGCGACATCGAGCATTTCACGATGATCGCCTTCGGGGGCGGCGCGCCGCTCCACGCGAGCCGCTTGTGCGAGAAGCTGGGGATCGACCGGCTGATCGTACCGCCGGGCGCGGGCGTCGGCTCGGCGATCGGGTTCCTTCGGGCGCCCTTCAGCTATGAGGCGACGCGGGGGCTATTCCAGCGGCTGGATGCGTTCGATGCCGGGACGGTGAACGCGGTGATGGAGGAACTGGAAGCCGAGGCGCGCGGCTTTGTCGAGGCGGGCGCGCGGGGGCTGCCGACCGAGACGCGGCTGGTGGCCTTCATGCGCTATACCGGGCAGGGCTGGGAAATTCCCGTGCGTCTCCCCAAGACCCGGTTCGAGGCGGACGACGCGGCGATGCTGCTGGCGGCTTTCGAGGAGGCCTATACGGTGCTGTTCGGGCGCTCGATCGCGGGGATTGCCGTCGAGGTGACGAACTGGGGGCTGACGGTGGCGACCGAGACGCCGCCCGTCGCGCCGGTGATGGCACCTTCGGAGGTGAGCGATGCGCCGGTTCTGCGGTCGCGGCCGGTGTTCGATGCCGCGCTTCGTTCGGAGGTGGGCGCGCGCGAGGTGCGGCGGGCCGACCTGGTGACGGGTGCAGCGGTGAACGGACCCGCCATCGTCATCGAGGAAGAGACCTCGACCATCATCACTTCAGCCTACCGGCTGACGGCACAGGCGGATGGTGCATTGCTGATCGAACGCAAGGAGGCGCGGTCATGACGCCCACGAGCATCGACTACCAGATCATGTGGAACCGGCTGATCGCCGTTGTCGAGGAGCAGGCGACGACGCTTATCCGCACCGCGTTCTCGACCTCGGTGCGTGAGGCGGGCGACCTGTCGGCGGGGCTGTTCGACCGTCAGGCGCGGATGATCGCGCAGGCGGTCACCGGCACGCCGGGGCATGTGAACGCTATGGCCGAGAGTGTCGGCCATTTCGCCCGCGAGATCGGGGCGCAGAACATCTTCGAGGGCAATGTCTATATCACCAACGATCCCTGGATGGGGACGGGGCATCTGCATGACATCACCATGGTCACGCCTGTCTTCAGAAAAGGCATTCATATCGGGTATTTCGCCTGTACGGCTCATGTGGTCGACGTCGGCGGGCGGGGCTTTGGCCCGGATGCGGGCGAGGTCTACGAGGAAGGGCTGCTGATCCCGATTTCCAAGTTTGCGGAACGGGGCGCGGTCAACGACTTCATGGTGAAGATGGTGCGCGCCAACGTGCGGACGCCGGATCAGACGGTGGGCGACATGTATTCGCTGGCGGCCTGCAACGAGGCGGGGAACCGGCGTTTGCAGGCGATGCTGGACGAGTTCGACCTCGACGATCTCGACGGACTGTCGGAGTACATCATCGAAGCCAGCCGCAAGGCGACGCGCGAGGCCATTGCCGCCGTGCCGGATGGCACCTACCGGAACCGGATGCGCGTCGACGGCTATGACGCGCCGGTGGACATGCACGTCCAGCTGGACGTGGCGGGGGACCGTCTTGTGGCCGATTTCGACGGCACGAGCGGCATGTCGAAGCTGGGTGTGAACGTGCCGGAGGTCTATACGCGGGCCTATGCCTGCTATGCGCTGAAATGCTCGATCGCGCCCGAGGTGCCGAACAACACCGGCTCGCTCGATCCGTTCGAAATCACCGCGCCCGAGGGGTCGATCCTTGCGGCGCGCCGTCCTGCGCCGGTTTCGGTGCGCCACGTGATCGGGCATCTGGTGCCGGATGTTGTTCTTGGCGCGCTGCACCATGCGCTGCCGGGCGTGGTGCCGGCGGAGGGGGCCTCGGCGCTCTGGAACATCCAGATCAGCGCGCGGCCTCTGGATGCGGGCAGCAACCTGCCATCGGCGGAAGTGCTGATGTTCAACTCGGGCGGAACGGGCGCGCGGCCCGCTCTGGACGGTCTGTCGGCGACGGCTTTCCCCTCGGGGGTTTCGACCATGAGCGTGGAGGCGACCGAGCACGTCGGACCGATCGTCGTCTGGCGGAAGGAACTGCGCGAGGGCTCGGGCGGGGCGGGTGAATCGCGCGGTGGTCTGGGCCAGATCATCGAGATCGAGGCGCGGGACGGGTATCAGTTCTTCTTCAACGCGATGTTCGACCGGATCGACAACCCCGCGCGGGGCCGCGAGGGCGGCGGGCAGGGCGCGCCCGGTGGCGTGGCGCTGTCAGATGGAACGAAACTGAAGGGCAAGGGCCGCCAGAAGGTCGAGGCGGGCGAACGCCTGGTCCTGAGCCTGCCCGGCGGCGGCGGATATGGCGACCCGGCGTCCCGCGACCGGGACAAGGTGCGGTCGGACGTGGCGGCCGGATACATCACCGATGAACAGGCAAAGTCAGACTATGGTCTGGATGACTAATGGGAGAGAAGACATGACGGAAAAACTGGCACTTGTGACGGGCGGCGCTCAGGGGATCGGATATGCATGCGCCGAGGCGCTGACCGAGGACGGGTTCCGCTGCATCCTGGCCGACATCCAGACCGACAAGGTCCGGGAGGCCGCCAGCCGTCTGGGCGGCATTGCGATGACTTGCGACATGAGCGACGCGGACCAGATCGGGGCGATGTTCGACACGATCGCGGCCGATCACGGGCCGCTTCACGCGCTGGTCAACAATGCCGGCATCGCCATGCCCGGCGATCCGCTGGACTATGCGCTGGAGGATTTCCGCAAGGTGATCGACGTGAACCTGGTCGGCACCTTTGTGGCCTCTCAGCGCGCCGCGAAGATGATGGTGGAGGCGGGCATCGAAGGCGCCATCGTCAACATGTCCTCGATCAATGCGCAGGTCGCGATCCCGGCGATCCCCGCCTATTGCGCGTCCAAGGGCGGCGTGATGCAGCTGACCAAGGCGATGTCGCTGGCGCTGGCGCCGAAGGGTATTCGCGTCAACGCAGTCGGCCCCGGTTCGATCGACACGGACATGATGGCCGGCGTCAACGCCAATCCCGAGGCGATGGCCCGCGTGATGAGCCGGACGCCGCTGGGGCGGGTCGGTTCGGCGCGCGAGATCGGTGACGTCGTGGCTTTCCTTGTCTCGAAGAAGGCCAGCTATATCACCGGCGAGACGATCTATGTCGACGGCGGGCGTCTTGGTCTGAACTATACCGTGTAAGGGGCGCCGGGCGTCAGCCCGCGGCGGCGACGTCCTGGATGACCGAGATCAGCGCGGACTGGGCGGGCGTCGGCAGGAAGTCGGCGCGATGCGTCAGGCCGATCGGGCGCTCGGTGCCTTCGGGGCGGAAGCCGTGGACTTCCAGCGTCCCGCGGGCGACTTCCGGCGCGATCTGCCGCTCCGAGACCAGGCTGAGCGCGTCGGATGACAAAAGGATCTCGCGCATCAGGATCAGGGAGCTTGTCTCGATTGCGCCCTGCGCGGCCTCGGGGCCGAACAGCCGGGTGAAATGCGCGTGCGCGGGTGCGCCGGGCGCGGCGATGACCCAGGATGCCTTCGCAAGATCGTTTCCGCTTGTCGCCCTGCCGGCAAGCGGGTGGCCGGGGCGGTGCACGATGGAGAGCCTGTCTGTGAAAAGCTCGCGCTGGGTGATGTCGGGGCTGGGCGGGGGCAAGCGGAGGGCGCCGACGAGGAACTGCGCCTCGCCGCGAAGAAGCGCTGAGAGAAGGTCGTCGTAGCGGCCTTCGAGGATCCGGACAGGCACATCGGCATGCTTGGTCCGCCAGCGCGACAGCGCCGGGCCGAGGAGGGCGGCGCGGGAGAGCGGCATGGCGCCGATCACGATCCGTTCGCCCTGACCGCCCGAGAGTGCCGCGAGGTCGCCCATGGCCTGATCGATTTCGGAGAAGGCGAGGCTTGCGGCGAGGGCGAGATCGCGGGCCGGGCGCCGGGCGCGCAGACCCTGCGAGGTCCGCTCGAAAAGCGGGCGTTGCGCTTCGCTCTCGATCTGGCTGATCGCGCGCTGCACCGAGGGCTGCGAAAGGCCGAGCCGGTTCGCCGCGAGCGTGACGCTTCCGGCTTCCACCACAGCGACGAGGGCGCGCAGCTGTGGCGTGGTCACGGTCAGCTTGAGCCGCGGAGATATGGCCGCAAGGGCCGGGTCCAGCCTGGCGAGAGCGCGGGAGAGCCTGAGGACCACCAGGTCTCCCGCGCGGTTCGCATGAAGGCCGGAGGGTGTGCGCTGGAAAAGGGCATGGCCCAGTGTCCTTTCCAATCCGGCGATGGCCTGCGTCGCGGCGGGCTGCGAGATGCGGAGCCGCTCGGCCGCAAAGGAGGCGCTGCCGCCTTCGGCGACGGCGAGAACGAGGCGGAGATGGCGGAGATTCAGGTTCATTCCAGTATGTCTCCGGCGTTCAGCAGGGAGCGCACATAGGCAAAACTTATATCGGGTCACCTGTTTCTGAATTGGATTTCTTCGCGGCGCAAGGCATGCCGGGGGCTGTTCACTGGCCCGGGGTAACGGTTTTGACCAAGACAGCTCTCGTCATCAGCGCGCATGCGGCCGACTTCGTCTGGCGCTGCGGAGGCGCGATCGCACTTCATGCAGGCATGGGTTACGAGGTCACGGTCCTGTGCCTTTCCTTCGGCGAGCGCGGAGAGAGCGCTAAGCTGTGGAAAGAGGAGGGCATGACGCTCGAGAAGGTGAAGGCCGCGCGGCGCGGCGAGGCGGAAGCTGCCGCCGAGGCGCTGGGCGTGCATGAGCTGATCTGCATGGACCTTGGAGATTATCCGCTGGAGCTGGACCGGTCGGACAGGGATCGCGTCGTGGACGTGATCCGAAAGGTGCAGCCCAGCTTCATGATGAGCCATTCGCAATACGATCCCTACAACACCGATCACATGTACACGACGCAGGTTGCGCTGGAGTGCCGGATGATCGCGCAGGCCTGGGGCCACAACCCCGGCGAAAAGGTGCTGGGCGCCCCTCAGCTGTACCTGTTCGAGCCGCATCAGACCGAGCAGATGGGCTGGAAGCCGGACACGTTCCTCGACATCACGCCGGTCTGGGAAAAAAAGCGCGCTGCGATGGAGTGCATGAACGGGCAGGTTCATCTCTGGGACTACTACACGCGGGTCGCGCAGCAGCGCGCGAACCATTTCAAGCGGAATTCCGGCGGGCAGGCCGGCGGCCGGGATTGCAAGTACGCCGAGGGTTTCCAGTCCGTCTTTCCGCGTACCGTGGACGAGCTTTGACGCCGGGCCGTGCGGCTCCACGAGACCCGAGACGGTCGGCGCCGATCCTTGACGAACCTGCGCGGGTGCGTTTGATCCTGTGCACGGTGATGTCCGGGAGTGTGAGCGAGGCGAGATGACAGGGATATTCGAGGGCATGGGCGCCGTCGTTACTGGCGGCGCATCCGGGCTTGGCGCGGCGACGGCGCGGGCGCTGTCGGGAGCCGGGATGCGGCCGGTGATCTTCGATCTGAACGAGGATCGCGGGCGGGCGCTTGCCGGGGACCTGGGCGGGCTGTTCTGTGGGGTAGATATGGCCGATCCGGCCTCGGTCGCCGAGGGGCTTGCAGCGGCGGAAGCCGCCTTCGGGGTTCCGCGTGTGCTGGTCAACTGCGCTGGCATCGCGCCGGTGGGCAAGACGGTCTCGCGGGGCGCGCCGCATGATCCGGAGGTGTTCGACAGGGCCGTACGGATCAATCTGATCGGGAGCTTCAACTGCGCTTCGCAGGTGGCGGCACGGATGGCTGGTGCCGAGCCCGTTGGGCCGGATGGTGCGCGGGGCGTTATCGTGAACACGGCATCGGTTGCGGCCTTCGACGGGCAGATCGGGCAGGTGGCCTATTCGGCCTCGAAGGGCGGCATCGTGGGCATGACGCTGCCCATGGCGCGCGATCTGGCCGACAAGGGCATCCGGGTCTGCGCGGTTGCGCCGGGATTGTTCCTGACGCCGCTGCTGGAAAGCCTGCCGCAGGAGGCGCAAGACAGCCTTGGCCGGCAGGTTCCGTTTCCGCCGCGCCTTGGCGATCCGTCCGAATTCGCGGCGCTTGTCCTGCATATCGTGTCGAATCCGATGCTGAACGGCGAGGTCATCCGGTTGGACGGAGCGATCCGGATGGCGCCGCGCTGAGCCTGTCCGCGCGTTCGTCGGATGCGGCGGTCAAACGCTGGCTGAGGACGTCTTTCGTGGCTTTTGCGGGCGGGAGACCCTGAAATCGGGCATGGTTGGGAAATTTTGCAGTGACTTTCCGGATGTCCGGCGGCTTGTCCTGTGGCCGAATTCCATTCGAAAGATGGATAATTCGAGGCCGGTTCAGTCTTGAACTTCCGTTTTCAACCTGCGTAAATTTTGAAAACGCGGAAAATATGCGGGTGGGAGGAAAATTTGCAGAGCATCGGGGAGGCGCTCGGACTGGCTGTCGCGCTCGTGCTGTCTGGCGACGCGGATCTGGTCGAGATCGTCCTTCTGTCCCTGCGTGTCAGCCTGACGGCGACGGTGCTTGCCTGCGTGATCGGCCTGCCGATCGGCGCGCTGGTCGCGATTGGACGTTTTCCGGGGCGCAATGCCGTGCTGATCGTGATGAACGCGCTGATGGGATTGCCTCCGGTGGTGGTGGGCCTGCTGGTTTACCTGCACCTTTCCCGCTCCGGTCCGCTTGGATTTCTCGGGCTCCTCTACACGCCGACCGCGATGATCATCGCGCAGACCATCCTAATCGCGCCGATCGTGGCCGCCTTATCGCGGCAGGTTCTGGAGGATCTGCATGCGGAGTATGCCGAGCAGTTCCGTTCTCTCTGTCTGACCCGGTTGCAGACGGTGCAGGCGCTGCTCTGGGATGCGCGATATTCGCTGCTGACGGTCGGTCTGGCCGGGTTCGGCCGCGCCGTGGCCGAAGTGGGCGCGGTCATCATCGTGGGCGGCAATATCGATCATCTCACGCGGGTGATGACCACCGCGATCGCGCTCGAGACGTCCAAGGGCGATCTGGGGTTGGCGCTGGCGCTGGGGCTGATCCTTCTGGTCGTCGCTCTGGGCGTGAATGCCATTGTTCATTCGGTCCGCATGACGGCGGCACGGCAGGCCTATGTCTGATGCGGCGGTCATCACCTCCCTTCCGGCGGTGCCACGGGCGGGCCGGGCCGTGATCCTGCCTCTGTCGGTTCGCGACCTCGAGCTTCGTTTGGGCGGAGCCACCATACTCGACTGCCTGACGCTCAATCTCGGGCCGACCGGCTGTACGATGGTGATGGGGCCCAACGGGGCAGGAAAGAGCCTGTTGCTTAAGCTTCTGCATGGGCTGATGCAGCCGACCGCGGGACGGATCGACTGGGGCGGCCTGACCCCTGCCGAGGTGACGGCGCGGCAGGCGCTGGTGTTCCAGAAGCCAGTTCTGCTGCGCCGTTCGGTGGCGGCGAACATCGACTTTGTCCTGAAGTCGCGCGGCAAGAACCCGGCGCGCCGGGACGCGTTGCTTGACCACGTCGGACTGGCGCACAAGGCGGGCCAACCGGCGCGTCTCCTTTCTGGCGGAGAGGCGCAGCGGCTGGCCCTGGCCCGCGCCTTGGCGACCGACCCTGAAGTGCTGTTCCTCGACGAGCCGACCGCGAGCCTTGACCCTGCCTCCGGGCTGGCGATCGAGAGCATCGTCGGCGAGGCGCGCGACCGCGGTGTGCGGGTCATCTTCGTCACCCATGACATCGGGCAGGCGCGTCGAATGGCCGACGATGTCGTGTTCCTGCAATGGGGACGGGTGGTCGAGCACAGCTCCGCGGAGCGCTTTTTCTCCGAGCCGCAAAGCGATGCGGCGCGTCACTATCTGAACGGCAGAATTGTTGTCTGAAGTTCCCGACCTGAACCGGAGAGAGACCCGAATGCATGGAAAAATACTCGGCACGGCGATGGCGGCACTATTTCTGACGGGGGGTGCCTGGGCGCAGGACCAGTCGATCATCGTTCAGTCCACGACATCGACAGCGAATTCCGGGCTTTATGACTACCTTTTGCCGATCTTCCAGGAGAAGACCGGTATCCGGGTCAACGTCGTGGCGGTCGGGACCGGCCAGGCCATCAAGAATGCCGAGAACTGCGATGGCGACGTGTTGCTGGTGCATGCCAAGCCGTCAGAAGAGAAGTTTGTCGCCGCGGGCTTTGGCACCGAGCGGACCGACCTGATGTACAACGACTTCGTCATCGTGGGCCCCGCTGCGGACCCTGCCGGCGTCGCAGGCACGAACGACGTGCAGGGGGCGCTTGCGCAGATCGCGGAGATGGGTGCGCTGTTCGCCTCGCGCGGGGATGATAGCGGGACGCACAAGAAGGAGATGACGCTTTGGGCCGATACGGGCGTGAACCCGACGGAGTCCAGCGGCGGCTGGTATCGCGAGACCGGGTCCGGCATGGGCGCAACGCTGAACGCCGGGATCGGCATGGGCGCCTACGTGCTGACCGATCGGGCGACGTGGATCAGCTTTGGCAACAAGCAGGACTACAGGATCGCGGTCGAGGGCGACGAGGACATGTTCAACCAGTATGGCGTGATCCCCGTGAACCCGGCCAAATGCCCGTCGGTCAATGTCGATGCCGCGCAGACCTTTGCCGACTGGCTGGTTTCCGATAAGGGTCAGGATGCCATTGCCGGCTATAAGGTCGCCGATCAGCAGCTCTTTTTCCCGAACGCGCCGGACAAGTGAAGGTGTGACCGGGGCGGCCTGACAGGTCCGGCCCCGGTGGGGCTGTCTTCCATGAATGCGGGTGATATTGGCGCGCGGGTTCAGGCATGTCACAAGGTGTCTGTGCGGTCTTGTGCATTCAAGGAGGAGAGAGGCGATGAAACGCTCGCGCATCAATGAAATCATGGCTGAAGCCGACGAGATGATCCGCCGTTTCGGGTTCACTCTGCCACCCTTCGCCTACTGGACGCCGGAAGAGTTCGTGTCGAAGGCGGATATCGCGCGCCACGTGATCGATTCTCGTTGCGGTTGGGATATCACCGACTATGGGGCTGGACGCTATGACGAGATGGGGCTGTTCCTGTTCACCTTGCGGAACGGGCTCCTGTCCGACCTGACCGCGGGGCGCGGTATGTGCTATGCGGAGAAGCTGCTGATTTCGAAGGAAGGTCAGCTGTCGCCCATGCATACCCATGTCATCAAGGCCGAGGACATCATCAACAGGGGTGGCGCGACGCTGGTCGTCGAGCTGTTCGGTTCGGACGACGCGGGCAGGTTCGCCGAGGATCGCGGCGGGCGGGTCTGGTGTGACGGCATCGCGGTGGACTATGCCCCGGGCCAGAAGCTGAAACTCGCGCCGGGCGAAAGCGTCACGCTGCGTCCGGGTGACTGGCACGCGTTCTGGGGCGAGGGCGGAGATGTGCTGATTGGCGAGGTTTCAACCGTCAACGACGATGAGACCGACAACATCTTCCGGGAGCCGATCGGTCGGTTCTCGACCATCGAGGAGGATAGGCCGCCGACTCACCTGCTTGTCAGCGACTATGCCGCGCGGCTGGGGTAACGCCTGTCCGGGCGCGTGATCCCGCGCGCCTGGAAAGTTCAACATCAGGGCAATTCGGAAAAGCGGGCCTGAAATTTCCGCTTTCCGGCTGCCGAGGGCTCAATGCGTGCTTCGAAGCGTTGCGCGGAAGCGTGCCGGTCTTCTCTGCTGCGAACGTGGTGGCAGGAGAGAGCCGATGATCCGCTCCGTTCTATGCGTTGTCGCGTTGATGGCGGGATATCCCGCCTTTGCGGAGGCGGATGATTTCGGCGATCGTGTCCGGGCATACCTGTTGGAAAACCCCGAGGTCATTCTGGAGGCGCTGGATATCCTTGCGAAGCGCGAGGCGCAGGCCTCGGTCGAGCGGCGGCTGGAGGCGTTTCCGGAACTCTTTGCCGACGTGCCGCGGCACGGCCTGGGCGATCCGGATGCCCCGGTTCGCGTCATCGAGTTCTTCGATTATCGGTGTGTGCCGTGCAAGGCGATGCATCCAAGGCTCGTGGAGCTGGTGGAGCGGCGGCCTGAGATCAGGATCGAGATGCGGCATCTGCCGATCCTCTCTCCGGGGTCGGAACGGGCGGCCCGGTTTGCGCTGGCCACGCTGGCGGTTGCGGGCGATGCGGCCTATGCGCAGGTCCACGACCTGCTCTGGGCCCCCCGTGGCGGGCTGAACGACGCCTCTTTCGAAAGGATCGCCGCCGAGTTGGGACTGGATTTCGGCGCGATCGCGGCCGAGATGGACGGCGATGCCGTCTCGGCGCGGATATCCTATAACCGCGACGTGGCGATCTCCCTGGAAATCCTCGGAACGCCGGCGTTCGTCACGCCGGTGAGCGTGCGGTTCGGCGAGGCAGATGTCGACGAACTGGCCGAGGTCTGGCTCAGTCGATGAAGGCTTTCTCGACGACGAAGTGCCTGGGGTCGGAATTCGCGCCTTCGCTCAGGCCGAACGACTCGCAGAGGGACATGATGTCCTTGTTGAGCGCGAGGTTGCCGCAAATCATCACGCGGTCCGTCTCGGGCGACCATTCGGGAAGGTCCAGCGCCCGGAAAACGCGTCCGTCGCGGATGTGATCGCTGATGCGCCCTTCGATGGCGGAGGGTTCCCGCGTGGTGGTCGGATAGTACTTCAGTTTGTCGCCAACCAGTTCGCCGATCAGCGGATCATCGGGCAGGGCCTCGACGATCCCGGCGCCATAGGCAAGCTCGTCCACCGTTCTGCATGTATGCGCGACGACAACCTGGTCGTAGCGTTCCCACGTCTCGGGATCGCGCAGCAGTGAGGCAAAGGGCGCGATGCCGGTGCCGGTACAAATCATCCAGAGGCGCTTGCCGGGAAGGAGCGCGTCGAGCACCAGCGTGCCCACCGGTTTGGGGCGCAGGATGATCTGGTCGCCTGCGCTGATCTTCTGGAGCCGCGAGGTCAGAGGGCCGTCGGGGACCTTGATCGAATAGAACTCCAGTTCGTCGTCCCAGGAAGGCGACGCGATGGAGTAGGCGCGCAGGAGCGGTTTACCGTCGTCCTTCAGTAGCCCGATCATGACGAATTCGCCCGAGCGGAAGCGCAGGCTTTGCGGCCGTGTCACCCGGAACGAGAACAGCGTGTCGGTCCAGTGCCTGACCGAGGTGACGGTCTGGGCGTCGGGCATGATCCGTTCGGATGCTTGGATGTTCATAAGAGGTCCTCAGGCGGCTTCGGCTGCTGGATTCTTGGAAAAATGCGTGTCGAGTTTGCCGGCGACGCCGTCCATGTCGTCGGCGGTCGGAAGCGGCTCTTTGGCTTCGACGATGACCGGCCAGAGCGCCGAGTACTGTCGATTGAAGTCCACCCAGACTTCCATGCCGGGATCGGTGTCGGGGCGGATCGCGTCCGCCGGGCACTCGGGTTCGCAGACGCCGCAGTCGATGCATTCGTCGGGGTGAATCACCAGCATGTTCTCACCTTCATGGAAGCAGTCGACCGGGCAGACCGACACGCAGTCGGTGTATTTGCAGGCGATGCAATTGTCGGTGACGACGAATGTCATTGGCGCGATTCCTTCTCGGTTTCGGGGGAGATTGCCGCGCTGCAGCAGGGCTGTCCGTCAACTAATTGCTATTGGGCGCGCCCGGCTTCCGGCAGCTTTGGGGAGACAAGCCGGAGACGAAGATGATCGATAACCTCGTTGCAAGTGATGACTGCCAACACCTGACAGTGACCTGGGAGAGCGGTGAAGAGACGGTTCTTTCCGCGGCCTGCCTGCGGAAAGAAGCCAAGGATGCATGGTCGATTCGCGAACGGATCGACAATGGCGAAGTCTCGGTTGCGCAGGGAATCAGGATCACCGGTCTGACGCAGATCGGGAACGGCGTGAACATCCATTTCTCGGATGGGCACGACAAGGCGATCTATCCGTTTCCCTACCTGCGCGAACTTTCCGACCGCTTTGACAAGTAATTGACATATCGATTCTGCGCTGCAGCGCAGTCTGTCTGAAAACACGGGAGCCCTATCATGGACGAGATTCTCGACGGTCTGACGCAAATCGATTGCGACATCCTCGTGATTGGCGGCGGCACCGCCGGGCCGATGGCGGCGCTGAAAGCCAAGAAGAAAAACCCCGAGGCAAATGTCGTCCTGCTGGACAAGGCGAACGTGAAGCGGTCGGGTGCGATTTCGATGGGCATGGACGGGCTGAACAACACGGTCATTCCCGGCTACGCCACGCCCGAGCAGTACACCAAGGAAATCACCATCGCGAACGACGGTATCTGCGACCAGGCCGCGGTCTATCGTTATGCGCAGGAATGTTTCGGGATCATCGAGGAGCTCGACAGCTTCGGCATCCGGTTCCAGAAGGATCAGAACGGCGAGTACGACGTCAAGAAGGTGCACCACATCGGCACCTACGTTCTGCCGATGCCGAATGGCGACACGGTGAAGAAGGCGCTTTATCGCCAGCTTCGCAAGGCGCGGATCAACATCATCAACCGCTTCATGGCGACACGGCTTCTGACCGGCGAAGGCCGGGTGGCGGGCGCGATTTGCGTCAACACGCGATCGGCGGAGTTCCTGGTCGTGCGGGCCAAGGCTGTCATCATGGGGCTTGGCGCGGCAGGACGTCTGGGCCTGCCGACTTCCGGATACCTTTACGGCACCTACGAGAACGCGTCGAACTCGGGCGAGGGCTATGCGATGGCCTATCATGCGGGCGCCGGTCTCGCGAACCTCGAATGCTACCAGATCAACCCGCTGATCAAGGATTATAACGGTCCGGCCTGCGCCTATGTGGCGGGGCCGATGGGCGGGTACACGGCGAACGCGCAGGGCGAGCGCTTTATCGAGTGCGACTACTGGTCGGGCCAGATGATGCAGGAGTTCTTCGACGAGCTGCAGGGCGGCAAGGGGCCGGTATACCTGAAGCTGAACCATCTTGCCGAAGAGACCATCGCCGAGATCGAGCGCGTGCTGCACATCGTCGAGCGCCCGACGCGGGGCCATTTCCACCAAGGGCGCGGCACCGACTATCGCAAGCAGATGATCGAGATGCATATCTCGGAGATCGGTTTCTGCTCGGGCCATTCGGCTTCCGGCGTCTTTGTCGATGAGCACGCGAGGACCACGATCCCCGGTCTCTACGCTGCCGGCGACATGGCGAACGTCCCGCACAACTACATGCTGGGCGCCTTCACCAATGGTGCTTTTGCCGGGCTGGATGCGGCGGATTTCATGGCTGATGTCGATTTTGCCGCCTTCGACGAAGGCGAGGTCGAAATCGAGCGCGCCCGTGTCCTGGCACCGACCAAGCGCGAGGACGGCATCCCGCCGAACCAGATCGAGTACAAGACCCGGCGTCTTGTGAACGATTACCTGCAACCTCCCAAAGTTACTGCAAAAATGGAGTTGGCGCAGAAGCGTTTCGACGAGGTGCGCGAGGACATGGAGACGGGCATGTATGTCCGGGACGCCCATGAACTGATGCGGGCGCTTGAAGCCTCGACCATCCTCGATTGCGCCGAAATGGCTGCGGCTGCGTCGATGTACCGGACCGAAAGCCGCTGGGGTCTCTATCACAACCGCGTCGAGTACGAGCGCGATGACGAGAACTGGTTCTGCCACACCATCCTGACCAAGGGAGAGGACGGCAAGCCGGCGCACCGGAAACAGGATGTCAAACCCTACATCGTCGAAATCGCCGAGGACGAGAAGGACGCGTATTACCACCAGCGCGTCAGCGCGTCGTCGGTCGCAGCGGAGTAACACTCATGCCACTCGCCCAAACCGCCACGATGGTTCCCGTTGTCGTCAATGATGACCTTTGTATCGCCGACAAGGGCTGCACCGTCTGCGTCGATGTCTGCCCGCTGGACGTGCTGCGCATCGCCGAAAAGGACGACGGCACGAAAACGGCTTACATGAAGTACGACGAATGCTGGTATTGCATGCCGTGCGAGGCTGATTGCCCGACCGGCGCCGTCACCGTCAATCTTCCCTACCTGCTGAAGTGAGGCCGACCGTGAGCGCGCTTTTCGAAGACTTCGACGATATTTCCGAGCTTGCCGAGGGACTGGACGACCCGTCGCCCGGAGCGCGTATCATGGCCGTGATCGAACTGGCCGAAAGCGCGGATCCCTCCGCGATTCCCTATCTTGCCCGCGCGATCGCGGACGAGGATGCGGGTGTCCGCAAGCAGGCGGCCCAGGCGCTGACCGATTTCGACGGACCGGATACCGCGGCCGCGCTGGTGTCGGCCCTGACGGACAGCGATCCGGCGGTGATCGAAGCCGCGGCGTTGAGCCTGACGGAGCTGAAAGACCCGGGGGCCGGCGATGCGATCCTGCCCTTTCTCGACAGCGCCGACGAGGTGAAGCTGACCGCCTGCCTCGCGGGGATCAAGGAATTGCGGCGTCCCGAGGCCATGGGGCCGGCAATTGCCGCCCTGGCGCATCCTTCCGCGGAAGTTCGGGTTCAGGCCGTCGGTGTCATCGGATGGCTGCGGGACGAAGGCTCCCTTCCGGCCCTGCGGGAAGCGGCGAAGGATGCTGACGTGAGAGTGCGCCGGACCGCGCTTGCCGCTCTTGGCTTTTCCCGGTCCGAACATGCCGAGACGACATTGATCGGCGGTCTTGCCGATCCGGAGTGGATGGTGCGCGAGGCGGCGGCCGAGACCTTGTCGAAAACCGGTGGCAGCGGCTGCGTGTCGGCACTGCGCGGGGTTCTCGACGACGACTTCTGGCAGGTGCGGCTGAAGGCGGTGCGGTCCCTTGGAAAACTGGGAGCGACCGAGGCCGCGATGGAAATCGGGCCGATGATGGAAATCCCCGTTCCGAACCTGCGCAAGGAATGCGCGGCGGTGCTGGGCGAGCTGGCTGTCCCCGAGACCGCTCAGTTCCTGGAGAAGTACGCAGACGACACGGATCCGGACGTTCGCAAGAATGTCCGCTGGGCCCTGGAAAAACTCGCGGCCTGACAGGCAGTTCCACTGCCAGAAGCAGCAAATTGTTTCATCTCCCGAACACTGTTCGTGGAGGTGAAGCTGCGTCTCAGGTATATGATTCAAGTAATTGATATTAAACAATTAAAATAGAATCCGATTCGCGTCTGAACTCGTTTGATCTGCGTCAGTTTTGCTTTCAATTGCTTCAATTGGTGCATCAAAAACATGCATCTGAAAAAGTCACCCCAAAACTGGCCCTGATTTCCGTTCGCGCATTTTGCAGATGCAGAAAACGGATGGAGACTACCCGCAGAGCATTGGTTCTCTTCAACTCCAACAGGGGGTAGTTATGAAACACTTGACCAAGAGCGCTTTCCTTGCTGCGGCGCTTCTGCCGGTTGCCTCGATGGCATGGGCGGAAAAAATCAGCATCGCCATCGGCCACCAGTCGATGTGTACCGATACCTATACGGCCGGCATTGTCGTGAAAGAGCTGGGGCTTCTTGAGAAGTACCTGCCGACGGATGGCAAGTACGCCGACGCCGAATATGACGTGTCCTGGGCCGACTACAGCTCGGGCGGTCCGATCACAAACCAGATGCTGGCGAACAAGCTGAACTTCGGCGTGATGGGGGACTATCCGCTGATCGTGAACGGCGCGAAGTTCCAGGAGACCGACAGTCTCCGGACCGTCTATGTGGCCGGCACCGGCTATAACCTCAAGGGCTCGGGCAACGCGATCGTCGTGCCTGTCGACAGCGACATGTACTCGATCACCGATCTTGTCGGAAAAGAGGTGTCGACGCCGGTCGGATCGGCGGCATGGGGCATGCTGCTGAAAGCGATGCAGGACAACAGCATCCCCGCGTCCGAGTATGTTCTGAAGAACCAGAGCCCCGCCGTGGGTGCGGCCAACATCGCGGCCGGCAAGATCGACGCGCATAGCGACTTCTGCCCGTGGTCCGAGATCATGGAGTTCCGTGGAACGGGCCGCAAGATCTATGACGGGTCGGAAACCGGCGTGCCGTATCTGCATGGTGTCGTCGTCCGCCAGGACTTCGCGGAGGAATACCCGGAAGTCGTCGAAGCCTTCATCAAGGCGGTCTGGGAAGCCGGCGAATGGATCCGCTCGGACCCGATGCAGGCCGTCTCGCTGATGGAAGGCTGGACCGGGGTGGAGAAGGAGGTTCTGTACCTCTACTTCTCGGAAGGCGGACACCTGACGCTTGAACCCACCATCAAGCCCGAGTGGGTCGATGCGCTGAAGTTCAACCACGGCGTACTGGTCAAGGAACAGGCCATTCCGCCCTTGGATTTCGACGCCTGGATCACCGAGGACTACATCAAGTCCGCTTATGCAGATCTCGGGCTTGATTACGAGGCGGAGAAAGCCAGCCTTGTCGATCCGGTCGAGGCCAACAAGGGACTGCCCATGGAGATCTGGCATGCCCGCGACGGTGTCACGTCCTATCCGACCCTCCCGGAGTTCCTGACCGCGGTTGCCGCGATGCAGGGCACGGGGGCAAAGCTGAACGCCACCTACGTCTATGACATCGAGACCGGATTGAAGCTCTTCGGTAAGACGGCCTTCTGGGTGAAGGCGGGCGAGGAGTACGCGACGTTCCTGAGAAAGGGCGAAGCGGAAGCCTATGCGGCGGCAAACGGCGGCGCACTGATCAGCTTCGACGAGGCAGTCGCGGACTTCGTCACCGAAGGCTGAGCCACACGCACTCTCTGGTCCGGGGCAGGATATGCCCCGGGCCGTTCGATTGGACCAGGGGGCACACATGGCTACCGCAGTGAAAACGCAACCGGAAACAGCAGAAAACTCAGAAACGGAAACCGCCGGGCAAGGATCGCCGCTCGTTGCGGTGTCCAGCGGTGATCTCATGCCTGCCATCCCGTTTCCCAGGATTACGCGTCAGCATCTGAGCACCGTCGGGACCGTTATCCTGTCGCTGTCGATCGGCGTTCTGCTCTGGCACTTCGTCACGGCGATCAACCTAGATTTCTACATCAACTTCGAGAACGTGCCCGCGCCCTGGACCGTCTTCACGGCCTTCCTCGCGCATATCCAGACCGAGATTTTCTGGACGCATATCGGCGTCTCGATGCGGCGGATCCTGATCAGCTACTCGTTTGCGGTGGTCCTTGGCATCTCCATCGGCCTTGTAATGGGTCGGTCCCGGATCGCGCGCGCCTTCATCATGCCCTATATCGAGGTGATCCGGCCCATTCCCGCGGTCGCCTGGATTCCGCTTGCGATCCTGATGTGGCCGACCGAGGAAAGCTCGATCATCTACATCACCTTTCTTGGCGCGCTGTTCCCCATCGTCCTGAACACGCTGCACGGCGTCGAACAGACGCCCGAAGTGCTTGTCAGGGCCGTCCAGTCGCTTGGCGCGCCGCGCTGGGCCGTCTTCCGGCATGTGGTCATCCCGGCCGCGCTCCCGTCCATTGCCGCCGGGCTTGCCATCGGAATGGGCGTCAGCTGGTTCTCGCTGCTGGCGGGTGAGATCATCTCGGGTCAGTACGGCATCGGCTACTTCACATGGAATGCCTATAGCCTGATCAATTACCAGGACATCGTCGTCGGCATGCTGATGATCGGCTTTCTCGGCACCGGCTCGACCGCGGCCGTCAAGGCGATCACGCGTCCGATGCTCAAATGGCAGAAGAGGACCCGCTGATGACCATGTTCTCGACGCTGTGGTCCGACATCCGCCTCAACTGGAAAGCAATGGTCGTCACCGGGTTGGCGGTCGCGCTTCTGTTCCAGGTCCTGATGCTGGTGGCACTGATCGTCCGGTTCCAGGCCTTGCCGAATTACGTCACCACCTACGACTGGTTCGGCAACGCGGCGTGGATCATCCAGTCGACCCCCTCGTGGCGGGATATCCTGTCGATTATCTGGGAGGAGTGGCTGATCGAGATCGGTCACATGAATTACGACTATGGGTCCGGCATTTCGGAATGGAGCCTCAATGTCGTGCCGTCACGCCTTCTGGTCCTGTTCGTGCTCGGCGCGATGGTCTCGCTCTGCTTCGCGCTTCTGAGACGGGACGACTGCGCGCTTGCCACTTCGAGATCGCTGCGCGCGACCACGGGGCTGGGTGCATTGTTCGTTGCCACGACGAACGCGACCATGAGCTGGGTCGTCTGTTGCGCCACGCCAAGTTGGGTGGTCGGCCTTGCCATGCTGGGCCTCGGGGTGTCGACCTCTCTCGCTCTCGAATCCATGGGGCCTGTCCTGACCTTCGGAGGGTTCGGTCTTCTGGTCGCCACGATCATGTATCTCGCGTGGCGCAAGTCCCGTCCGTCACCAGCGATCAAAGGAGTCAATGCCCATGCTTGACGTGTTGAAATTCAAAGGGCCGTCGAAGGCGAGCTCCACCGGAAAGGGTCGCATCGCCGTAAAGGACGTCTCGATCCGCTTCGGGTCCGGGGCCGAGACGCATGTGGCCGTCGAAACCACATCGATCGATATCAGGGCAGGGGAGTTCGTCTGCATTCTGGGACCCTCGGGATGTGGCAAGTCCACGCTTCTGAATGCCATTGCCGGCTATGTGAAGCCCTCCACCGGCGAGGTGACGGTTGACGACGTGCGTGTCGAGGCACCGGGGCCGGATCGCGGCATGGTCTTCCAGCAGTACTCGCTTCTGCCCTGGAAGACGGTCTACGAGAACGTGGCTTTCGGGCCGAAGATGGCGGGGCACGACCGCGCCACGGCCGGTTCGACGGCAAACACGTTTCTGGAACTGGTCGGTCTCAAGAAATTCGGAAACCGCTACCCGGCCGAGCTGTCCGGGGGCATGCAGCAGCGCGTCGGGATCGCGCGGGCGCTTGCCAACTATCCTTCGGTTCTTCTTATGGACGAACCGTTCGGTGCGCTTGACGCGCAGACCCGGCTGATGATGCAGGAGAGCCTCCTGGACATCTGGCGGAAGTTCGGCACGACGGTTGTCTTCGTGACGCATGACGTGGACGAGGCGGTGTTCCTCGCTGACCGCGTGCTGATCATGAGCGCTTCGCCGGGGCGCATCATCGAGGAGGTCAGGATCGAACTTCCGCGGCCTCGGTCCACCGATATGGCGACTTCCGCGGAATACATGACAGCGCGGCAAACCTGCCTGGAGACGATCAAGGCCGAAAGCCGCAAAGCCTTCGAGGATCAGAACCCATGAGGAAGATCCTGGCGTGTCTGCTGGCTTTCGCGGCAACGCCTGTCCTGGCGCAGGTGCAGGGTGTCATGCTGGACGAGCCGCTTTCGTTGCCCGATTTCGAATTCACGAATGAACTGGGCGAGCATTTCGCGGATGAGGATCTGAAAGGCAGATGGACATTGATCATGTTCGGCTTCCTGTCCTGTCCGGATGTGTGTCCTTTCACGTTGGGAAACCTTGAGGCCGCCGTAGCGGAAACCGGAATGAGGGTGGGGCCGGACAGCGTTCCGAGGGTCGTCTTTCTCTCGGTCGATCCGGCGCGCGATGCCGAGGTGGTCAGCGAATACGCCAAGTATTTTCATCCGGACTTCACCAGTTTTACGGGAGAGCGGGACCAGATCGACGGGCTGATCGAGGCGACCGACAGTTTCTACCGCCTGATGAAGCCAGATCACACGGGCTATTACGAAGTGCAGCACAGCTCGTCTGTGTCGGTCATCGCACCGGATGGCACGTTGCGCGCCAAGCTGCAGCCGCCCTTCGATCCCGGCATGACAGCCGAGTTCCTGGCGAGGCTGCAGATTTCGTACCGGAGGGAACTTTCGCAATGATACGCATCTGGTCGGTTTTGCTTGCTTTGCTGCCTGTCTCCGCATGGTCCGGAGAGCTGACGGTTTCGGACCCAAGGGTGCTTCTGGCGCCGCCGGGTGCCAGGGCCCATGCCGCGTATTTCACACTTACAAACGCGGGCGATGAGCCTCGGGAGCTGATCGGGATTGGCGCCGAGGGCTATGCGATGGCGCATCTTCATCGTTCGGAGCATCGGGACGGCGTGGCGACGATGTCCCCGATCGACGCGCTTCAGGTCGCGCCTGGTCAGAGCGTGGTGCTTGCCCCGGGCGGGTTGCACGTGATGCTGATGAACCCCGAGGGTCGGGCGTCGGAGGGCGATATCGTGGTTCTGACGCTGGAGTTTTCCGATGGCACTTCGCTGAATGTGCCCGCGGTCGTTACACGGATGGCGCATGGGTCTTAGGGCGGCACTGAGCTCGGTGGTGGTTTTGTTCGCCGTGCCGGCCTGGGCCGAGTTCGACGCCGCGAGCTATCCGCCCTACGAACGCTGCGCGCTGTGCCACGGCCTCTTCGGCGTCTCGGCGATGGCCCGTTTCCCGCATCTGGGCGGGCAGGACCCGGTATATCTGGAGGCGCAGATACGTGCGTTTCTGTCGGGTGGACGCCAGAATGACGGCGGCCAGATGGTGCAGATCGTGACCGAACTCACGGAAGAAGACATCCCCGTCGTGGTCGAATGGTTCGCATCGCAAGAGCCGCCCGAGCCGGTTTCGGGTGAGGACACCGAAGCCGGCAAGTCGCTGTACCAGGCAGAGAACTGCGCAGATTGCCACGAGGATCTGTCGCTGGCGCCCGGCACACCGCATCTCACGTCACAGCATGCGGGGTATCTGGCCAAACAGATGTCCGATTTCCGCGATGGCCGGCGCGCGACTGGCGGCAGCGCCCTTCAGCATGGGCCTTTGATGACGGCTTCGGACAACGACATCGCTGCGATCGCGGCCTATCTCTCGTCGGTGGCGCGGCCATGAAGGATGAGAATGCAGCCGCTTATGACGGCCCCGGTGCCATCTATCTTTCGGAGTATTTCCTTGAGCTGAACGAAGGCGCCGGTTTCCTTGCCGGTCTGTCCGAGGAGGGCCGGAAGGCCGTACGCAAGCAGGGGACGCGCTGCAACTTCAGGAAGGGGGATGGCATCTTTCATCAGGGTGCCGCCCACACCGGCGTCTGGATCATCGAAGAGGGGCGCGTGCGCAGTTTCTATACAGGCCCCTCGGGTCGAGAAATCACGCTGGCCTATTGGAGTGCAGGGCATTTCGTGGGCGGTCCCGAGGTTTTCGGGCGCGGGCGGCACGTCTGGTCGGCCGATGCACTCGACGACTGCCAGCTTCTGTTCCTGTCCGGGACCAGCCTGCGCCAGCTGGTCCAGCAGGTTCCCGAGGTTGCGCTCGCCGTGATCGACGGGCTTGTGGCCAAGGGAAAGAGCTATTCCGCGCTGATCCAGATGCTGGGGACGCGCACGGTGTCGGAGCGGCTTCGGCAATTGCTGGTCATCCTCGCCGATGCCCATGGCCGCAACGAGGGTGACAGCATCGTCATCGACCGGACCCTGACCTATGAGCAGATCGCCGCAATCGTCGGCGCCACCAGGCAGTGGGTGACGCAGTCGCTCGACAAGCTCAAGTCGGCGGGGGTTCTGGAGATCACCCGGACGGAGATCGTCATTCGCAACCTCGAAAGTCTCGAGGAATAAGGTCCAAGCCGGCGATGGCGTCTGCGCTGGCACGAAGCGGGTCGCCTTACAGCGGCGTTCACCCCGCGCCGATCGGAGGCGACTTTGATTCGGTCCCGAAATACCCGCGCCATCCGCCGGAATGGGTGATGGACTTCGCCCACGGCGGCTTTGGGGCGCGCCCAGGCTTCGAGGTCGATATCGCTTCCTTTTTCGGAGCGCGGGAGACCCGGCCTCGGGGAACCGCCCGCCGCGAGATGTGAGCTCATGGCTTAACGGGAGGTCAGATATATGCGCGCCGCAGACGGCGATGGCGATTTCGTCGGATCGCGGCTGAGACGGCGCTGCGGTCAGGAGTTCCGTCTTCCTTTCGAAGGTGAGTGCGAAGCTGGCGAGTTTGGAATCCGTACCGCTTGCTCGGAGCAGGGCGATCGAGCCGGGTCGACCATCCCGCCTTGGCGCAACTGGAGAGGGCGACAGGCGCTGATGGGCATGCCGCTCGAAACAGGGTCCCGGCAACTCGCCAAGCGAACTGCAATCTTTGCCTGCAACTTTATCCTTGGTGGATTTCGGCCTGGAACTTCGAAATCACGCGCGACTTCGTTCTGCACCGTTGAAACGAACTTGGACGCAACGCTTCGGTGATTGACTTCAGATATCTGGACCGCATTGCGTACAGGCGTGGCGTAATGCGGTCAGGCTCGCTGACGCCATCGGGTCTTTGCGGGCGTATCATTCAAGCAGCGTTGCCCGAGGCGTCGATGTCACTGATTTCACGCGCTTTAATCGGGTTGGTCCCACACGCCAATGATTATGCCGATTTTGGATTCGCGCGCGCGCATCGCAAGGACTGCGTCGTCGGTCATGGTGACACGGTTCTTCCGGTCGGTCAGGCGGTCCGTGAGTCTGTTGTGCATGTCTCGCCTGATATCTTCGTACGCCTCGTGCCGACCGAGGTCTGTGAACTCATCGGGATCGTTCTCAAGATCGAAAAGTTGCGGGGGATAGCCTTTGAAGTAGACGTATTTCCACTTTTCCGTCCGGATCATGTAGCCCCGTGCATCAGACGGGCCGACACCAAGCGCTTGGCGCGCGGCATAGAACGCATAGTCGATTTCCGAAAAAACCGCATCTCGCCAGTCGGGCGGTGTCACCCCGTGCAGCAGCGGCATCAGCGAGCGTCCTTCAAGGCGATGCGGTGCGGGCGGTGCACCAGTCGCCTCCATGAATGTGGGTACAAGGTCGATGGCTTCGACGAAAGCCTCCGAAACGGTGCCGCGTGTGGCGTCAGCCTCGGGCCTTGGATCGACAATGATCAGCGGCACACGGACCGAGACCTCGTGGAACAGTTCCTTTTCACCCATCCAGTGGTCGCCCAGATAATCACCGTGATCCGAAGTGAAGACGATCATGGTGTCGTCCATCCGGCCGGTTTCCTTGAGCCAGTCAAAGAGTTTGCCAAGGTGGTCGTCGATTTGCTTGATCAGGCCCATATAGGCGGGCAGGACGGTTTCACGCACGCCCTGCTGCGAAAAAGTCTCGCTGACATTCATCCCCATGAAAGCGCCAAAGACCGGGTTCGGATCCTCTTTTTCGCGCGGGTCACGAATAGGTGGCTGGAATGTCTCCGGCCCGTACATATCGTGATATGGCGCTGGTGCGATATAAGGCCAGTGCGGTTTGATGTAGCTGAGATGGCAAAGCCAGGGTGTGGAACCCATTTCAGCGATGAACTCGCGCGCGCGCATCGTCATGTAGGCGGTCTCGGAATGCTCCTCCTTGACCCGGGCAGGAAGGTTGGAGTTCTTCAGGTACCATCCCGAAAGGATCTCGCCATTGGGCCCTTCGCCGGCGTTGGCGTAATCATTCCACGGGTTCTCGCTGTCGTAGCCGCGCTCGCGCAGCCAGTCGTTGTAGCGCAGTTTTCCGCCGCGCTTTTCAAGACCGGCGTCCGGGTGCAAGCCGTCGTCGCGTTCGTAGGGGTCGAAGCCGGGTTGGCTAACGAGGCAACCGATATCTGCCGTCTCGTTCAGGCCCAGCCGCGCCATGCCCTCCCCGTCGGCAACCATATGGGTCTTGCCAACGACGGCGGTCTTGACGCCTTGAGGTCGAATGTAGTCGCCGAGGGTCAACTCGCCGATCGGCAGGGGTACGTGGTTCCAGGTCGCGCCGTGGCTGAAGACAGTACGCCCGGTGTAGAACGACGCGCGCGACGGGCCGCAAACCGGTGATTGAACATAGGCCCGGTCGAAACGGACGCCTCTCTCGGCCAAATGGTCGATGTTTGGGGTCTTCAAATGCGGATGTCCGTAACAAGACAGGTAATCCCACCGCAACTGGTCGGCCATGATGAAGAGGATGTTCTTTATGTTAGACATTTGACCTAGCGGGCTATTGAGGGAAGGAAGGTGGCGATCGACGGGACGAGGTAGACAGCAACCAGCCCGATGCCCAACGCCACAATGTAGAAGCCCACACCTCGAAAGATGTCGGCCAACCGCACTTGCGGCAGCACCGATTTCACGACGAAGACGTTCATGCCGATGGGCGGTGTGATCAAACCGATTTCGGTCACCAGGACAACGATGATTCCGAACCAGATCATGTCGACGCCAGTGGCGTAGAGGGCGGGCAGGAACACGGGAACCAGAAGCACGATGATGCCGATGCTTTCAAAGACCATCCCCATCAGGAGAGCGATGACGCAGATGAAGATGACCAGTTCCCGGGCGTCGAGTTCCCATTCGTCAACGGTATCCAGCAGGTCGTAGGGCATGCCGGACAGGTTTATGAACTGGGTGAAGACCACCGCGCCGAAAAGTACGATGAAGATCTTGGCCGTCGTCATCGCCGCTTCGACCAGACAGGCGCGCCATTCGAACCACGTTCTGAGGTGCCCGCGCAATAGCGCAATGATTGCGGCACCGGTGGCCCCGATGCCCGATGCTTCGGTCGGCGTGAAGATGCCGCCATAAATGCCCCCAAGCACAACAACGAACAGGACCAGCACGGGCGTCGTGCCGCGGACCGCCTTGCGCTTGCGCTCGGCATCGAGTTCAGCCGCCTCGGGCGCGGAATTCGGGTCGAGGCGGACCATTATGGCGACGGCCAGAAGGAACAGCAGGACCAGCATGACGCCAGGGAGGATACCTGCAATGAACAACAGTCCGATGTCCTGTTCGGCGATTATGCCATAGATAACCAGTGGCACCGACGGCGGGATCATGATGCCGAGTGTGCCGCCAGCGGCGATGGTGCCGGCGGCCAGTTTGTCGGAATAGTTGTAAGCTTTCATCTGCGGCATGGCGACCTTTGACATGGTCGCCGCCGTGGCGAGTGTAGAACCGCAAACTGCCGAGAACCCGCCGCAAGCCAGTACGGTAGCCAACGCAAGCCCGCCCTTGAACCGGCCAAGCGCCGCATAAGCCGCGTCGTAAAGATCGGCGCTGATGTCGGACCTGTAGATGAAAACACCCATCAGGATGAAGAGCGGGATGACGGAGAGGTTGTAGCTCTGTGCGTCTTCCGTGACCTGTTGCGCGACCATCGCCAGCGAAGCGAACCAACCGCGTTCCAATGCGAAGCCCACGAAGCCGACGACCAGCGTGGCGAAGCCAACGCGAAAGCCGAAAAAGCATAATCCCAGAAGGACGCCGAAGCCGATCAGTGCTGTTGTCATGTCTCTCCGCGCGCCCGTCCTGCGGCTAGGTCAAGAACCTTCAGCACGACGCCGGTGACTTGCGACAGGACACTGAGGATCGCGAACCCGGCGACTGTACCGGACACATAATATGTCGGCATTTCAAGAACTTCAGTCAGCTTTTTAACCTTGTAGCTTTCCCACGCATGCTCGATCAGAACGGCGGCGATCAGCGTCATTGCGAAGACCGAGAAGACCTGAATGACGATTTCGTAGAACACGGGTGAAAGCAGAGCTCGAAACTGTTCTTCGAACAGCTCGACCGTGATGTGATCGTCGCGTGCATTTATGACGCCCAGGCCAGAGAAGATTGTCAGCGCAAGAAGCGCCGAAATGATTTCGGTGCCGCCGAAAATAGGTTTGTGGAAGACATAGCGCCCTATTACATCGACGAAGGTCAGCACCATCATGATGAAGATCACCACGCAGGAAATGGTTTCGAGCGTGGTGAGGGATTTCTTCAGGATGGAGCGGACGGCGCCCTTATCTGCGGGCGCCTCGCTCATTTCGACAGTTCTTGGACGCGCTGGCGATAGTAGGCAAGTGCCGCTTCACCATCGATGCCCGCTTCCTTGGCCTTCGCGGCCCAGGCAGCCGTTATCGGCTTTGCGGCTTCGATCAGCGTTGCTTCCAGTGCCGGGTCGGCCTCGACGGTGGCGATGCCCAACTCGCCGAAACGGGAATAGACGTCGGCCGAGACCGTGTCCCAAAGCTCCGTGGCGACCATTCCGACCTTTTCCTGGCTGATCGCGCGTATGGCTTCCTGATCCTCAGGCGAGATCTCGGCCCATTTGTCCTTGTTGATAACGAACGAGAATGTCGATGTGTAGACGCCCGTCGAGAACTTCGTCAGCGACTTCGTATAGGGGATCACCTGGAAAGACTGGATGGCATCGCCGCCCAGGCCCAAGTGGCTATCGACCACCCCGTTGGCGATCACCTCGTTCGACTTCACCGCCGGTGTGGCGACGACTGCTGCGCCGATGTCCTTGGCCATGTTGGCGAGCGGGCCAGGCAGGGCCCACATCTTGCGCGACTTGAAGTCATCGACAGTCACGATTGGTGTATCGGTGTTCGAAAAAAGCTGGCCCGGCGTTATCACCCATTGCGACAGGAGTTCGACAGTATCGAACTCATCGGGATAGAACTTCTCGCGCGTTTCCCAGGCCGCCTGCGTCATCGCTTTGCCGTCCATGGAGCCGGAGAAGGGCTGCATCCCGGTCAGAGCGCCGTTGACGCGGTTGCCGATCAGGCCGTTGAACTGGACCGCGGCGTCGACGATGCCCTTTTCGACCGAGGCGAGTTGCTCGGGCGGCGGAGCTACCGACTTTGGCGGGATGTTTCCTTTGACGCGGCCATCGGTGACACGCTCAACTTCTTCCAGCCAGCCCGGCAGCACTTCTTGGCAGACGAAATGCTGCGGCGGCCAGAAGCAGTTCACGATGATCCGCGTGTTTGCCGACGCCATTGAGCCCATGCCGGACAGCGCCAGAGTTGCTAGCGCGCCGATGGCGAGCGGTTTGAAATACATCTCTTTCCTCCAAAAAAAACGATTTTCCATGCTTGGTTGAGATGATTGACGGAAAGAACATATCAGTCCAATGCTTTTTTGGTAAGTTATTATGAGGTTTGGATATGAGAATCGATCCCCGGCATCTTGAGCAGCTCTCCGTCATCGTCGATGCCGGCACCTTGCAGGGGGCGGCCGACCAGATCGGCACCTCGCAACCGGCGCTCAGCCGCATGATCCGAACACTGGAAAGCCGCGTCGGTGCTGCACTTTTCGAACCGAAGCGCCGTCCCTTGCGCCCGACGCCGCTCGGCCGGGAACTGGCAAGCCAGGGCCGGACGATCCTGATTGCCCGCGAGCGGTCGGTCGAACTTGTGGATCAGGGACAGAAAGGCTTCTTCGGCGTTCTGAAGATCGGCGCACCGCCTTTTCTTTGTGAGCGACTGGTTTCCGAAGCCATCGTGGGATTTCTAGCGCGTCGGCCAGCGATTCGCGTCGATCTCGTTCCCGACTACTTCCCGGGGCTGTATCAGCGACTTTTCCACAACCAGATCGATATCATCCTGGGACCAGCGAAATCCGCTGATCCCGGCAATTCGGATCTCTTGTTCGAGCCGCTCTTCGAGGACACGAATGTGATCGTCTGTCGCGCCGCTCATCCATTACTGACCCGTGAGATTGACGACAATGCGCTGTCTGAAATGGCGTGGGTGGGGCACTCGGACCGCAGCATGCTGCGTCATGACATGGAAACGGCGCTGCGCCTGATGGGGGTCCGGAACATCCGTTTCGCGTTCCAGAGCGAATCCGCTGGCGCTGTTCTAGAGCTCGTGCGCCGCAGCGATTACTTGACGATCCTGCCACGCTACGCGGTTCGAGCCGATCTGACGGACGGGCTGGCGATCCTGCCCATCGGCCTGCCGACAGCGGAGCAGACGATCGCGATGATGAGTCTTGCCGATCGGGACGAAACCAAGCTTGTCGTCGAGTTCAAAGGGCATCTCAGGAGGTATGTCTCAGACCGTTTCGCGGCTTGAGAGGAAGGCCTGCCAGCGCGTTTCGATCTCGGGCCAGAACCTTTCACCGACCGCGCGCGCCTTGGCGTGCGCCTCGGCGGTCACGTAACGGTCCATCGCACGGGCATAGGAGGGGCGGGCCCGGCCGGCCTCAAGCCATTCGGTGATACGAGGCATCCGGTTGTGCCAGAGCCCCGACATCGCGATGCGGTCGAGGCGATCGATATAGGCGAGAAGCGCGACATCGGTCATCCCGAAGTTCTCTCCGTTCATCCAACGGCGCGTCCGAAGCGCCGCGTCCATGTCTCTGAAGACGCCCGCCAAAACATGGAAATCGGCTTCGACATTAGCGGAGGCGGCGCCGTTGTCGATCAGGTCGCGTCGTTTGGCGGCGAGGCGCGGGTTCGGCATCGCTGCGATCAAGGCATCGATTTCTTCAGGCGTCTTCGACTTCAGCCATTTGTCGCGGTTCGCAGTGGCGAAGCTCATCGTGTTGATCGCCTGATGTATTTCAAGGCAGCGCAGCAGCCAGACCAGTGTCTCCGCACGCATCGCCTTGTCATCGGGAATCAGGCGTGTCCCATCGCCGATATCGTCGATGTATTGCAGAATGACGCTTGATTCGATCACCACCGTGTCGCCATCGACCAGCGTTGGTACCACGCCGTTCGGGTTGAGCTTGCGGTATTTCGGCTGGTGCTGGTCGCCATTGGGCAGCACGAGCAGCACGTCTTCCCAGTCGAGCCCCTTCTCGGCAAGACCAATCCGGGCTTTGACCGAACAGACGCTCGTTGCGGCGTTATAGAGTGTAAGCATAGGTCCCTTTCATGCGCGTTTGACGAGGGATTTGACCGCGGCCGAGGCCGCGATATCGCCATGCTGGGAGAATTGCACTGCGTTCTGGGAAATGCGCGCAAGATCGTAGAGATAGTTGACCATCATGCTGGCCGACTGGTCCTGTCCACGCTTGGAGATATCCGCGCCATGGTGAACGGCATGGACCTGCGCCCCGTTGCCAAGGTGGAAGCGTGCAACCGGATCTATTGGCCGCCCGTGGGCATCCTTGGCGGTCAGCAGGTATTTCGCGGCAAGCTGCTCCAGTTTCGCAGGCTCCGCGTCTTCCTTTTCTTTCCCTTCCGATTTCAGCCAGCGGCAAAAGCCCGGGATGGGCGACAGCGTGACGAAAGTCTTGAGTTTAGGCAGATCGCGCGAAAGGTCTCGCGCCACCTGTTTGATCAACGAATTGCCGAACGAGACGCCCGCCAGCCCGGACTGACAATTTGAAATCGAATAGAATACGGCAGTGTCGGCGTCGGCGGAATTCATGGGATGACGGTCGTCGGCCAAGAGCGCCTGGATCGAGTTAGGTATCCCCTTGGTGAGCGCGACCTCGACGAAAATCAGCGGCTCGGTTGGCATCGAGGGGTGGAAGAAGGCAAAGCAGCGGCGGTCCTGGGGTTGCAGGCGACGGCGCAGATCGTCCCAGTTGCGGATCTCGTGAACTGCTTCATAAGCGATGATCTTTTCGAGGATCGTGGCCGGGCTGTCCCAAGTTATCTGCTGCATCACCAGGAAGCCCCGATTGAACCAGCTCCTGAGCAGGTGCCGAAAATCGTGATCTGTGCGCGCAAGGTCCGGATGATCCTTGAGGAGTCCAAGGAGATGCTGTCGCATTGCGACGATCTCGGCCGTCGCGCCTGGTGCTTCGTTGAGGCGGCGGAACAGGCGTTGACGCGCCGGTTCGCCAGCTCGCGACAGTGCCCTGTAATTTTCGGGCGAGGGCGTCTCGCCGTAAGCTTTCGCAAGAGTCGCGATCAAAGTCGGGTCGATATCGAGATCTTCGTTCAGGAATTCGAAGAACGCGACACGCTCCGCGTCACTGAGTGCGTGGTACTGTCCGAATATGTCGGAAGCGAGCTGCAACCCCGTGATCTCGGCCCTTTCGGCAAGCAGTTTCTGGCAATCTTCCTTTATGCGGCGACCGTCCGCTGGCCTGCGGCCGAACGTTCGGCGTTCAAGCAGTGTCGAAAGCAATTCGCTCAGGGGTTTGGTCGCAATCATGATTCTTTACTCAACTAATGACGATATGTCCCGACGACAGTCCGGCGGTGATCGAAAGGCTGCCCTCGTTGATCAGCCACTTGCGAAGCCGGAAAGTACGGGCCTCGGATTTATGCATGGGATCGTTCTCTGCCAGTTCGCGCGCCTCATTGATTGAGGCCGCGCGGAAGACCAGCATGCCGGCGCCCTGCATTTCCTCGCCACTGTCGTCCGAAAGCGGACCGGCCAACATCAGTTTGCCAGAGGTTTCCAGACCCTTCACGTAGGCGAGGTGGTCGGGCAGCACCGCCTTGACCTCCTCGGGGGACTTTTGCGGTGTGCTTTCCGCCACGAATACTTCGAATGCCAGAGCGCCCCGGTCGCGGGCGACGGCCTTGTAATCGGTCCAGGCAACCATTCTTCCCTCCAGATTTGCTGTGCCAGTTTAAAATATCGATTTTATTTGACAAGCAAAAGAAACGTCGGCAAAAATTATTTCAAGACATCAAGTCCAAGTCGAGGAGTCACTGCACCATGTCCAATGCCGCCACCGGCCTTTCAGGTTAGGATGAGTCAAGTGAGCTCAGCGATGGAGCGCGATCTCGTAGCACTGCGGGAAAAGGCGCAAGAGGTTGTCCGCGATCTGCGCGCGCGAAAGTCCACTCTGGATGATGAGAGTATCGATCTGATTCTGCGCGAGGCGCGCAGCCACTATGCCTGGAGCGATCGTCCGGTTGCCCGCGAGATTCTGGAGGTGATCTACGAAATCGTCGCCGCCGGGCCGACAAGCATGAACACCTGTCCGGGCCGCTTCGTTTTCGTGACGTCCGAAGAGGGCAAGGCGCGGCTGGCCAAGGCTCTGAAGCCTGCCAACGTGGTGAAGATGCAGACTGCTCCGGTCACGGTAATCGTCGCCCACGATCTCGAATTCTGGACGCATCTGCCGTTTCTTTTCCCGCACGAGGACCGCCGTCATTTGTACGAAGGCAAACCTGCGTTCATCGAAAGCACAGCGTTCCGGAATGGTACCCTTCAGGGCGCCTATTTCATGATTGCAGCACGCGCACTTGGCCTTGATGTCGGAGCGATGTCGGGCTTTTCCAACGAGGTCGTCGACGAGGAGTTTTTTGCGGGTACGAGCCACAAGTCAAACTTCCTGATCAATCTCGGTTACGCGGATGAGACTGCGCTTTTCCAAAAGCTGCCGCGCTTCACGTTCGACGAGGTATGCTCCTTTGCGTGAGGTCCAGTGACATGGCGATCCGGCAAAAGACCGAAATGACGATCAAGCTGACCGGGCGCGGCAACAGCCATACCCGGAGCGAGACCGAGGCAGACGGGCTTACAATCGTCATCGACGAACCGGTTGCGCGCGGCGGCACCAACGAAGGCCCGTCGCCTACCGTCACCGCCTATTCTGCGCTGATCGGTTGTACGAACGTCATCGGCAACAAATGCGCCGACAAGCTGGGTGTCGATATCGGGCACCTCAGCTTCGCTATGGAAGTGGACTTCGACCGCCGGGGTGTGCTTCTGATGGAAGAGGTCGAGGTGCCTTTCAAGGCGATCCGTCTGACAGTGACGTCCGACGGAGCGGCGAGCGAGGAAGAACTCGCCCGCGTGGCGCAGGAGACAGAGAAATTTTGTCCGATATCAAAGCTTTACGAACGATCTGGAACCAACCTAACAGTGACATGGCGCAAAATTTGACTGCGCCGAAATGGGAGGACTTGCAATGATTGCACAACTGACACGGCGCACCGCACTTGCGCTTTCGCTGGCCGTCGTCGCGGCGCCCGCGATGGCTACCGAGACGATAAAGGCGGTGGTGATTGACGGCTATCCGGCGCGTGCACTCTGGGTGCAGGAGTTTACCAACTTCTTCATTCCGGAAGTCGACAAGCGGCTGGCCGAGACCGGCAACTACAAGATGGAATGGCAGGAGAGCTATGGCGGTTCTATCGTCAAGCCGGGCGGCGTGCTGGAAGGCATCCAGCTTGGCCTCGGCGACATTGGCATCGTGACGACCATCTTCCACAGCTCCAAGCTGCCGAGCCAGTCGATCTCGGCGGTGACGCCGATGATCGCGGCCGATTCTGTCGCGGTCGCGAAGGCGGTCGACGAGATCGCCAAGGAATTCCCAACGATGCAGAAGGAGTTCGATGCGCAGAACCAGGTTTATCTGGCCACCGGTGTCGTACTCGACTCCTATCAGATCTTCACGAAGGAGCCGGTCAATTCGCTGGCCGATCTTGAAGGCCGGAAAATTGCGGGTGCGGGCATGAACTTGCGGTATCTGGAAGGCATTCCGGGCGCCGCGGGCGTGCGCGGCGGACTGACGGACTTCTACAACATGATCCAGACCGGTCTCACCGATGGCGGAATGCTGTGGCCCGAGTCCGCAGCCACCTTCAAGATCGCCGAGGTCGCGCCCTACATGCTGAAGGCAGACCTGGGCGCGGTGAACTCGAAGACCGTGACGGTCAACAAGGACTACTGGGAAAGTCTCCCGGACGAAGTGAAGGGCGTTCTCCAGGAGGTCGCCGTGCTTTACCGCGACCACGTGGCAGGGCTGGCGATGGGCAAGGCCGCCGAAAGCCTGCAGGCCTATGTCGATGGCGGAGGCACCGTGGTCGAAATGTCGCCCGAAGAACGCGCGGCATTCGCGGCTTCGATGCCTGATATCGCTGGCGAATGGGCAGCCGAACTCGACGGCAGGGGCGAGCCGGGCAGCGAGATGCTGAAGGCGTATATCGCGAAGCTGGAAGCGGCAGGCTTTAAGCCCGTGCGCGACTGGTCGGCAGCGGCGACCAACTGAGGTGATGGGTTCCGCGCTCACTGCGGTTTCCAGACTGGTCGATGGCATCGCGATCTTCGCGAATGCCATCGGCACGCTTGTGGTGCTGGCGCTGGTGGGCGTGGTGAACTTTGACGCCATCGCACGCAGCCTTTTCAACGCGCCGTTCCTGGGGGCTGTCGAGGTCGTTCAATTCTCAATGGTTCTGATCGTCTTCCTGCAACTGCCCGATGTCTGCCGGGTCAACCGGCTTACGAGCTCGGATGGGTTTCTGACCATCCTTGGCGGGCGCCGCCCAAGGACGGCAAATGCGCTGCGGCATGCAATCAATTTCGTATCGGCCGTCTTTATGGCGCTGATCGCTATAGCGATCTGGCCCGAGTTCCTGAAGATGTTTGAAACGCAGGACTATTTCGGTGTGCCCGGCGTCTTTACCGCACCATGGTGGCCGATCAAGCTTGCCATCTTCGCCGGCGCCGCGCTTTGCGCCGTGATCTTTTTCCTGAAAGTCCTGAAGTCCCACGAGGACGTCCCGCCGGTTCGGCTTCCCGAAGGGGACGACGCATGACACCGGTCGAAATCGGAATGGCCTCCGTCGCCGCGATAGTCGTCCTTGTCTATATCGGCCTATACATCCCGATCGCGCTTGGCGTGGTCAGCTTTGTCTCGATCTGGCTGATGCGGGACAATTTCGACCTGTCGATGGCGCTGCTGAAAGTCGCCGTCAGCGATAGCGTGATGGAATACACCTTCGCGACGGTGCCGCTGTTCACGTTCATGGGGCTGATCGTGTCGAAGGCGGGCCTGGGCGCCGATATCTATCAGGTGATGAATTCGGGGTTTCGCAAGGTGAAGGGCGGCATCGGAATGGCAACCGTCGGGGCGAACGCCGTCTTTGCCGCCGTCACCGGATCGTCCATCGCCTCGGCCAGCGTGTTTTCCAAGGTCTCGGTTCCGCAGATGCTGAGCTATGACTACAACCCGCGATTCGCCGTGGGCGTCGTCGCAGGATCGAGCGTGCTGGGCATGATCATTCCACCCTCTGCGATGCTGATCATCTATTCCTTCGTGGCTGAACAGTCAGTCGGTGACATGTTTCTGGCTGGCATCGTTCCCGGCATCCTTTTGGCTGTGGCGTATGTGATCGCGATCTGGGCGATGGGACGTTTCGCTCCGGCGTATGTCGGTGGGCGAAAAAGCGACGATCTCGAATGGATGAGCCCGGGCGAAATCGCGGCAAAGACGCTGCCCACGGCTGGTCTGATCGCTGTGGTCCTCGGCGGAATCTACACCGGCTGGCTGACCCCGGTCGAGGCCGGCGCGGCGGGTGCACTCCTGGGTCTTGTCATTGCCGTGGCGCGCGGCAGCATGACGCTCAAGGGCTTCTGGGAAGCGCTGCTCGAGACCGGACATATCACGGCGGCCATCCTGTTCCTGATCACGGCGGCGTCGATCTATTCGCGGATGCTGGGTCTTGCCGGCCTGCCGAACCAACTCGGCGACTACCTCGAACAGAGCCAGCTTGGCTATTTCTGGGTCATGGTATTCTACGTCCTGCTGATGATTTTTCTCGGAACTATCCTCGACACAACCTCCATTATCTTGATCGTGGTTCCGCTTTTCCTGCCGCTGATCGAGCCGATGGGCCTCAGCCTCGTGTGGTTCGGGATCGTCACTGTCGTCGGAGCCGAGATTGGCTTGCTTACGCCGCCGCTTGGCATAAGCTGTTTCGTCATCAAGGCGACGTTGAACGACGACCGGATCACGCTCAGGGATGTCTTCGTGGGCGCGTTTCCTTTCGCTGTCGTCATGCTGATAGTCCTTATCCTGCTGATCCGGTTCCCGTCGCTCAGCACCGCCATTCTGAACTAGGAGATCCCGGTATGCGCACCGTCACCAAGGACAACATCACCGAAGTATTCATGGGGTATTTCGGGCCGGACACCGACCCCCGCCTGCGCGAGGTGATGCAGAGCCTCGCTGATCACCTGCACGCCTTCGCAAAGGAAGTGAAGCTGACCCATGCCGAGTGGCAGAAAGGAATCGAGTTTCTCGAATGGGCGGGCAACATATCCGATAAGGAGCGGCACGAGTTCGTTCTTCTGTCGGACGTACTTGGCCTGTCATCCCTGATCGACATGATCAATTCTGTGCCCGAAGGAACTTCGTCGAGCGTTCTTGGCCCGTTCCACATCTCTGGTGCCCCTGATATCCCGTTCGGTTTCGACATGAAACGGGATTACGAAGGTGACATACTTCTGGCGCGGGGCCGGGTCACCGATCCGCAGGGTAACCCGATCGCGGGCGCCAAGATCGACATCTGGCAGACGGCGCCGAACGGACTTTATTCCAGTCAGGACCCGGATCAGGACACGTATTCCTTTCACGGAATCCAGACAACGAGGGCGGACGGCACTTACGGTTTTACGACAGTGAAACCCGTTAGCTACACGGTGCCGACCGACGGGCCGGTGGGCGATATTCTGCGAGCGACGGGGCGGCATCCATGGCGGCCGTCGCACCTTCACTACGTCATCAAAGCCGAAGGATATCGGCCGCTGGTGACTGAAATTTTCCCCGACGACGATCCCTATCTGGACGAAGATACCGTCTTCGGCGTGCGTGAAGATCTCGTGATGAAGTATGTCGAACAACCGCCGGAAACCTTCCCCGAAGGATATGCGCTCTCGGGCAAGGTGAACGAGCCCTACCTTGTCGCCGATTTCGACCTGAAGTTGGTACCCGTTTAGTCGATTTGCTCTGCGAGGAACGCACCCGTATTCCTGTAGTGCGCCATCAGGAGGGTGCAGAGCGTTTCCGTCTCGCGGTTGACCGCGGCTTCGAGAATTGCCGCGTGTTCGGCGTCCACGTCGCGCCGGGCATAGCTCTTGGACTTTCCGGCAAGATATCGGTAGCGCACGTTCAGATCGTAGAGCTGGCTGCAAAACCTGAGCAGTATCGGTGACTTGCAGCCCGCCAGCAAGGCCATGTGGAATTCCTTGTGGCAAGTCTCGAATGTCTCGAGGTCAGTCTTCCGGGCACGGACCATATAGTGATGCGACAGCACCAGCGCCTCTTCCCATCCCGCTGAACCGTGGGCAATGCTGTCGCGTACGGCAAGCTCTTCGAGCCGACAGCGCAGATCGAGGATCTCCTGGAACTGTTCGCGGCTGGTGGCGGCTACGCGGAAGCCGCGCTGATCGATGCGGTCGACCAATTGATCCGATGTCAGCAGGCTGAGCGCCTCGCGCACAGGTGACGCTCCGGTATCGAGGCTTTCTTTCAGCGTGTCGATCTTCAGACGCTGGCCCGGTGGGATGCGACCGAAAATGATGTCGTTGCGCAGTGCGAGATATGCGCGTTGCGTCGAAGACTGCGACGATGTTTGGGGAGTGACAGAATTATCCATGCACCGAAATTGCCACCGATCTGGCCAATAGGCAAATAATATCGGTTTTTCGAGTGTCATATATTTGTCGCCACCTCCGATTGATGTTGATGGCCGCTGCGGATGGTTGCCAGGTCATTTTTGAGCGAAAAAAAAGTGGGTTTTTTGTTGGAACACGGAAAAAAATGGGTATAGTTTTTTCAAGTTTAGAATTCTCAAAGGGGTCAAGCTGATGCGCAGCACGCATTTTGAAGACGGTAAATACTGGGTGAGCCCATACAATTTCGTCGATGAGGTGCGCCAATCGCTGAACTTGCCACCAAAAGTCGAAATCCACGATGCCACGCTGCGCGACGGCGAGCAGACACCGGGCGTTGTGTTCTCGATCGATGACAAGATCCGTATCGCCACAAAGATGGACGAAATCGGCGTCGACCGGATCGAGGCGGGCATGCCTGCAGTGTCTCCCATGGACGCCGAGGCGATCAAGGAGATTTCGAAGCTCGGCTTGAAATCGAAAATCTACACCTTCGCCCGTGCAATGAAGGCCGATATCGACATGGCGCTCGAATGTGGCGCGCAGGGCGTGATCATCGAGGTGCCCATCGGCTATCCCAAACTGGTCACGCAATTCGGATGGACCTGGGAAGACGTATTCAAGAAAAGCCGTGACGTGATCAACTACGCTCGCGAAAACGGATTGCACGCGGTCTATTTTCCCTACGACACGACCCGGGCCCGGCCTGACGATCTGACCAACCTGTGCAATGCCATTATGGCGGAAAGCCCGCCCGACGCCATCGGTATCGTCGACACCATGGGCTGCGCGACGCCAGAGGCGATCAAGTACATGGTCAAGTGGGTCAAGGGCATGACCGGCCTACCCATTGAGATTCACACGCATAACGATTTCGGGATGGGTGTCGCAACCGAACTTGCCGCCGTAACGGCTGGCGCCGAATGCGTGCATTCTTGCGGCAATGGTCTCGGGGAGCGCACCGGCAACGCGGCGCTAGAGGAACTGATGCTTGGGCTCGATCTGCTTTATGGCTACGAGACGGGCTACCGCCTTGATAAGCTGCCCGAACTTGGTGCGCTCTTGTCGGAACTTTCGAACATCCCGATTGCCCGAAACAAACCGGTGTTGGGCGATGGTAATTTCATCCGCGAAAGCGGCATCGGTATCCAGTATGTGATGCACGATCCGCTGGTGATGTTCGGTACGCATCCGGCGCTGACCGGTCGATCCGGCGAGGTCGTCCTGGGCAAGAAGAGCGGCAAGGCCTCGATCGCCTACAAGATGGAAGAATTGGGCCTGGGTGACTTGAACGATGATCAGGCGGCCGAGGTTCTCGCCCAGGTCAAGGCCAAGGGCATCGAGAAGCGCGATATCCTGAGTGACGCTGAATTCCGGGAAATCGTCGAGGCCGTGCGAACGCAGGACGCCGCCTGAGCCGAGGCCTTCCCGGACGCAGCGATTTCTGGCAGGCGCGGGAATAAGTCGAACGCATGCATCGAGGCTGGCCACTTTGGTGGCCGGCTTGAATGGGTTCGTTCTGATTTATGGCCTCATCCAGCGTGACGCACCTGCCGAAACGCAAAAGCTCATTTCCCGGAGGCGGTGATTATCGGAGCAGTGATTTCGTTTCCGAAAGCACGCGCGCAAGCTTTTCCCTGACTTTTGGGTAGCGGCTGGTCGGAACGGGGACCGAAACAGCGATGACGTCGCCCGCCGTGTCGCGAACGGCGAACCCGATCGCCGATACACCCTCGGTGTGCTCGTCCTCGTCAGTTGCCAAAGCGCCACTTCGAATTGTCTCAAGCTCGGCAAGGACCGGCATCAGCCGGTTCTCGTCGCCCTCCGACTCCAGCTCCGACAGGACAAGTCGAGCGGCCTCAGCCTGATCGAGGCAGGCCAGCGCTGCCTTGCCGTTTGCTGTCGTGGTCAATGGGAAACTGTCGCCGATACTCGAAACAGTGCGCAGACGATGGCTGCCGACGATCTGGTCGATGAAATGCATCCGTCCGCGTTTCAGAACGGCCAGGTCCACGGTCTCCCCCGTCCTGTTCGCAATGTCGCGCAGGATGGGTCGCATCCGTTCCTTAACGTCGCCTGCCGAGGCCTGGGCGAGGCTGCGAATCTCTGGACCAAGCCGCAGGCTGCGACTGGACCCGTCTGAATGGACGAAGCCTTCGGCGACCAATGCGCTCACTATTCTTTGTACCGTAGAACGGGGCAGTTCGACCCGATTTGCAATCTGACCAAGGCTCAATCCATCGGACTGCAACGCGAGAACGCGAAGGATGTCAGCCGCTCTAGAAATCACTTGTATGTTTGATTTTTCGGATGTTTTTTCCGGCCTCACGCGCTTCCGCTCCGATCCGTTCTGGGGTTCATGTGAGTTTCACGGTAACCCGCAATGCGGTGCAAATCAACCATTGACCGAATTACGATACAGTTGCACCATGATGCAGGACGAATGACGCAGCGGGGAGGGCAGCGACGATGCCGATTACAGTTCGTGGGATTGAATTTCAGGACAACACCGACAACGACATGGGGCTGGAGTTCTACAACCTCAGCCACCGCTATGGTTTCCAGTGCCCGAACTGGCCCTATTTCCGTGACGTTCAGATCGAGCGGATGCATTACATGGCAAAGTCGGGCGTCCTGAGCCAGACACTTACCACCACGATGCACGTCACCACCCATATCGACGCCCCGGCGCATGTGGTTCAGGGCACGCCATTTATCGACGAAGTTCCGCTTCCGCATTTCTTCGGATCGGGCCTCGTGGTCTCGATCCCGAAAAAGATGTGGGAACCGATCACCGCCGACGATCTGGAGAAGGCCTGCGGTCACGCGATCCGGAAGAACGATGTGCTGATCATCAACACCGGCTGGCACCACCAGTACGAGGACGGCGATTATTTCACGCATTGCCCGGGACTTGTGCCTTCGGCGGGGGAATGGATGGTTGAAAAAGGGATCAAGGTCGTCGGCCACGACACACAAGCCAACGACCATCCTCTTGCCACCGCCATTGGTCCGCACCGGAACGGTCCGCTTCATCCGCACCTCGCAGAGGAATACAAGAAATGGTCCGGGGGCATTCCGTGGGATGAGGCTTTCCCGGAATGGGAGCCAGTGCACAATATCCTGTTCAAGAACGGTATTCTGGGCATCGAAAACGTGGGCGGTGATCTGGATGCCGTAACCGGCAAGCGCTGCACATTCGCCTTCTTCCCGTGGAATTGGGATCGTGGCGATGGCTGCATCATCCGGTTGGTCGCGATGATCGACAGGGGGCAGAAGTACCGGATCGAAGCGGGCGAGAGCTTCTAAGCCCTCGCCATCGCCGGTTTGGGAGGGCCCGCGATGTTGATCAAGCGATTTGAAGAGGCCGAGGTTTATGAGGCTCCGAACCACTGGGGCGTGACCGGCTTGCGGCTTCAGGGGTTCGAAGATGGCGGCCCCGAGAACCAGTGGATCGGGTTCAGCCAGTTTCTGCCCGGCGGCGGGGCCGGACCTGACAGCACTCCGTTCGAGAAGGTCTATGTCGTGCTTGAAGGCGAAATGACCATCGAGTGGGACGGCCAGACCGAGGTGCTTCGGCCAATGGACAGTTGCACGGTTCCACCGGGTCAGGTCCGACGGATCGAAAACAAATCGAACCACGTCTGCAAGATGCTGGTTGTGATCCCGTATCCCGAGGGAGGACGTCCGAAATGAGCCTCTCCGATCCTCTGAAAATGTTCGATGTCACCGGTAAGGTGGCCCTGATCACCGGCGCTTCAGGTGCGTTTGGCGCGGTGGCGGCCGAGGCGCTATCCGGCGCGGGCTGCAAGCTGGTGCTGGCTGCGGGCAATGCCGATGCCATGGCCGAGGTGGCAGAGCGCTGCAAGGGCGAGGTCGTTCAGGTCAATGCCCGTCCCGACAGCGAAGAGGCTTGCAATGCGCTGGTGGCGAAAGCGGTTGAGGCGTTCGGGCGCCTCGATATCCTTGTCGTGGCCTCCGGCATGAACAAGGTGGCCCTGATCAACGACATGGAGCCCGAGACGTTCGAGGGCATCATGGACGCCAATGTCACCCAGTCCTGGCTGATGGCGCGCGCCGCGGCAGGGCAGATGAAAGCGCAGGGCGACGGGGGCAAGATCGTACTCATGTCCTCGGCTCGCGGGCTGCTGGGGCACCCGGCGGGCTATACGGCCTACTGCGCTTCAAAGGCGGCTGTGGACGGCATCACCAAGGCGCTGGGATGTGAGCTTGGTCCGACGGGGATCACCGTCAATGCGATTGCGCCGACAGTCTTCCGGTCGCCACTGACGGCCTGGATGTTTGGGGATGACGACCACGCGAAGACTGTGCGGACCGGCTTTCTTGCGCGCGTGCCCAAGGGGCGTTTGGGAGAGCCCGAGGACCTGGCAGGGCCTTTGTTGTTTCTCGCATCCCGGGCCAGTGACTTTTATACCGGTCACATTCTCTATGCCGATGGCGGGTACACCGCAGGATGAGCCGGATTGCTGTCATCGGCGGCGGCCTCATGGGGCACGGTATCGCGCTTACCTTTGCGCGCGGCGGCCACGACGTATCCGTGGTTGAGCCGGTCGCCGAGATGCGGGAAAGCCTCGAGGATCGGGTGCGCGAAAGCCTGACGCTTCTTGGGGCGCCTGTGAATGAAGTCGCGGCATCGCTGGACCGTATCGCCACTTTTCAGGGGATCCCGGATGCCGTGAAGGCGGCGGACTATGTCTTTGAAGCTGCGCCGGAAAAACTCGATCTCAAGAGGGCTCTCTTTGCCGAGATAGAAGCTCATGCTCCGCAAGATGCGATCCTGGCGTCCAACACCTCCGTGATTCAGATCACCAAGATCATGTCTGGTCTTTCCAGCCGCCACCGTGCGCTTGGCACGCATTGGTGGAACCCGCCACACATGATCCCGCTGGTCGAGGTGGTCAAAACCGCATGGACCGAAGCGAGCGTTGCAGACGCCATGCACGCATTGCTGACCGAAGTCGGCAAGACGCCAGTGATGGTCGAGAAAGATGTGCCGGGCTTCATCGGCAACCGTTTGCAGCATGCCCTATGGCGCGAAGCGATCAGCCTGGTCGAGAACGGCATCTGCACAGCCGAGGCCGTCGATGACGTCGTCAAAGCCAGTTTCGGGCGGCGGCTGGCTGTGTTGGGACCTTTGGAGAACGCCGATCTTGTTGGGATCGAGTTGACGCAGGACATTCACGACCAGGTCCTCTTTGATCTGGATCGAAGTACGAAACCCTCGCAGTATTTGCAAAAGCTGCGCGACGCGGGGCGGACCGGCATGGCGGCCGGGGCAGGGTTCCGCGATTGGAAAGACGGTGATGTTGCAGCAACGAAGGAACGGGTTGCGGATCACCTGAGAAAGCTGGAGGCAATATTGCCTGACAGGTCCGACATGGGAGGAAAAACATGAAACGTTCGACGACACGCCGCCGCGTATTGGGCGGCATTGCTGCTGGTGTCGCGGCACCGGCCATCCTGCGTTCGACGCGGGCCTATGCACAATCGCCAACCCTGAAGGTTGGTTTCGTCACGCCATCGACCGGGCCGCTCGCCGGCTTTGCCGAGGCGGATGACTACATTCTCGAAGGTCTTCGCGCTCATTTCGCGGGGGGCATCGAGAATAATGGCAAGTCCTACCAGATCGAGATTATCAAGAAGGACAGCCAGTCGAACCCGAACCGAGCGGCTGAAGTCGCTGCCGAACTCATCCTTGATGATGAAGTCGATATCATCACCGCCGCGGCGACGCCGGACACCACGAACCCTGTCGCGGACCAGGCCGAGATCAACGAGATCCCCTGCATCACCACCGACGCTCCGTGGCAGCCCTACTTTTTTGGGAGGGGCGGTAACCCAGCCGAAGGCTTCGCCTATACCTATCACTTCTTTTGGGGGCTGGAGGACGTGATTGCCAATTTCACGGGCCTTTGGAACGATAGCGGGGTTGCCAAGAAGGTCGGCGGATTGTTCCCGAACGATGCTGATGGCAATGCCTGGGGTGACGCGGAGCTTGGCCTGCCGAAGCCGCTGGCCGAGCAGGGGTTCGAACTGATCGATCCGGGTCGGTTCCAGCCGCTGTCTGACGATTTCTCGAATTACATCAGCGCGTTCAAGGATGCGGGCTGCGAGATCGTAACGGGAGTGATGATCCCGCCCGATTTCGGCACTTTCTGGAGCCAGGCGGCCCAGCAGGGGTTCAACCCGAAGGTCGCTACCATCGGCAAGGCGCTCTTGTTCCCGTCGGCGATAGAGGCGCTGGGTGACCGGGGTGTCGGGCTCACGACCGAGATCTGGTGGTCTCCCAACCATCCGTTCAACTCATCGCTAACCGGCATCTCGGCGGGCGATCTGGCGGGCGGATATTCACGCGCCACCGGACGACCCTGGACCCAGCCCATCGGGTTCAAGCACGCGCTGTTCGAGGTCGTGGCTGACGTGATCGCCCGGTCCGAGGATCTCGATGATGTTGAAGCGGTCGCGGCTGCGATCAAGGGTACCAACATGTCTACCATCGTCGGCGACGTAAACTGGTCGTCCGGGCCGGTTCCGAACGTGTCGAAGACGCCGCTGGTCTCGGGCCAGTGGCAGAAGGCGGGCGACGGCGTCGAACTGGTGATCACCAACAACAGCCACGCGCCGCAGATCCCGGTCGGCGGCGAGTTGCAGTTGCTCGGCTAGGGCGACTTGTCTGCGCTCCTGTCCGTCACTGGACTGAAAAAGTCCTTCGGCGCCATCGTGGTCGCCGACGCCACTTCCTTCGATGTCGCGAGGGGTGAGGCGGTGGGCATCCTCGGTCCGAACGGCGCGGGCAAGACATCGCTTTTCAACCTGATCACCGGAACGCTTAGGGCCGATGCTGGCCGGATCGGGTTTGAAGGACGTGACATCACAACGCAAACAGCGGCCGCGCGGTGCAAGATGGGCATCGCGCGGTCGTTTCAGATCCCCCAACCGTTCGGGGGGATGACAGTTTTCGAGAACGCGCTGGTCGGCGCCACGCAGGGTGCAGGACTCAATGGGCGGGAAGCCGAAGACCTTGCCCTGTCGGTGCTGGAAGAAACGGAGTTGCTGTCAAAGGCAAACGTGCGCGCCGGGACGCTGACGCTCCTTGAGCGCAAGCGGCTTGAACTGACACGGGCGCTTTCCGCGAAGCCGAAGCTGCTGCTTCTGGACGAGATCGCGGGCGGGCTGACGGAAGCAGAGTGCCAATCATTGATCGGGACGATCCGGACCATCCACGAACGAGGTACCACCATCATCTGGATCGAGCACGTCATCCATGCGCTTCTGGCCGTGGTCGAGCGGATCATCGTCATCGACTTCGGCAAGAAGATTGCAGAAGGTAACCCGAAGACCATCATGGAAAGTCCTGAAGTAAAAGAGATTTATCTCGGCGTGGACCCCGATGCCTGAGGCCCGGCTTCAAATCAGCGGCCTCGACGCCCACTACGGAGATTTCCAGGCGCTCTATGGACTCGACATGGCGGTTTCGGACGGCGAGGTCATCGCCATCATCGGAGCGAACGGGGCGGGCAAGACGACACTAATGCGCTCGATTTCCGGGCTGTTGAAGAACCGGGCTGACGCGATCAGGTTTCGGGGCGAACCCATCGGCGCGCTGCGGGCAGATCAGGTGGCCGCGCGCGGCATCGCGCTGGTGCCCGAGGGGCGGCAACTCTTCCCGTCGCTTTCGGTCGAGGAGAATCTGCTGATCGGTGGCCAGGTCGGACGGGCAGGCCCATGGTCGCTGTCCTCGGTGTATGATCTCTTCCCCATTCTAAAAGAGCGGCGCCAACAGGCTTCCACTTCGCTGTCAGGCGGACAGCAGCAGATGGTTGCCATCGGGCGTGCGTTGATGGCGAACCCTGAACTGATCCTTTTCGATGAGATCAGCCTCGGCCTCGCCCCTGTTGTCATCCGTCAGATCTATGAGGCGATGCCGGGGATCGTGGGCGAGGGGATGACCGCGATGATCGTCGAGCAGGATATTGCGCAGGCGCTGAAAGTATCGTCCCGCGTCTATTGCCTGCAAGAAGGCCGCATCTCTCTCGAAGCCGCAACAGGCGACGTTACTCACGATCAGATCACGAAGGCCTATTTCGGGATGGACGCATGATCGAGTGGACCGGCGTCATCGTGCAGGGGGTGCTGCTTGGCGGACTATACGCTCTTTTCGCCGCCGGGCTGTCGTTGATCTTCGGCGTGATGCGGCTTGTCAACATCGCGCATGGCGACCTGATCGTCTTGGCGGCCTATTTGGGGCTTTCGACGACTGTGATGTTGGGCTTGCATCCGCTAGTGGCGCTTCTGATCGTGATGCCCGCGATGGCGGCGCTTGGCTATGCATTGCAGCGTCTGGTCTTGAACCAGACCCTGGGGCCGGACATCCTGCCGCCTCTCTTGGTGACTTTCGGCCTTTCCGTCATCATTCAGAACGTGCTTCTTGAGGCCTACACTGCCGATCCGCAAAAGCTGAACGGCGGGGCCATCGAAACCGCCAGCCTTGATCTCGGCGGCATCGCGGTGGGCGTGTTGCCGCTTCTTACCTTCTCCATCGCGGTCGTGGTGATCGCGGGGCTGCAGTTCATCTTCTACCGTACGTCGCTGGGCTGTGGCTTCCGGGCGGTCAGCGATAACCAGGACATCGCGCAACTCATGGGGCTGAACAAGGCGCATCTCTTCGGCCTCGCGATGGCGCTTGCGCTGGCGGTGGTGGCGATCGCGGGCATACTTTTGGGTATGCGCACAAGTTTCGATCCGGCCATCGGCGGTGGGCGTCTGATCTTCGGGTTCGAGGCAGTGATCATCGGCGGGCTTGGAAACCTCTGGGGCACGCTGGCGGGTGGCGTGATCCTTGGCGTGGCGCAAACGATCGGCGCCAAGATCGATCCGGGCTTTCAGATCCTTGCCGGACACGTCGCGTTCCTGATCGTGCTGGCGATCCGTCCGAACGGTCTTTTCCCGAGGGTGGAGCATTGAGAGCGCCCACGGTCACCCGGTCGACGCCAACGTCGCGGGTCGCGATGTTTCTGGGCGCACTGGCCGTTGTCCTGCTTGCCGCCGCCCCCTGGTGGGCCAGCAGCTCCGAGATGCGGCTACTGGGGGAGATTTTTCTCTATCTTTCGTTGGCTTGCCTCTGGAACCTCATGGCAGGTTACGCCGGACTCGTCAGTGTCGGACAGCAGGCATATGTCGGCTTCGGCGGATACATGCTTTTTGCCTTGACGGTATTCGGCGGCCTGAACCCGGTGGTCGCGATCCTGTTGGGGGGGGTCCTCGCGGCGGTTCTTTCGGTGCCGATCGCGACACTGATCTTCCGCCTGAAAGGCGCGTATTTCGCAATCGGGACATGGGTTGTGGCGGAAGTCTTCAGGCTGTCTTTCGCGCAGATCCACGCGCTTGGTGGCGGGTCGGGGTCGTCGTTGCCGGTCGCGGTGGTCAGGGAACTGGGCGAAAAGAAAGCGGCTCGGGAAGCGACGTCCTACTGGCTGGCGCTGGGTGCGGCCGTCCTCGTACTGCTGGCGGTCTATGTCTTCCTGCGGTCGCGGCGCGGTCTCGCTCTGACGGCGATCCGGGACAGCGAGATTGCCGCCAGCAGCCTTGGCATCAACATCTGGCGCACGAAACTGGCGGTCTACGTCGTGACCTCGGCCTTCACGGCGATCATCGGTGGATTGATATTTCTGCAAAAGCTCCGGATTTCGCCTGATGCCGCCTTCAGTGTCAACGACTGGACGGCGTTTGTCATTTTCATCGTCGTGATCGGCGGGATCGGCACACTGGAGGGGCCGATTATCGGCACTCTTATGTTTTTCGCGCTTCGCGAACTGCTGGCCGACTACGGAACGATCTATTTGATGGTGCTGGGTGCCGTTGCCATCGTCGTGATGCTGAAGGCGCCGAAGGGTGTCTGGGGACTGATACGCGAGCGGTTTGACCTTGAACTTTTCCCGCTCAGTTACCGCGTCAGAGAAAAGGACTGAGACCATGGCGAAAACGCCGAAAGTGATCATCACCTGCGCTGTCACCGGGGCCATTCATACCCCCACAATGTCAGAGCATCTTCCGATTACGCAGGACGACATCGCACATCAGGCCATTGAGGCGGCCGAGGCAGGCGCGGCGATTCTGCACCTGCACACAAGAGATCCCGGGGACTTCCGGCCCTCGGTAGAGCCGGAGCACTACACCTCGATCCTATCGCGCGTGAAGCAGTCGACGAACGCCGTCGTCAACATCACCACGGGCGGGGCGCCTACGATGCTGATCAAGGAACGGCTGCGCGCGGCGGAGCAATTCAGCCCCGAGATGTGTTCGCTCAATATGGGGTCGATGAACTTCGCCTTCCACCCACTCGCCGCACGCTACGAGAGTTACAAATACGACTGGGAAAAGGCATATATCGAGGGATCGGAGGCGAACATCTTCCGCAACACCTTCGCCGACATTAAGGAAGCGGCGGAACGATTGGCACCCCATAACATCAAGTTCGAGCATGAGTGTTATGATGTCGGTCACCTCTATAACCTTAAGTTTTGCATGGATATCGGGTTGTTCAAGCCGCCGGTGTTCCTGCAATTCGTGATGGGCATTCTGGGGGGTATCGGTTCGGATATCGAGAACCTCGTCTTTATGAAGAAGACCGCCGACAAGCTTTTCGGAGATAACTACCGCTGGTCGGTTTTGGCCGCAGGGGCCGCGCAGATGCCGATGGCGACGACCGCGAGCCAGATGGGCGGCAATGTGCGGGTCGGGTTGGAGGACAGCCTTTTCATCAAACGCGGCGAGTTGGCGACATCGAACGCACAACAGGTCAAGAAGATCCGTCGGATCATCGAAGACTTGGGTGCCGAGATCGCGTCGCCCGACGAGGCGCGCGAGATCCTCGATCTGAAGGGCGGCGACCGAGTAGGTTTCTGAGGCAAGCACGTTGGATTGATGAGATGGGCCGGACGCGGAGCCGGACGACAAGGAGAAAAAGGACATGGCGGAAATCGAAACCGATGTGCTGATCATCGGCACGGGGCCAGCAGGTTCGGCCACGGCGGCGCTGCTGGCCAGCTACGGTATCGAGAACATGGTGGTGAACCGCTACCGTTGGCTGGCCAATACCCCGCGGGCGCATATCACCAACCAACGGACGATGGAGGTGCTGCGCGACCTCGGCCACGAGGTGGAGGCAGAAGCATATCTGCATGCGACCGAGCAGGATCTGATGGGCGAGAATGTCTTCTGCGAGAGCCTTGCGGGCGAGGAAATCGGGCGAATGAAGAGTTGGGGCAAGCACCCGCTCTCCCGCGCCGAGCACATGCTGTCGTCACCCAGCCACATGAATGATCTTCCGCAGACTTTCATGGAGCCGATTCTCTATTCCACGGCCTGCAAACGCGGGGCGCAGGGCCGGATGTCGACCGAGTATGTCAGCCACGAACAGGATGCCGAAGGCGTGACAACGACATTGAGAGACCGCTTGTCGGGGCGCGAATTTCAGGTGTACTCCAAGTATCTTGTCGGCGCCGATGGCGGCAATTCACTGGTTGCAGACCACATCGGCGCCCCCATCGAGGGCAAGATGGGTGTCGGCGGGTCTATGAATATCCTGTTCCGCGCGGACCTTTCGAAGTACGTCGCGCACCGTCCGAGCGTCCTCTACTGGGTGATGCAGCCGGGTGCCGATGTGGGCGGCATCGGCATGGGGCTGGTGCGGATGATCCGGCCCTGGAACGAATGGCTGATCGTCTGGGGTTACGACATCAATGAACCTGCGCCGGAGGTCGACGAGGCGATGGCGACCAATGTCGCCCGCCAGTTGGTCGGCGACCCGGACCTGGAGATCGAGCTTCTCTCCGCCAATACATGGACCGTGAACGACGCCTACGCGACGAATCTGCAGAAGGACCGGGTCTTCATCATGGGAGATGCCGCGCATCGGCACCCTCCGTCGAACGGGCTTGGCTCCAACACCTCGATCCAGGATGCGTTCAATCTGGCATGGAAGCTGGCGGCGGTGTTGAAGGGGCAGGCCGGCGAGGCGCTGCTCGACACCTACACCAGCGAGCGGGCGCCGATCGCAAAGCAGATCGTCACTCGCGCCAACCAGTCCATTGGCGAATTCGGCCCGATCTTTGCGGCACTCGGCATGACCGGTGGCGCGGATATCGAGAAAATCAGAGCAAGCATGGACGCGCGCTGCGATCCAAGTGCGGCGGGGGAGAAACAGCGCGAGGCGCTGCGCCAGGCGATCGCGTTCAAGAAGTACGAATTCGACGCGCACGGTGTCGAGATGAACCAGCGATACAAATCAGACGCGGTTGTGACTGACGGTGACCCCGAGCCGGCCTTCGAGCGTGATGCCGAACTGCACTATCAGCCGACGACATGGCCCGGCGCGCGTTTGCCGCATGTCTGGGTCTTTGACAACGCGACCGGTGCAGAGGTGTCGACGCTCGACCTCTGCGGGAAGGGACGGTTCACCCTTATCACCGGGATCGGCGGCGAAGACTGGTGCAATGCGGCGGCGGAAGTCGGGAAGTCGATGGGTATTGACATCGTTTGTCATGTTATCGGCCCGCGCCAGGCTCACGCCGATCACGTGGGCGACTGGGCGCGGGCGCGCGAGGTAAGCGATACCGGATGCATCTTGGTGCGGCCCGACCACCATGTCGCGTGGCGGGCCCGAACCAAGACGGACGATCCAACTGGTGACCTCATCCGGGTTCTGAAAAAGGTTCTTGCGCGGAGCTGACGCGTTACCCGGAAGGTCCTCTTGTCCAGTTTGTTCTTGTCGCCTTGCTTGGGCCGGTTTGCGTGAGACGACACACCAATTCCTCGCAGCTGTCATTCGTTCTTTCAGCGGCGAATGCGGAACCAGATGTTCTCCTTCAAGCAGATCGATACCGCCCAGCCTGGGCCGAAAGTAGCCTGAATCATCCCGGAAAATATCGCAGGGATGGCCCGCGCTTCAAAGGCATCCTTGAGGTTAGGGGAAGGTTGAAGCTGGTGACCACACTCCGACCCGGAACTCGGGAAGGTTGCAGGGCGCACTCAATTGCCGCCAGGAGGAAGCACTTAGTGCCAAGACCCCCGGGATCGACAAGGAACTCCGTTTCATATGGTCAGCACGCCGAGTGCAATTTTGCGAAGTCTGAAGGATGACCGGTGACATCGAACAGCCGATAGCTGTCCTAGTCGTTGATTGTGACCATTGGAGAATGCGTGTCGTACTTGACGCTTCTGCCACGGCTTTCGATCTCGATGCCCGTGACCTCTTTTGCGGTACTGTTGTCGTGCGAATAGGCGCCAAGGATGCACAAGATTTTCCAGGCATCTCCAAGGGGAGACAGACCGTTCGAGACGAAAAGCCTTACCTCAGACGCTCGGTAGATGCCAAAGTACCAGTAGTTCGTAATCGCTATCGAAGCCGTGAGCATCAGTACGGCTGTGCCCCGGACCCTCTTCAAGGCCATCGATTTCCTTTTGGAGCCCATCGGCAAGCGAACGCTGTCCGATGGGGTGCCGTGCTTATGTATCAGCGGTGCGTCCATGAACGTCTGCTTCGTCCGTGACGCAAAGCCGGCATTGCTCTTGCCATCACGATGGTCTGGTCCGCTTTAATCGGTTCAGCCCTCTGTTTTGGGTCAGTGATCAGGACGGTCCTCGTTCGCGACACGGTATGACCGCCATCCAAAGGTCTTTCTGTCGGCGATAGTGCTCTCGGCACTCGTCTTCTAAAGGCTAAGTGTCCTGAGCCTGCGGGTGATGAAATTCGTCCAGCGTTGGAACCGGACCGAATTCAGTATTCAGATGGGGCAGATGTCAGACGCACCAAGCAACCGCGCCTGCATGTTCTTGCGCGGGGCAGGGTGGCGAAGTGCATCCTCGGTGCGTATGGTGTGCAAAGCGGGTCCGTTCCGGTAGAGGGCGCACCTGAGCAGAACGCTGATTGCCTGAAAGCGCAGCCACCGGGACCGCGCTGTTGGCTGCTTCTCCGATGATGGATGGTGGAGATTAGGCATTAATTTCAATTTCTTGACAGGCGTCGTGTGCAATGCGTGTTTATGTTTCGATCGCGTGATTTCGCACTGCATCGTGAGCATTTCTGTGCTTTGGCAAAGATTGGGCTTTTCGGAGCCTCATAGTGTTCGTCGGGGGCGAGCATTTGAGAATGACTCGTTCGCAGGAGTTACATCTCCTGCTGAAAACAGCCGTTTGAAGTGGGCTTCATGCAGGTTCGCTTTGCTTACGAAGTTGCCGAGGTTTTCTGGCAAGAACAGCGGCTTCGTGCACATTTTAACTGCAGTAGTTTAGGCGCACGCCGGAAACGGTAGCGCCGTACGCGCGAACGCATGAGATCTCGACAGTCGATAATTGCCTTGCCGTTCCAGCTTTTTGAATATGGGGCATTTCACCAAAATACCTTTGATGCTCTTGTCTAGCCCCCTGTGTATGGGCCACTGATCAGGGGTTTCTCTAATAGGGTTTCAGGAACGGGCGGGCGCATGTTGAGTGCCTGATGCGGCCGGGTGTGATTGTACTGCCTGAGCCAGTGATTGATGACGATCTGAGC
>NZ_JBLBVK010000045.1:0-77998 GCF_047314965.1 Silicimonas lutimaris | reverse complement strand
TTTTGTGGGGGGGGTGTTGGTTTTTTTCTGGAGATGGGCGGGGGGGTGATGTTTTTGGGGGGTCTCTCCCCCCCACCCCGGCATATTTTCACCAAGAAGAAGACGGCTTGAATCGAATTGTCTTGGTGCCGTGCGGGTGTTAGCCCTCTCGGTCATGGTGGACGTGGGCAAGATCGAGACACGCGGGCGGCTGACGCCGGATTACGACCTGTCGGGCCTGACCTGGCTGCGGGTCGGCGGTCCGGCGGACTGGCTGTTCCTGCCCAAGGATGTCGATGACCTTGCTCACTTCCTGAAGGCCCTTCCGGACGAGGTGCCGGTCTTTCCGATGGGCGTGGGGTCGAACCTGATCGTGCGCGACGGGGGGCTGCGCGCCGTGGTGATCCGGTTGGGGCGCGGTTTCGCGGACATCACGTTCGACGGCGATCTCGTGATCGCTGGGGCGGCGGCGCTTGATTCCCACGTGGCGCTCAAAGCGGCTGAGGCGGGGCGCGACCTGACCTTTCTGAGGACCATTCCGGGTTCGATCGGCGGGGCGGTGCGGATGAACGCGGGATGTTACGGTTCCTACGTGGCCGATCACCTGGTCGAGGCACGGGCCGTCACGCGAGAAGGTGAAAGGGTGGTTCTGACGCCGGAGGATCTGAATTTCCGCTATCGCCAGGCCGAGATTCCCGAGGGCTGGATCGTGACGCAGGCGGTTTTCCGCGCAAACCCCGGCGATCCCGCAGAACTGGCGGCGCGGATGGAAGAACAGTTGGCGAAGCGTGATGCGACCCAGCCGACGAAGTCGCTCACCGCGGGTTCGACGTTCCGGAATCCGGCCGGTTACAGCTCGACAGGCAAGGAAGACGACACCCACGAGCTCAAAGCATGGAAAGTCATCGACGATGCGGGGATGCGTGGTGCGACGCGCGGAGGCGCGCAGATGAGCGAGATGCATTCGAATTTCCTGGTCAACACCGGCGGTGCGACGGCGGCGGATCTGGAGGGACTGGGAGAAGAGGTGAGAGAGAGGGTTCTCGCCCACTCGGGAATCAGTCTAGTATGGGAAATCATGAGAGTCGGTGAACCGGCTCCCGAGGCAGAGTAGTCATAAACGGGCCGGCAAACGGCCCAGAACAGGCAAGTGGCGGGTATGTCGAGCAGGACACCCCCCAAGGTAGCGGTCCTTATGGGCGGACCCTCGGCTGAGCGCGAGGTGTCGTTGTCGTCCGGGCGCGAATGCGCGGCTGCACTGAGGGAGGCAGGATACCAGGTTGTCGAGATTGATGCGGGTGCCGATCTGGTGGCCCGCCTTGGCGATTCTGCACCCGACGTGGTGTTCAACGCGCTTCATGGCCGCTGGGGCGAGGATGGCTGTGTTCAGGGAATCCTGGAATGGCTGAGATTGCCCTATACCCACTCGGGCGTTCTGGCTTCGGCGCTGGCGATGGACAAGGCCCGGAGCAAGGCGGTCTACGCGGCGGCGGGCATCCCGGTCGCCGAAAGCGGCATTTTCTGCAAGGCCGAGATCATGGCGCGGCACGTCATGGCGCCCCCCTATGTGGTCAAGCCGAACAACGAGGGGTCTTCCGTCGGCATCTATATCGTGCCCGAGGGCGCCAATGCGCCGCCGGTGATCGCGGATGACATGCCGGAGCACCTGATGGTCGAGGCCTATGTGCCGGGGCGCGAACTGACCGTCACGGTAATGGGCGAGCGCGCGCTGTGCGTGACCGAGATCCTGACCGACGGCTGGTACGATTATCACGCGAAATACGCGCCCGGCGGGTCGCGGCATGAATTGCCGGCGCATATCCCGACGGAGGTGACCGAAGCGTGCCTGGCGCATGCCGGAACCGCGCATCGGGTTCTGGGATGCCGCGGCGTCAGCCGCACGGATTTCCGCTGGGACCCGGCGAAGGGCCTGGCAGGGCTGATCGCGCTGGAGACGAACACCCAGCCCGGGATGACGCCCACCTCGCTGGTTCCCGAGCAGGCGGCGCATCTGGGGATCTCGTTTCCCGAGCTCTGCGACTGGATCGTGAAGGATGCCTCATGCGACCGATGAGAGATCCCGCGCCCTCGCGCCTGGCGTACCGCATGAACCGCTTGATGCTGACGCCGATGTTCCGCCGGTTCCTGCGCTATGGTCTGCCGGTTCTCGTGATCGCGACCGCCGGGCTCTGGTGGGCTTCGGACGAGGCGCGCCGGCAGGATGCGGCGGACCGGGTGGCCGAGTTGAAACGGCAGGTCGAGGAGCGCCCCGAGTTCATGGTGCGGATGATGGCGGTGGAGCAGGCCTCGGCCGAAGTGGCCTCCGAGGTGCGCGCCGTGCTGCCGCTGGATTTCCCGGTTTCCTCCTTCGACCTCGATCTGGACGAGTTGCGCGGGCGGGTCGAGGAGATCGACGCCGTTGCGGCTGCCAGTGTGCGCATCCGGCAGGGCGGGGTTCTGGAAATCGAGATCGAGGAGCGCCGACCGGTCGTGGTCTGGCGCACGCCCGACACGCTGGAGCTTCTGGACGAGACGGGGCACCGCGTCGCGCCGCTTGCGCTGCGTACCGACCGGCCCGATCTTCCGCTGATCGCGGGCGAGGGGGCCAATGCCCATGTGGCCGAGGCGCTGAGCCTTCTGTCGGTCGCGGAACCCGTTCATGAACGGGTCCGGGGGCTGCTGCGGGTGGGCGAGCGGCGCTGGGACGTGGTGCTGGACCGCGATCAGCGCATCCTGCTGCCGGAAACGGGCGCGGTGACGGCGCTGCAGAAGGTCATGGCGCTGGACAAGGCGCAGGACCTGCTGGCGCGGGATATCGCGGCCGTCGATTTCCGCAACCCCAAGCGGCCGGTTATCCGGCTGACGCCCTCGGCGATCGAGACGATTTACGACACTTACTGGACATCCTCCGGGGAAGAGACACGATGACCGATCTTTACGAAAGCCAGCGCGCGATGCGCGCCATGCGCAGGGCCGCGATTCAACGGGGCGTGATCGCCATCCTTGACGTGGGCACTTCGAAGATCGCCTGCCTCATCCTGCGCTTCGACGGGCGCGACCGCATTCCGGAAGGCGAGGGGATCGGGAACATGGCCGGGCAGAGCCAGTTCCGGGTGATCGGTGCTGCAACGACGCGGTCCCGCGGGGTGGAACTGGGCGAAAGCTGCGCGATGCAGGAGACCGAGCGTGCGATCCGGACGGCAGTTCAGGCGGCGCAGAAGATGGCGAACGTGCGGGTCGATCACGTGATTGCCTGTCTTTCGGGCGGGCAACCGCGCAGCTATGGGCTGGCAGGCCAGGTGTTGGTCGAGGGCGACATGGTGCGCGAGCCGGATGTCGCGCGGGTTCTGGCGGCCTGCGATGTTCCCGACTACGGCGCCGAGCGCGAAGTGCTGCATGCGCAGCCGGTGAATTTCGCGCTGGACCACCGTTCGGGCCTGATCGATCCGCGGGGGCAGATCGGCCAGCGTCTGGCCTGCGACATGCATATGCTGACGGTCGATACGGCGGTGATCCAGAACCTGATCTATTGCCTGAAGCGCTGTGACCTGGAGTTGGCGGGGCTGGCGTCTTCGGCCTATGTCTCGGGGATCGCCGCTCTGGTCGAGGACGAGCAGGAACTGGGCGCTGCCTGTATCGACATGGGCGGCGGCACGACGGGCATCTCGATCTTCATGAAGAAGCACATGATCTATGCCGACGCCGTGCGCCTGGGTGGCGAACATGTGACGTCGGATATCTCCAAGGGGCTTCAGGTTTCGACGGCCGTGGCCGAGCGGATCAAGACGTTCCACGGGGGCGTCGTGGCAACCGGCATGGACGACCGCGAGATGATCGAGATCGGCGGCGAGACCGGGGACTGGGAGCATGACCGACGCACGGTCAGCCGGGCGGAGCTGATCGGGATCATGCGGCCGCGGGTCGAGGAGATCCTGGAAGAGGTGCGCGAGAGGCTGGATGCGGCCGGCTTCGAGCACCTGCCGACGCAACAGATCGTGCTGACTGGTGGCGCCAGCCAGATACCCGGTTTGGACACGATGGCGCCCAAAATCCTCGGGCAACAGGTTCGGATTGGCCGGCCTTTGCGCGTGCATGGCCTGCCGCAGGCCGCGACCGGATCGGCCTTTGCCAGCGCCGTGGGCCTGAGCCTTTTCGCGGCGCATCCGCAGGATGAGTGGTGGGATTTCGAGATGCCGACGGATCGCGGCGCGCCACGATCGCTGAAGCGCGCGGTGAAGTGGTTCAAGGAGAACTGGTAGACCGTCGCCTGCGCTTCGCGACCAGCTGATGCACGCTCATGTCCGATAGCTCGAACAGCCCGTCGCGGGCGTTCGCGCGGCACGCGGGACAGAGGACGTGGGAACTGGGAAAGTCATGCGGAGCAGGCGCGGCGAAAGGATCGATCCACTGATCGCCCACCTTGTAGTGACAGCACATCGTGCAGCGGGCTCCCGACAGTCTGTCGGACAGAACCGTGACGGCGGACGGCCTGAGGGAAGACGAAACGAACCGGTGCCCCACCCAGAGAAAACCGCCGGCATGGGGCTCGACGATCATCCTGTAGAGACGCGAGACATCGGGGCCGTCGCAGCGGTAGAGCGACTCGAAGCCGACACGTTCGCGCCGGCACCAGAAGAAAACCGCATTGAGGAAGGACCGGGTCTCGGCGCCGTCGATCAAGTCCCAGACGCATCGGCCGAAGACCGCGGCATCGGTTGCGCCGGGCGCATCGTTCGCCTCGGCGAATTCATTCCAGTGGCCACCGGTTTCAACGACGTGGTCGTTCTTGTCGAGAATGTAGAAGTTGGAAACAGGGCCATCGTAAACGGGTCTCAGCAGTGACGTCATGCATGTCTTCCGGGCAGTCGATATCGGGCCGAGATGAAACGAAGATGGTTAACATACTTTCAACTCGGGAATTGCGGAGGCGACCGGTGGTCAATCTCCCGCCGAAGGTGAATTTTGCGGGCGACGGGGCAATGCGAATCTGTTAACTTATCCACAGGGTTCGCAGAGACCCGTGGGAGAGGCTGAGCAGCGCCTTCCAAACGCAGATTACAACTTTAGCGTGCGCAAATCGCGCATCGCTTTACTGAATCTGCGTTAGGTTTAGGGCCTAACTTACTGTCCAACCACAGGATATTGCGAGCAGCTCGATATGCTGAGTGTGAGTAACAAAAAATTGCCATATTTCGTGGTTTCCGCTCCGAATCGGGGTGACCAGACAATGGCATTTGGGTAATGTCTCCCTCATCCAGCAGGCGGCTTATTGAGCCAGAACGACGCCTCGGCCCGGGGGCGAGAACAACGAACAGGCGGACAGACCGATGACATTGAATTTGACGATGCCCACCCATGAAGAGTTGAAGCCCAGGATCACCGTTTTCGGGGTCGGGGGCGCCGGCGGAAACGCCGTGAACAACATGATCGAGAAGCGTCTCGAGGGTGTCGAATTCGTCGTGGCCAACACGGATGCGCAGGCGCTTCAGCAGTCTTCGGCGACGACGAAAATCCAGATGGGCGTGCGCGTTACCGAAGGTCTGGGCGCCGGTGCCCGCCCGTCGGTCGGCGCTGCGGCGGCGGAAGAGACAATCGAGGAGATTGTCGATCATCTTGCGGGCGCACACATGTGTTTCATCACCGCGGGCATGGGCGGCGGAACGGGAACCGGGGCTGCACCGATCATCGCACAGGCGGCGCGCGAGCTGGGCGTGCTGACGGTGGGTGTCGTGACCAAGCCGTTCCAGTTCGAGGGCGCCAAGCGGATGCGCCAGGCCGAGGAAGGCGTCGAGGCGCTGCAGAAGATGGTCGATACTCTGATCATCATTCCGAACCAGAACCTGTTCCGTCTGGCCAACGAGAAGACCACCTTCACCGAGGCGTTCTCGATGGCTGACGACGTGCTGTATCAGGGCGTCAAGGGCGTGACCGATCTGATGGTTCGCCCCGGCCTGATCAACCTCGACTTCGCCGACGTCCGCGCGGTTATGGACGAGATGGGCAAGGCCATGATGGGTACCGGCGAGGCCGAGGGCGAGGACCGCGCGGTACAGGCCGCCGAAAAGGCCATCGCCAACCCGCTTCTGGACGAGATCAGTCTGAAGGGCGCGAAGGGCGTCCTCATCAACATCACCGGCGCGCACGACCTGACGCTTTTCGAACTGGACGAAGCCGCCAACCGCATCCGCGAGGAAGTGGACGCGGACGCCAACATCATCGTCGGTTCGACGCTGGACGAGGCGATGGAAGGCCGGATGCGCGTTTCGGTCGTTGCCACGGGCATCGACGTCGCAGTTGCCGCGCATGACACGCCGGCACCCCGCCGCACTCTGGCAGAACCGCTTCAGCAGCCGGTGGCCGCCGCTCCGGCGCCGAAGCCCGCTTCTCAGCCGGTCGAAGAGGTCGCAGTGGCGCGTCACGCGCCTGTTGAAGACGAGCCCAGCCTGTTCGAAGGCATCGATGCGCCTCAGCATCAGACCGACGACGGGCTTCCTCCTCCGGCATATCAGCCGCAGTCCGATCCGGTGCATCAGCCAGCCGCCTACGCTCAGCGGGCAGCACCGGGCACACCCACTCCCGAGGCGCTTGCGCGTCTGGAACGGGTGACCGGCCGCGCTCCGGGGTCGATGGCCGGGTATCGCCCTGGCGAGGCCAAGTTCGGTTCCAGCCGCCAGGAGGCTCCGGAGGAGCACGCTGCAGAACGTCCGCGCTTCGGGATCAACACGCTGATCAACCGTATGTCCGGCGCTGTTCCTTCGGCCGAGGCGAGGGCGCACGCCCCGCGCCAACAGCCGCCGGTCAGCAGCGCGCAGACAGCTTCGGAGCTTTCCGAGGATCAGGAACGCATAGAAATCCCTGCTTTCCTGCGGCGCCAGGCGAACTGACGAATATCATTTTATGAGAATTTCAAGGGGCTGACGTGTAGTCGGTCCCTTATGCTTTTGGGGTCGATCTGACCCGGACAATCGGGTTTCCAGTTTGGAAACTCTGTGTTTTGTTTTTTTAAAGCTCTGAAATATATAATAAAATTTTGCATAGCGTGTCGCTTATCCTTCTCGGAGACATCAAGTCTTCCGATTTTCGTCACGAATCTCAGTTTATTAGAAGTCGCGCCCAGAATGGGTGGCGATGTCGAACTGCATTGGGAAATGGCAACCATGACACATAGACGAGAGTCGCTCGACAAATGGGAGGCCGCGCGTCGCTGCTCGACACGCTTTACACGGAACGAAGACGGTTCTCTGATTGCGTTTTCACTCTTCATTTTCGTCGCAATGCTGATGTTCGGCGGCATCGCCGTTGATCTGATGATCTACGAGAACGAGAGAACACACATCCAGAACTCGACCGACCGTGCCGTACTTGCCGCCGCGAACCTGAACCAGACCGTCGATCCGAAATTGGTGGTTCAGGATCACCTTGCGAAGGTCGGCATTCAGGTGGACCCGGACGACATCAATGTCGTGGAAGTGGGGACCGCGCCTGTCATTACCGGACGCCAGGTCTCGGTTTCGGTGAGCGGTGCCTACAACACGATGCTGATGAACCTTGTCGGTGTCGAACAGCTGACATTCTCGGCGATGTCCGAGGCGGAAGAGTCGGTCAATGACATTGAAGTGTCTCTTGTACTGGATGTGTCCGGTTCCATGGGGTGGAACTCGAAACTCGAAAATATGCAGGTCGCCGCCAAGGACTTCGTCGACAACATCCTCGCGGGTGCGGCTGACGATCGGGTCTCACTTTCGCTTGTTCCGTATTCCACGCAGGTGTCTGCCGGGCCCGAACTTCTCGCTCTTCTGAACAAGACTCATTCCCACGGGTTCTCACATTGTGTGAATTTCGACACTGTCGATTTCCGGCGGACGGACATCGATCACGGGTCGCCGCTGTCTCAGACCGCGCATTTCGACCCGTGGCGCAACTATCGCTACGGACGGTCGCTCCAGTATCCCGTTTGCCGGAACGAAGAGTACTTCCACATCAGGCCGTGGTCCAACAATGCCGAGGCACTGAAGGATCAGATCGACGACTTCGAGGCAGATGGGAATACTTCGATCGACATCGCGATGAAGTGGGGAACCGCGCTTCTGGACCCGTCGATGAATTCGCAATTGAACGGCCTTATCGCGAATCCGTCTGTCGAAATCGATACGGCCTTCTCGGTGCGGCCACACGCCTACACCTATGCTGATTCACTGAAGTTCATTGTCCTCATGACGGATGGGATCAACACGGACCAGCCTTATCTGGAGAATGCCTACAAGACGGGGAACAGCCCCTATGCCCGTCACCCGGACAGCGGCGATATCTATATGCGGCGCGAAGAACCGGGCGACCGCGATCGGGACGGGCGATGGGGCGAGGACTGGTACAATGTCTCGGACCGGCGCTGGGAGAACAGCCCGTTCGACGACGATGAGCCGGGAATAGCGCTGTCATGGCCGGAAGCCTGGGCCAGTATGACGATGTCGTGGCGCGCATATGCGGAGTATCACCAGAGCTATGATGCGGACGACTATTACGATGCGCTCTATGGTCCGCGCCGCTGGGTCGATGCTGAGACCAAGGACGACCGCCTTGACGACATCTGCGATGCCGCGAAAGCGAAGGGGATCGTGGTGTTCACCATCGGGTTCGAAGTGACCGATCACTCGGCTGACGTCATGCGCAGCTGCGCGTCGACGCCCAACCATTTCTATCGCGTCGAGGGTCTGGACATCGAATACGCCTTTGCCTCGATCGCCAACCAGATCAACCAGTTGAAGCTAACCCAGTAGGAACCTGTGATGAGTGGATTGGTGAAAAAATTCCGCCAGCTTGTAAGAAGTGAGCGGGGAGCAGCCTCGGTTGAGTTCGTCCTCGTCTTTCCGTTCTTCGTCGGTGTGTTCCTTTCGGCATTCGACGTCGCCATGATGAACCTGCGCGCCGTCATGCTTGAACGTGCAACGGACATGGTGGTTCGCCAGATCCGGCTGAGTTCGGGATCACAGCTTAACTACGACACGGTTCTTGCCGATCTCTGCAACCAGTCCGTCATGATCCCGGACTGCACGGACACTTTGCGTATCGAGCTTCAGCCGGTAAACACCACGAGTTGGAACGGTCTTGAAAACCGGCCGGATTGCGTGGCCCGAAACAACCCGATCCAGCCGTTGGTCAAGTTCCGGAACGGTGTCGAAAACGAACTGATGCTCATCCGGGTCTGCGCGGTGGTGGATCCGATCTTCCCTGGCATCGGGGTCGGTCGGACGATGCCGAAGGACGACTCCGGCGGCTACCAGGTGATCGCATCGTCCGCCTTCGTCAACGAACCGCTGTAACAGGAGAGCGCCATGCGGTTACGCCGAGTTCTGAATTACGCGCTGAGGGATGAGAAGGGCAGTTTCTCAATCGAGGCCGTGCTGATGTTTCCTCTTCTCGTTTGGGCTTTCGTGGCGATGTACGTCTTTTTCGAGGGGCTGCGTGAGAGCAACATCAACCTGAAAGCCACCTACACGATCAGCGATCTTCTTTCGCGGGAGACAGGCCTTATCGACGAGACTTACCTCGAGGGCATCAACGACGTGTATGGCTGGCTGTCGCGATCGGCCAATCCGGTTTCGATGCGGGTGACTGTCGTGCGCTACGACGAGGCGTCCAACCGGCACATCCGGATCTGGTCTCGGGGTATCGCCGGACGCGAGGACCTGACTCAGGCAGAGGTCGAGGAAAAGCTGACGCCGCACGTGCCGATCATGGCCGATGCCGATACCGCGATCGTGGTGGAGACCTGGACGACCTACGATCCGTTGATGGATATCGGGCTTGTACAGACAGAGATCCACAATCTCGTCGTGACCAATCCGCGCTTCTCGGAGCAGTTGATGCTGGAGGGGTTGGGCGATGGCGGAGGGTCCATCCACAATGACGGAACCGATGACACAGAGGGTTTGTAAGAAGAAATTTTCAAAAAGTGATTCACAATTTTCGGGCAGACTTCGGTCTGCCCTTATTTCTTTAAATCAGGGGCTTAGGTTGGTTATCCACAGACTTCGGCAGCATTCCGCCAATTGGTAACGAAACTGTTTCAGCTTGTTGCAATGATTGTTTTGAGTGCGCGCGTCCGTGACCATAGCTAAGGATCGCCAAGACACGAGGCAGGTCTGGCGAACACAAAAAGGGTCAAACCCGTGCAAAATACGATCAAATCGTCTGTGACCTTCACAGGAACCGGACTGCATTCCGGGCGTGTCGTGCGCATGACGATTCATCCCGCATCGGCCGAGTATGGAATCTGGTTTCGCCGGACCGATGTCGAGGACCGTGATGCTTTCGTTCCGGCACGCTGGGACGCGGTGACTGACACCCGGCTGAACACCCGCATCGAGAATGCCGACGGCGTATCCGTGTCGACGATCGAGCACGTGATGGCGGCGCTGGCCGGGTGTGGCGTTCATAATGCCCTGATCGAGATCGATGGCCCGGAGGTTCCGCTTCTGGACGGATCGTCCAAGGCCTTTGTGCTGAGCATTCTTTCCCACGGCCTGCGCCGGCTCGACGCGCCGGTTCGCGCGCTGCGCATCCTGAAGCCGGTCTCTGTACGCCAGGGCGATGCGCTCGCGACCCTGATGCCGTCCGATGCGCTGCGGATCGAGTTTCACATCGACTTCGAGGATGCCGCCATCGGTCAGCAGACCAAGGGTCTGAACATGTCGAACGGCGCATTCGTGCGCGAATTGTGCGACAGCCGCACGTTCTGCCGGCAGGCAGATATCGATGCGATGCGCGCGCGCGGCCTGATCGCAGGCGGTTCGGTGACGTCGGCGGTTGTCGTCGATGGCGAGAAGGTCGTCACGCCGGGCGGTCTGCGTCATGCCGACGAGCCGGTGCGCCACAAGATGCTGGATGCCCTTGGCGATCTGACGCTGGCCGGCGCACCCATCCTCGGGCGCTACGTGGGTCACCGTGCCGGACACGCCATGACGAACAAGCTGCTTCGCGCGCTCTTTGCCGATCCGACGGCTTATGAATTGGTCGAATGCGATGCGGCGATGGCAGCGCGTCTGCCGGGCGCGGGCGTCAGCCAAGCCGATCGAGCGGCCATTGCGGCCTGACAACGGGTTTGGAAAACCTCTAGCCCCTTGCGATCAAAACCGTTTCACCCTGCGCGCTAGTCGTGTTACGGAAACTTTCGAGACGAAGGTGAGGGCGTAGGCAGATGTCAGCTATGGGCGCAAGGCGACGGGCAGCGGTCGCGGCTGTACTGGCCGCGCTGACGTTGACCGCCTGCGGCGGCGGCGAGGATCAGATCCCTCTCGATAGCTACTCGGCTGAAGAGTTGTATCGCCGCGCCGAGTTCGAACTCGAAGGAAGGAACCCCGACGATGCGGCCCGGTACTTCGGAGAGGTCGAACGGCTTTATCCCTATTCCGAATGGGCCAAGCGCGCCCTTGTGATGCAGGCGTTCGCCTATCATAGTGACCGCGACTATGAGGCGGCGCGCGGTGCCGCGCAGCGGTTTGTCGATACCTATCCGGGCGACGAGGACGCCGCATACGCGCAGTATCTTCTGGCGCTGAGCTATTACGATCAGATCGACGACGTCGGCCGCGATCAGGGCCTGACATTCCAAGCGCTTCAATCCCTGCGTGACGTCATCGAGAAATACCCGGACAGCGATTACGCCCGTTCAGCGATCCTGAAATTCGACCTGGCCTTCGATCATCTCGCGGCCAAGGAGATGGAGATCGGGCGCTACTATCTGAAGCGCGGCCATTTTGTTGCGGCGATCAACCGGTTCCGCGTCGTGGTCGAGGATTTCCAGACGACGACGCAAACGCCCGAGGCGCTGCACCGCCTTGTCGAGGCCTATCTTTCGCTGGGTCTGACCGATGAAGCGCAGACCGCGGGCGCGATCCTGGGTCACAACTACCGATCGACCGTCTGGTATGAGGACAGCTTTGCGTTGCTGACCGGTCGCGGGCTGCGCCCGGAAGCCGCCGGCGACAGTTGGCTGCGCTCGATCTATCGGCAGGTGATCCGCGGCGAGTGGCTTTGAGCCGGACATCATGCTGAGAAGTCTCGACATCCGGGACATGCTGATCATCGACCGGCTGGAGCTTGAACTGCAGCCGGGTCTGAATGCCCTGACCGGCGAGACCGGGGCGGGCAAGTCGATCCTGCTCGATGCGCTGGGGTTCGTGCTGGGATGGCGCGGCCGGGCCGAACTGGTGCGCGAAGGCGCCGAGCAGGGCGAGGTCGTGGCTGAGTTCGACCTGCCGCCGGATCACGCCGCGAACGAAATCCTGGACGAGGCCGGGATCCCGCGCGATGACGTCCTGATCCTGCGACGGGTCAACAGCCGGGACGGGCGCAAGACCGCTTTCGTCAACGACCGCCGAGTCTCGGGCGAGGTCCTGAGGCAGTTGTCGGACACGCTGGTCGAGTTGCACGGGCAGCAAGACGACCGGGGCCTTCTGAACCCTCGCGGACATCGTCAGCTTCTCGACGCGTTCGGCGGTCTGGAGGACCTGGTCGCGCGGACGCGGGCGGCGTGGCGGGACCTGGCCGGGGCGCGTTCTGCGCTGCAGGAAGCCGAAGCGCGGGTCTCGTCTCTGCGCGGGGAGGAAGATTTCCTGCGCCACGCCGTCGAGGAACTGGACCGTCTCTCACCGGAGCCGGGAGAGGACGAGGCGCTGGACCAGCGGCGGCGCATGATGCAGGGGGCCGAGAAGATCCGCGAAGATATCGTCCGCGCCCATTCCGCCATCGGCAGCGAGGGGGCCGAGGGCCTGATGCGCGACGCCTCCCGCTGGCTGGAAAGCGCAGCGGGCAAGGCGGGAGGCGCGCTGGATGCCGCCGTCGACGCACTGAACCGTGCGATGGTGGAACTGGCCGAGGCCGAGGACGGGGTTGCGCGAGCGCTGGACGCTCTCGATTTCGATCCGATGGAATTGGAGCGCGTGGAAGAACGGCTTTTCGCGATCCGGGCGCTTGCGCGCAAGCATGACGTAATGCCCGACGATCTTGCCGGTGCCGCCGACGCGCTGCGCGAGCGACTGCAGGCTCTCGATTCGTCGAGCGATGACCTTCGCGCGCTGCGCCATGCGGTCGGGGAGGCCGAAGAGCTTTATGACGAGGCGACCGACGCGCTGGGTGCCGCACGGGCGGAGGCTGCCGAGCAACTCGATGCCGCCATGTCGGCGGAGCTTGCGCCCCTGAAGATGGAGCGCGCCGTCTTTTCGACCGAAATCACCGAGGCCGAGGACGGTCCCGAAGGCCGTGACGCGGTGACGTTCACCGTGGCCACGAACCCCGGAGCGCCGTCGGGGCCACTGAACAAGATCGCGTCCGGCGGAGAACTGTCGCGGTTTCTTCTGGCGCTGAAGGTCTGCCTGACCGCCGATGCCGACGGACTGACGATGATCTTTGACGAGATCGACCGGGGTGTCGGCGGCGCGACCGCCGATGCGGTGGGCCGTCGTCTGGAACAACTGGCCGAGGGCGCGCAGGTTCTGGTCGTCACGCATTCGCCGCAGGTCGCGGCGCGGGCCGCCTTCCACGCGCGGGTCGAGAAGTCCGTCGTGGATGACGTGACGCTGTCGCGGGTGACCGGACTGAGCGATGGGGAGCGCGTCGACGAGATCGCCCGAATGCTGTCGGGCGACCGCGTGACAGAGGAAGCCCGCGCGGCTGCACGGGCGTTGCTGGACGGTTAGGGCCTAGCCGCGCCTGCGTCCGCGCCGCTGGCGTGCAGGCGAGTCGCCTTCGTCTCCGGTGCCGTCGGAGGATGACGAGAATCCGCCGAGCGCTGCCGTGATCTGGTCAAGGGACGGGCGCGGTCCACGCGGCCGGGTTTCCAGCGCTTCGCGCATTTTCACCAGGTGCGCCGGTGTGGTGCCGCAGCACCCGCCGATGATCGTCGCGCCGCAGTCGCGGGCGAGCACGGCGTAGTCGGCCATCAGGTCGGGCGTACCGTCATAATGGATATGTCCGTCGTGATACTTCGGGATGCCGGCGTTGCCCTTGGCGATGATCGGGCGCTCCGAACCCTGCGCCACGAAGCCCAGCACGGTGCGGAGAAGGTCGGAGGCGCCTACGCCGCAGTTCGCGCCGTAGGCGATCGGCGGATAGTCCAGTTTCTCTACCATCTCGCTCATGCCCTGGCTGGTCAGGCCCATCATGGTCCGCCCGGCGGTATCGAAGGACATGGTGCCACACCACGGCATGCCTGCGAGTTTCGCGGCTTCGCTGGCGGCCTTGTATTCCTCGGGCGCACTGATCGTCTCGACCCACAGAACGTCCACCCCGCCTTCCTTCAGGCCCTCGGCCTGTTCGTGGAACATCTCGACCGCGCCGGAATAGGAGAGCGGGCCCATCGGTTCCATGATTTCGCCGGTCGGCCCCATGGACCCGGCCACGATCACGGTGCGGCCGGCCTTGTCGGCCAGTTCCCGGCCGATCTCGGCCCCTGCGCGGTTCAGTTCGCGCACGCGGGACTGTCCATTGTGCAGTTTCAGCCGCGAGGCATTGCCGCCGAAGGTGTTCGTCAGGAACAGGTCGCTGCCCGCGTCGATGGCTCCCTTGTAGAGCGTCGTGATCTTTTCGGGATGGTCGACGTTCCAGAACTCGGGCGCGTCGCCCGCCGCGAGCCCCATGTTGAACAGGTTGGTGCCGGTGGCGCCGTCCGTCAGGATCCAGTCGCGCGTTTCCAGAAGCTGGGTCAGTCGATCTGTCATCTGGTCAATTCCCTGCGCCGTGGACGGATTGTCCGTGGCATGTCGGGCGGGGAATGCCACGAAGGCTGCCCGCGTGCAAATCAATAGTCTGCATGAAAACCATGCGTTCGATTCAACTTGGTCCGGAATAAAAAAAGGCCGGGCAAAGCCCGGCCAGTCCAACAGGGAGGTAGAATACAGCGGCGAGGCCGCTGCGTTCGAATGTGCAATTAGGTCGTAGTCTGCTTTGGATCAAGCATTTGGCGCCTAATCGTTAAGCAAACCCGTTATGCGATTTGCGCATAGCTGCCTATCTAGGCGCCGCTCTCGCTCTCCTGCCGCATTTTCTTGCGGTGTGCGATGATTTCCTCGGTGACGAAATCGCGGAAGGCCGAGATACGGCGCGACTGGCGCAACTCTTCGGGATAGGCGAGGAAGACGGGGACTTCCTTGGACTCGACTTCAGGCAAGACGCGCTGGATATCCGGGAAATCCTCGACCACGTAGTCAGGCAGGACGCCAATCCCAAGTCCCGAGCGCGTGGCCTGCAAAACACCGAAGTAGTTGTTGACCGTCAGCGTCGAGCGCACGTCATACGTGAGAAGCTCGCGCACCAGTTCAGCCCCGGCGCTGACCTGTGTGGCCTGAACGTTCTGGCAGATCAGCCGGTGCTGGGAGAGTTGTTCGAGCGACTCGGGCATACCGTTTTCGGCGATGTATCCCGGCGTTGCGTAAAGACGCATGTGAACGGACATCAGCTTGCGACGGATCAGGTCGGCCTGGCTTGGCTCTTTCATGCGGATCGCGACGTCGGCCTCCCGCATCGGTAGGTCCAGGACGCGCTCTTCCAGCATCAGGTCGATCTTGAGGTCCGGATATTTCTTGTAGAGCGCCGGCAGGCGCGGGGCCAGCCAGAGCGACCCGAAACCGGTGGTCGTGGTGACGCGAAGTTCTCCGAAGACCTCTTCCTCGCTGTCGCGGATGCGGGCCTCGGCGGTGTCGAGCCGCCGGCTCATCGCGGATGTGGCATCGAACAGCAATTCGCCCTGCTCGGTGAGAATCAGTCCGCGCGCATGGCGGTGGAACAGCGTGGTATTCAGGCTCTCTTCCAGCGCCCGAATCTGGCGGGAGACGGCCGACTGGCTAAGGTGCAGGGTATCGCCCGCATGCGTCAGGCTGCCAGCATCGGCGACTGCGTGAAATATTCTTAGTTTATCCCAGTCCATCTCAGTACCATCCGGTGCGTGTTGGCGGTAACGGCTTTTCAGTGCTTACCCGCTGTGTAACCTCGAATGCAAACAGGCTTGTGACCGAAGTTTGATTTTGTAGGTCAGGAATTTTGACCTATAATGATAGAAGGCCGGCAAGGGAGCGGAAATGAGTACGCGCGACGTCACATTGCACGACAAGTACGATCTGACGCAATCCAGCGTTCTTCTGAACGGAACCCAGGCGCTTGTTCGCCTGATGTTGATGCAATCGGCGCGGGACAAGGCCGCCGGATTAAGCACTGCGGGATATGTGACGGGGTATCGCGGGTCTCCGTTGGGAGCTGTGGACCAGCAGATGATGAAGGCGAAGTCGGACCTCGAGGCGTCCGATATCGTCTTTCAGGCCGGGCTGAACGAGGATCTCGCCGCGACGGCCGTCTGGGGCACGCAACAGGCGCAACTGCGGGGCGAGGGCAGGTACGATGGCGTTTTCGCTCTGTGGTACGGCAAGGGCCCCGGCGTCGACCGGTCGGGCGATGCCATCCGTCACGCGAACATGGCGGGCACTTCCCCTTACGGCGGGGTTCTCATGGCGATGGGGGACGACCACACGGGTGAATCCTCGACCACATGCCACCAGTCGGACTGGGCGGTAGTGGATGCCTATATGCCGGTCCTGTCGCCGGCCGGTGTGCAGGAGATCCTCGACTTCGGCCTTTACGGATATGCGCTGAGCCGTTTCTCGGGGCTTTGGAGCGGTCTCAAGCTGATGAAGGACACCGTCGAGGTGACCAGCGTCGTCGACGGCAGGCCCGACCGGATGTCCTTTGTCACACCCGAGTTCGACATGCCTGAAGGCGGGCTGAACATCCGCCTTGGCGATCACTGGATCCCGCAGGAGGCGCGGGTCATCGACTACAAGCGCTTTGCCGCCGAAGCCTTTTCCCATGCCAACCGGATCGACCGTCGCGTCTGGGGCAAGCCCGGCGCGAAGATCGGGTTCGTCGCGGCCGGCAAGAACTGGCTGGACCTTGTTCATGCCCTCGGGCTTCTCGGGATCGACGAGGCCGAGGCCGAGCGGCTGGGTATCACGACCTACAAGGTGGGCCAGACCTTTCCGCTGGACATGAAGGGTTTTCACGACTGGGCCGAGGGCCTGGACCTGATCGTGGTGGTCGAGGAAAAGCGCAAGCTGATCGAAGTCCAGATCAAGGAGGCGATTTTCGACGACCGGAAGGGACGCCGTGTCTGGGGCTGGCGCAAGGGCGCGCCGGACGCCGAGGAACTGTTCCCGACCCGGTTCGCACTGAACCCGGCGATGATCGCAGAAAAGATCGGTGGTATCCTTGTCGACGAGGGGCGCGACACCGATCGTATCCGCGCGGGCGTGGAGACCGTGCAGGCGGCGAAACGCGCCGACAACGCGCCCGAGATCGCGTCGCGGCTGCCCTATTTCTGTTCCGGCTGTCCGCACAACACGTCGACCAAGGTTCCGGACGGCAGCCGGGCCTATGCCGGGATCGGTTGCCATTTCATGGCGCAATGGATGGACCGCGAGACGAGCGGGTTCACCCATATGGGCGGCGAGGGCGCGAACTGGATCGGCGAGGCGCCCTTCTCGAAGACCGGCCATGTCTTCCAGAACCTCGGCGATGGAACTTACAATCACTCGGGAATCCTGGCGATCCGCGCCGCCTTGGCGGCGGGTGTGAACATCACCTACAAGATCCTCTATAACGATGCCGTCGCGATGACCGGCGGGCAGGGCAACGACGGCGATCTGCCGCCCGAGCGCATTGCGCGCGAATTGCTGGCGATGGGTGTCCGTCAGGTGGCCGTCGTCTTCGACGAGAAAGAGGAACCCCGACGGGAGGAGTTTCCGAAGGAGGTGACCTGGCATCCGCGCGCGGAGTTGGGCCAGGTTCAGCGCAGAATGCGCGATATCCCCGGTGTCAGTGCGATCATCTACATCCAGACCTGCGCCGCCGAGAAACGCCGCCGCCGCAAGCGCGGGGCTTTTCCGGATATCGACAAACGGGTCTTCATCAACACGGATATCTGCGAGGGTTGCGGCGATTGCGGGGTGCAGTCGAACTGCGTCTCCCTTGTGCCTGTCGAGACGGAACTGGGCCGCAAGCGCGCGGTCGACCAGTCGTCATGCAACAAGGATTTCTCCTGCCTCAAAGGGTTTTGCCCGTCCTTCGTCACGGTCGAGGGCGGATCGCTTCGCCGCGCCGCGACGGTGGAGATTGACACCGGGCATCTGCCCGAGCCGGTGCTGCCGGAGATCGGCCTGACCCATAACGTCGTCATCACGGGCGTGGGCGGCACGGGCGTGGTGACCATCGGCGCGGTGCTGGCCATGGCGGCGCATCTGGACGGCAAGGGTGCCGGAATGATGGAGATGGCGGGCCTGGCCCAGAAAGGGGGCGCGGTTCATATCCACTGCCGGCTTGCGAAAACGCCGGACGATATCAGTGCGATCCGTGTCGCCATCGGGGAATGCGACACGCTGATCGGAGGGGATCTCGTGGTTTCGGCCGCATCGAAGACCATTGCGCTGATGGCTGCGGGACGCACCCGTGGCGTGGTCAACAGCCATGAGGTCGTGACCGGAGAGTTCACGCGGCATCCCGAGTTCCGTATTCCGGGAGACCGGCTTCAGTTGTCGCTGGAAGCGCGGCTTAAGGACGGGCTGACGCTCTTCGACGCGAATGCGCTGGCCGAGAAGGTGCTGGGGGATTCGATCTATTCGAACATGATCGTCTTCGGCGCGTCGTGGCAGCTGGGACAAATCCCGGTCGCCAGGGATGCGATCCTGCGCGCGATCGAATTGAATGGTGCGAAGGTGCAGGACAACCGGCGCGCCTTCGAGATCGGACGCTGGGCTGCGCTCAATCCGGGCGAGGTGGAGAAGGTCCTGGCCTCGGGCGTTGTGGATCTGCCCAAAACGCTGGAGGAGAAGATCGCGTTCCGCGAGGCGCATCTTGCCGACTACCAGTCGTCGCGGCTGGCGAAAAAGTATCGCAAGCTGGTCGACCGGGTGGACGATCCCCGGCTGAAGGAAGCGGTGGCGAAAGGGTATCACAAGGCGCTGGCCGTGAAGGACGAGTTCGAGGTCGCGCGGCTTCTGGCGGACACCCGTTCGAAGGCGGAAGTGGCGTTCGAAGGGGATCTGAAACTGACCTATCATCTTGCGCCGCCGCTACTGGGGGGGCGCGACGCCGATGGCCGTCCGCGAAAGCGGGCTTTCGGTGAACGATTCGCGGCGCTCTGGCCGCTTCTGGCGCGGATGAAGGTCCTGAGGGGCACGCCCTTAAACATCTTCGGCTATACGTCGGAACGGCGGATGGAGCGGCGTCTCCAGCGGCAGTACGAGCGCGATATGGCCGAAATTCTCAAGGCGCCGGGGCGCAACCTGGAAGCCGCGGTGGGATTGGCGGAATTGCCGCTTCGGATCAGCGGGTTCGGTCCTGTGAAGGAGGCGAACGCGAAAACGGCCGCGCGGCAGCGAGAGGAGCTTCTGGCGGCATTCCGCACCGGATCGCCGTCGGAGCAGCTGGCCGCGGAGTGAGCGCGCCGCCAAAGGCGGCGCGGTGGGGGCGCTGCCCCCGTCCGCGCTGAGAGCGCGGTCTCCCTCGAAGTATTTTTCCCAAGAGGAAGACCTGTGCGCCGAGGACACAGGCAGGCAAGGAGCATCGCGAAATCTTCAAGGAGTCTCGTCAGGGTCGCGGAGATGCCTTATGGCGCAGGCTGAAACCGCCCTGGTGACGTTGATGAACCGACAGGTTGCCCGAGATATTTCCTATGCCTATTCCGCGCAGACGCGGGGCGGGCGCGCCATGATACGCGTTCTCGAGAATGCCACCGGCCGGTTGCGGCTGATCCGCCGGGCGGCGGGATACCAGGACGAGGTAGCCGGAGGCGCGGACTTCTGGGCGGTGATGGTGCAGCGTTATGGCCTGTCCCTGGACATCATCGGAGGCGCGCTGGAGAATATTCCGGCCGAAGGCCCGGTGGTTGTCGTGGCGAACCATCCGTACGGTATCCTCGACGGGCTGATGCTGGGGCATATCCTTTCAGAGCGCCGCCAGGGCGAGTTCCGCATTCTGGCTCACAGGATCTTCCGCAAGGCCGAGGACCTGGACCGGATCATTCTTCCGATTTCCTTCGACGAGACGAAGGAGGCCGTGGCGCTCAATGTGGAGACGCGGAAGGCGGCGCTCTCCTACCTGTCGGATGGCGGCGCGATCGGCGTGTTTCCCGGCGGTACGGTCTCGACTTCGGCCCGGCCATTCTCGCGGCCGATGGACCCCGGCTGGCGGACCTTTACCGCGAAGATGATCGCCAAAAGCGGCGCGACGGTGGTGCCGGTCTGGTTCGAGGGCGCCAATTCGCGCCTGTTCCAGGTTGCGAGCCATCTGCATACGACGTTGCGCATGGCGCTGCTGATCAAGGAATTCAAGCGGCGGACGGACGAGCCGGTGCGGGTCGTGATCGGCGCACCGATCCCGGCGGTCGAGATCGAGGCGCGGGCGCGCGATCCGAAGGCGATGATGGACTTTTTGCGCCGCCGGACCTATGCCCTGTCGCCAACGGTTCTCGAACCCGATTACGGATTCGAGTTCGAGGCGAAACACAGGCGGGCTGACGCGCATGGCGGTCGGAATATTTGATTCAGGGCTTGGCGGGCTGACGGTCTATCGCGCGGTGGCCGAGCGGTTGCCGGATCAGCCGATCGTGTATTACGGCGACAACAAGCACACGCCCTACGGTGTGCGGGATGCCGACGATATCTACGACCTGACGATCCAGGGGTGTCAGCGGCTGTTCGATGCGGGCTGCGACCTTGTGATCCTGGCCTGCAACACGGCGTCCGCGGCGGCACTCCGGCGGATGCAGGAGCATTGGGTGCCGCGCGACAAGCGGGTGCTTGGCGTGTTCGTGCCGCTGATCGAGGCGTTGACGGAACGGCACTGGGGCGACAACAGCCCGCCGCGGGAAGTGGGCGTCAAGCATGTGGCCCTGTTCGCGACGCCCGCCACGGTGCGCAGCCGAGCCTTTCAGCGCGAGCTGGCGTTCCGGGCGATCGGCGTCGATGTCGAGGCGCAGGCCTGCGGCGGCGTGGTCGACGCGATCGAGGAAGGCGACATGATCCTGGCCGAAGCGCTGGTGCGCAGCCACGTGGACGCCCTGAAGCGCAAGATGCCGGACCCGGATGCGGCCGTCCTCGGATGCACGCATTATCCGATCGTCGAGGATATCTTCCGCGATGCGTTGGGGCCCGATGTGAAAGTGTTCAGCCAGCCCGACCTCGTCGCGGCGTCTCTCGCCGATTACCTGGAGCGTCGGCCCGAGATGAAGGGGCCGGGGCAGGTGCCGATGTTCCTGACCACGGGCGATCCGCAAAGGGTCAGCGACCAGGCGACGCGGTTTCTCCGACGACGAACCGAGTTTCACGCCGCTTGAGGCGGCGCTCTTATCGTCTTACACCGACTATCGATTTCTGAAGGAGTGGGCCCATGTCCCATAACATCGCCATTCTGGGCGCCTCGGGTTACACCGGCGCCGAACTTGTCCGGCTGATCGCCACCCATCCCTCGTTCCGGATTGCCGCCCTGTCGGGCGACCGCAAGGCGGGCCAGCCGATGGCGGAGGTCTATCCGCATCTGCGGCACATGGACCTGCCGGATCTCTCGAAGATCGAGGATATCGATTTCTCGGGGATCGACCTGGCCTTCTGCGCGCTGCCCCATGCCACCAGCCAGGCGGTGATATCGGAGCTGCCGAGGGACCTGAAGGTGGTCGATCTTTCAGCCGACTTCCGGCTGCGCGATCCTGAGGCCTATGCGACCTGGTACGGGCAGGCGCATGCGGCGACGGACCTGCAGAAGGAAGCGGTCTACGGGCTGACCGAGTTCTACCGGGACGAGATCCGGGGCGCGCGCCTTGTGGCGGGCACCGGCTGCAACGCGGCCACGGGTCAGTTCGCGCTGCGCCCGCTGATCGCCGCGGGCGTAATCGATCTGGATGACATCATCATGGATCTGAAGGCGGCGGCCAGCGGGGCCGGACGTTCGCTGAAGGAGCACCTCCTGTTCTCGGAGCTGTTCGAGAACGTCAAAGGCTATTCCATGGGCGGCAAGCACCGCCATCTGGGAGAGTTCGATCAGGAATTCTCCAAGATCGCGGGTCGGCCGGTGCGCGTTCAGTTTACGCCCCACCTGATCCCGGCGACGCGGGGGATTCTGCTGACCTCCTATGTCAAGGGCGACCCGGCGGCGGTGCATGCCGCGCTGGCGGAGGCCTATCGGGACGAGGTCTTCATCCAGGTTCTGCCCATGGGCGAGGTGCCTCAGATGAAGGACGTGCGCGCTTCGAACTTCTGTCACATCGGCGTGGTCGGCGATCGTCTGGCGGGACGTGCGACGGTGGTGGCCGTGATCGACAACCTGACCAAGGGCTCCTCGGGGCAGGCGATTCAGAACGCGAACCTGATGCTGGGCGAAGACGAGACGGCGGGGCTGATGGCCGCGCCGGTCTATCCCTGAGGTTTTGCGCCGGCTTTGCCGGCGCGGCGGGCGAGGGGTTTCACCCCTCGCGCTCCCCAGAGTATTTGCGAAAAGAAGAAGGGCATTCTGACGCGTTGAAATCGCGGGCGCAAAGGACCAAATGAAGCGGGCGTTATCAGGGGTTGAGCGATGAAGGGATTGAAGAAGCAGCGCCGAATCCAGGTGATCGTGCTTGCTGTGGTGGCCATGATCGCCGCGTTCTCGGCGTTCTACATTGCCGCGCCCGATGCGCTTCAGTTTTTCCGCAGCCCAAGTGAAGTCGCCGATGCGCCGCCTCCGCCGACCGAAGTGTTCCGGATCGGCGGGCTGGTCGAGGAAGGTACGCTGGTGCGGGGTCAGGGCGAGACCGTGACCTTCAGCGTGACCGATGGCGGTGCCTCGATCGCGGTGTCCTATACCGGGGTTTTGCCTGATCTCTTCGGTGAGGGCGAAGGCATGGTGGGCACGGGCCGCTATGTGGATGGCGTGTTCGAGGCCTCCGAGATTCTCGCGCGTCATGACGAGACCTACATGCCCGCCGAGGTGATCGACGCCTTGAAGGAACAGGGCGTCTACCAGGAGCCGAACGGCTAGTTACCTGACCGTTAAGACCGAAATGGGAGCGTCTCCGCATCAAGTGGAGCGCTCCCGATGCTGTCTGTCGAAGCCATTGTCGATGAGATTCTCGCCCGCGAAGGCGGGTATGCGAACGATCCGGACGATCCGGGCGGCGCGACCAACCACGGCGTGACGATCCACACCATGCGAAGGCTGGGGCTGGACCTCGACGGCGACGGCCGGGTTTCGGTGTCGGACGTGAAGCGGCTGACACGCCGGCAGGCGCGCGAGATCTTCATCGCCGAGTATTTCCTGAAGCCAAGGATCGACTGGCTTCCCGCGCCTCTGCAGGCCAGCGTGTTCGACATGCAGGTGAACGCCGGGGCGCATGCGGTACGGCTTCTCCAGCGGCTTCTGGGGCGAATGGGCTTTTCCGTCTTGGTTGACGGCGCGGTTGGTCCGCTGACGCGCGACGCCGCGCGGCAGGCCGCGGCGGCGGCGCCGGAACATATCGCGGATGCCTATGGGATCGCGCGCCGGAACTACTATTACGCCCTCGCGGATCGACGGCTGGCGAGCCGGAAATATGCCCGGCGCCGCGATGGTGGAAAGGGAGGCTGGATCACGCGCGCCGAGGTGTTCATCTCGCCGCGCTACCACCTGAGCGAGGCCGAGCATCGGGCGAGGGTCGCGGCATGGGGCTGATCGGAAACATCCTGGGCGTGGTCTTCGGGGGCGGCCGCAACGCGGTGCGCGAGACCATCGAGGTCTTTCGCCCGAACGCCGAGGCCGAGGCGGTGCGCAGCGCGGCGCGGGAGGCCGCCGCCTTGGCACAGTTCGCATCCGAATTCGCCTTTCAGAGGCAGGGCCTGTTCGACCGCGTGATCGATGGGCTGAACCGTTTGCCGCGCCCGTTTCTCGCCTTCGGTGTGCTAGGCCTGTTCGTCGCCGCGCTGGTCGATCCGGTCTGGTTCGCGGCGCGCATGCAGGGGATCGCGCTGGTGCCCGAGCCGCTCTGGTGGCTGATGGGGGCGATCGTGTCGTTTTACTTCGGTGCGCGCCACCAGGTGAAAGCGCAGGACTATCAGCGCGGGCTGGCCGAGACACTGGCACGGACGCCGGAGGTGATGCGTCATATCCGTGATCTCGAAGCGCTGGCGCCGGAGGACGCGGACGAAGAGGCGCCGTCGCCGGAAGTGACTGAGCGCGACGGACCTGAGGATGGCGAAGAGAATGCCGCGCTCGATGACTGGAGGCGAAGCCTTGGGCGGTGACCTGATTTTCAAGCTGGTTGCCGATCACGGTCCCTGGGTGCTTCTGGTGTTCTTCCTGCTCTGGCGGGATTTCCAGAAGGATCAGGCGACCCGCGACGTTCTGGACAAGAACGCCGTCGTCCTGACCGAGATCGCCACTGTGATCCGCGAACGGATGCCGAGGAGCTGAGCGATGTGGCGCGTCCTGAACCGGATCCGAAGATATCTTGCCGGGCGCCGGTTCGACGCCGCGCTCCGGCGGAACAACGAAGCCGCAGACCGTCTGGATGCGGCGCTGCGCGAGGTGTTGAAACGATGACGGATGCGTTGAGAGTGATGGGCCTGGCAGTCTCGGCGATGCTCGTGATCTATGCCGCGCTGGGGTACGAGGCGGCCTACGAGATCAGCTATGGCGCGTTCACGCTGATGGCCGCGATGGTGTCGCTGACCTTTCTCTGGCTATGGATGCAGCGTGCGACGCCGCTGGCCGTGGGGATGTCCTTCGGCTGGGCCGGGGCGGCAAGCGTGATGGGCTGGTGGTGGATCTACAACCTCCTCGATACTCCGGCGTTCATGCGTGAGAACGTGGCGCTTTTCCTTTGCCTGTCCGTCTATTTCGTCGGAGCCGTGCTTCACTTCTCGGTCATAGGACGGTCGCTGGGGCTGGCGCGGGGGCTTTGGGCGGCGCCGGTGGCGTTCGCTATCGCGGTCTCGGCAATGCTTCACGTCACGCGACTTTGATCGGGGACCCGCGACCAAGCGTCCTTGGCCCTTGGCCTTGGCGAGGCGGCGGATTACTCTTCCTGCATGATCATCGAAACCGGACATTTCAGCCTGATACTGGCCCTCCTGGTGGCCTTGGTGCAATTCGTGCTGCCGCTTGTCGGGGCGCATAAGGGCTGGCGTGGCTGGATGGCCATAGCCGGACCCGCCGCCCTGACGCAGGCGGCGCTTCTGACCTTCTCGTTCTGCGCGCTGACCTATGCCTTCGTGACGTCGGATTTCTCGGTCCGGCTGGTGACGCTGAACTCGCATACGCTGAAGCCGATGCTTTACAAGGTGACGGGCGTCTGGGGAAACCACGAAGGTTCGATGCTGCTCTGGTGTCTGATCCTTGCGGTGTTCGGCGCGCTGGTGGCGCTTTTCGGCGGTAACCTGCCCGAGCGGCTGAAAGCGCGGGTTTTGGGCGTTCAGGCCTCGGTCGGCGTTGCCTTCCTCGGGTTCCTGATCTTCACCTCGAATCCGTTCCTGCGCCTGGCCAATCCGCCGATGAACGGGCAGGATCTGAACCCCCTCCTGCAGGATCCCGGTCTCGCCTTCCATCCGCCGTTTCTCTACCTGGGCTATGTCGGCCTTTCGATGTCCTTCTCCTTTGCCGTCGCCGCGTTGATCGAAGGCCGGGTGGACGCCGCGTGGGGGCGCTGGGTGCGGCCCTGGACGCTTCTGGCCTGGCTGAACCTGACGATAGGGATCGCACTGGGGTCGTGGTGGGCCTATTACGAGCTGGGCTGGGGCGGGTTCTGGTTCTGGGATCCGGTCGAGAATGCCTCGTTCATGCCCTGGCTGATCGCTGCGGCGCTTCTGCATTCGGCCATCGTGGTCGAGAAACGTGAGGCGCTGAAAAGCTGGACGATCCTGCTGGCCATCCTGGCCTTCGGGTTCTCGCTGATCGGGGCCTTCATCGTACGTTCGGGCGTTTTGACCAGTGTCCACGCCTTCGCCAACGATCCCGAGCGCGGCGTCTACTTGCTGGCGATTACCGGGGTCTTCATGGGCGGCGCGCTGACGCTCTACGCTTTCCGCGCGGGCGAGTTGCAGGCCAAGGGCGTCTTTGGCATCGTCAGCCGCGAAAGCGCGCTTGTTGCGAACAACGTGCTGCTTGCGGTGGCGACCTTCGTGGTCTTCATCGGCACGATCTGGCCTCTTATTGCCGAGATGATCTGGGACCGGAAGCTATCGGTCGGGCCGCCGTTCTTCGATGCCGCCTTCACACCCTTCATGCTTTTGCTTGCGGCGATCCTGCCCATCGGCTCGGTCCTTCCGTGGAAGCGGGCGAAGCTGGGCCGTGTGATGCGGCCTCTCTGGCTGGCCCTGATCGCGGCGTTCCTCGTCTCGGCTTTGGCCTGGGTGGTTCAAACGGAGAAAACGCTGCTGGCGCCTGTGGGTGCGCTTCTGGGGGCGTGGCTGGTCTTTGGTGCCGCTGTCGATCTTTGGACCCGTACGGGGAGCGATGCGTCGCAGAAATTCGGGCGCGCCCTCCGCTTGCCCCGTGCCGACTGGGGCCGGGTCGTGGCGCACGCCGGGCTTGGCATCACGATTTTCGGCATCGCGGCCATGACCGCCTGGCAGATCGAGGACATCCGGGTGGCCCGCGAGGGGGAAACCTTCGAGGTTGGCAATTACGAAGTCACGCTGGTCGACGTGCAGCGGGTCGAAGGACCGAATTATATCTCCACCATGGCCGAATTGCGCATGGTCAGGGACGGGCAAGAGGAGGCCGTGCTTTTCCCCGAGAAACGCGTCTATCCGGTCGCGGGCATGCCCACGACCGAAGCGGACATTGACAACGGCGTGTTCCGGGATCTCTACCTCGTGATCGGTGATCCGCAGGACGGCGGCGGGTATGCCGTGCGCACCTATATCAAGCCGTTTGCCAACTGGATCTGGGCTGGCGCGATCATCATGGCGCTGGGAGGCTGTTTGTCGCTGTCCGACCGCCGCTTTCGCGTTGCGGCCGGTGCCCGCAAGGCACCGCAATGCGTGCCGGCCGAATGATACGGGTTCTCCTGGTATGGCTGATGCTCGCGGGCGCGGCCTTTGCGGTTCAGCCCGATGAGGTGCTGGACGATCCGGTTCTGGAGGAGCGCGCGCGCGAGTTGTCGAAAGGTCTGCGCTGCCTTGTCTGCCGCAATGAATCGATCGACGAATCCAATGCCGAACTGGCCCGTGACCTTCGCCTTCTGGTCCGCGAGCGCCTTCTCGAGGGCGACAGCGACGAGGAAGTGATCGACTTCCTGGTTGCGCGCTACGGTGAATACGTCCTCCTCAGCCCGCGTGCGACGGGCTCCAGCCTGATCCTTTACCTGGCAGGGCCCGCGATGCTTCTGGCTGCACTTGGAATTGCGCTGGTCTACCTGCGCCGGCGTCGCAGTCAGCCGGAAAGCGCGCAGCTGAGCGAGGAAGAGCGCGCGCGACTGGCCGAGCTTATCGACGAATGACGTAAGGTGCCTCTTTCCTGAACCACTTCGTTCACTTATGTGAAGCGAATGCGACAGGAAGGATTTTCGATGGACTACCAGACCATTCGCCTGACCCGGACCGACGGTTACGCGGTGATCACCCTTGCCCGAGCCGGTGTGATGAACGCGCTGAACACCCAGATGCGGGCCGAGATCCTGCACGCCGTCAAGTCTGCGGAAACCGACGCGCGCTGCATTGTCCTGACAGGTGAGGGCAAGGCGTTCTGTTCGGGGCAGGATCTGGGGGACAGCTCCTCGGTGGCGAACGCCAACCTCGAGCGGACGCTGCGCGACGAATACGTGCCGCTTCTCCGGGCCATCTTCGACTGCCCGGTCCCAACGATCGCTGCGGTGAACGGGCCGGCGGCCGGGGCAGGGGCGAACCTGGCGCTGGCGGCCGACGTCGTGATCGCGGCTGAACGCGCGGTGTTCCTGCAGGCGTTCACGCGGATCGGGCTGATCCCGGACGCGGGCGGAACCTACTGGTTGCCGCGCCAGATCGGTTTTGCGCGTGCCATGGGCGCGGCGCTTTTCGCCGAACCTGTCAGCGCCAGACAGGCCGCCGACTGGGGCATGATCTGGGAAGCGGTGCCGGACGACGACTTCGATGCCCATTGGCGCCGCCGCGCGGCGACGCTGGCCGCTGGACCGACAGTGGCCTACCGCCAGACGAAAGAGGCGATGCGCGCGAGTTTCAACAACTCGCTCGACGAGCAGCTTCTGCTGGAGGCGAAACTTCAAGGCCGCTGTGGCATGACGCGGGACTTCCGCGAAGGCGTGCTGGCCTTCCTGGAGAAGCGCCCCGCGGAATACGAAGGTCGATAAGGCGCGCTGCCCATGTCGCGCCCGGCCTGTTGAATTCTCGAAAAGAATAAGGGCGCCCTTGGGCGCCCTTTTCTGTGTCAGCGTTTCTCGACGTCGACGTAATCGCGGGTCGTCTCGCCAACGTACAGCTGGCGGGGACGGCCGATCTTCATCTGCGGATCGGCGATCATTTCCTTCCACTGGCTGATCCAGCCAACAGTCCGCGCGACCGCAAAGATCGGCGTGAACATCGAGGTCGGGAAGCCCATCGCGTCGAGGATGATGCCCGAATAGAAGTCGACGTTCGGATAGAGCTTCTTGTCCGCGAAATAGGGGTCTTCCAGCGCGCGCTTCTCAAGCTCCTTGGCGACCTGAAGCGTCGGGTTGTTCTCGATGCCCAGCAGATCGAGCACCTCGTCCGCGGATTGCTTCATCACCTTCGCGCGCGGGTCGAAGTTCTTGTAGACCCGATGGCCGAAACCCATCAGGCGGAACGGATCGTTCTTATCCTTGGCGCGCTCGATGAACTCGGGGATGCGGTTCGGCGTGCCGATCTCGCGCAGCATTTCGAGGCAGGCCTGGTTGGCGCCGCCATGGGCCGGGCCCCAGAGGCAGGCGATACCTGCGGCAATGCACGCGAAGGGGTTGGCGCCCGAGGACGAAGCAAGGCGCACCGTCGATGTCGAGGCGTTCTGCTCGTGGTCGGCATGAAGCGTGAAGATGCGGTCCATCGCGCGGCTGAGGATCGGGTTGACCTCGTAATCCTCGGCCGGGACGGCAAAGCACATACGCAGGAAGTTCGACGCGTAGTCGAGCGAGTTCAGCGGGTACACGAAGGGCTGCCCGATCGAGTACTTGTAGGCCCAGGCAGCGATGGTGGGCATCTTGGCGACCAGGCGAATCGAAGCGACCTCGCGCTGCCAGGGGTCGGCGATATCGGTGCTGTCGTGGTAGAAGGCGGACATCGCGCCGACGACGCCGACCATGGTGGCCATCGGGTGCGCATCGCGCCGGAAGCCACGGAAGAAATACTGCATCTGTTCATGCAGCATCGTGTGGTTCGTGACGCGGTTCTCGAAATCTTCCAACTGGTCCGCCGTCGGCAGTTCGCCGTAAAGCAGCAGGTAGCAGACTTCGAGGAAATGCGATTTCTCAGCCAGCTGGTCGATCGGGTAACCGCGATGCAGAAGCTCGCCCTTGTCCCCGTCGATGAAGGTTATGGTCGAGTCACAGGATGCCGTCGAGGTAAAGCCCGGGTCATAGGTAAAGATGTTGCCCTGAGCATAGAGCTTGCGGATGTCGATCACGTCGGGGCCCGCGGAGGGGGACAGGATCGGCAGTTCCAGTTCCTTGCCGTCAAACGAGAGTTTCGCAGTTTTGCCCGTGTCAGCCATGTTTTCCCTGTCTCCTCGGACGCTGCGCCCCCGTTGGGCGAGCGTGGTTCATTCAAGCGCCCCCGCCTTGCGGCGGAACCGTCCTGTCACTCGGCGCAGTCAGCGATCCGAAGTATCGTCTCTTCGCGTCCGAGAACAAGCATCATGTCGAAGACACTGGGAGTAACGGAACGTCCCGCAAGCGCCGCGCGCAGCGGTCCCGCGAGCTTGCCAAGACCCAACCCGTGAGCTTCGGCGAGGGACTTCACGATCCCTTCCAGCGTGTCGCGTGTCCAGCTAGCATTTTGCAGGTGCGGCGTCAATTCTTTCAGTATACCACGGGATACCAAATCCAGCGCTGCCGCCGATTTCTCGTCCGGCTCCAGCGGCCGGGAAGTCAGAACAAATGACGCTTTTTCAATGATTTCCGGGTATGTCTTGGCACGCTCTTTCAGACAATACATTGCACCCTCCAACTCCGCCGCCTTGTCGTCTGTCAACCTGTCCTGACCGGAAAGTGTCAAAAATTCCTGAATTCCTGCTACGAGTGCAGCATCGTCCATCGCGGCGATATGCTGGCCCGAGAGGTTGGCGAGTTTCTTGGTGTCAAAACGGGCCGGGGCCTTCTTGATGCCACCGAGATCGAACCATTCTATTGCCTGAGCATCGTTGAAGAACTCGTCGTCGCCGTGGCTCCAGCCCAGCCGGGCAAGATAGTTGCGCATGGCGGGGGCAGGATAACCTTCGGCGGCCCATTCCTCGACTCCCAACGCGCCGTGGCGCTTCGAGAGCTTCTTGCCGTCCTCGCCATGGATCAGCGGGATATGCGCCCAGACCGGCACGTCCCAGCCCATCGCGTCGTAGACAAGCATCTGGCGGGCGGCGTTGTTCAGGTGATCGTCGCCCCGGATTACATGCGTGACGCCCATGTCGTGGTCATCGACCACCACCGCCAGCATGTAGACGGGCGTGCCGTCCGAGCGCAGCACGATCATGTCATCCAACTGGTCGTTGCGAATGGTGACATCGCCCTGAACGGCATCTCGGATCACGGTTTCGCCTTCGCGGGGGGCCTTGACGCGGATCGCGTAAGGAGCATCGGGGTGGTCGGCCTCGGAAACGTCGCGCCAGGGCGAGCGGAACAGCGTGCTTTCGCCTTTCGCCCGCGCCGCTTCGCGAAAGGCCTCGATTTCCCCGGGCGTCGAGAAACACTTGTACGCGCGTCCCGTGGACAGCATCTCGCGGGCCACCTCGGCATGACGTCCGGCGCGCTCGAACTGGCTGATGGCGTCGCCGTCCCAGTCGAGACCCAGCCATTTCAGGCCCTTGAAGATGGCCTCGGTCGCTTCGGGCGTGGAGCGCGCGCGGTCCGTATCCTCGATCCTTAGGAGGAACTTGCCGCCCGTGTGGCGCGCATAGAGCCAGTTGAACAACGCCGTTCGCGCGCCTCCGATATGCAGGTATCCGGTGGGCGACGGGGCGAAGCGGGTGACGACGGGCATGGGCATTAACCTTTGGGTAAGCATGAGGGCCTAGGCTCGCGCGGGTGTATTCAACGCGCCCGGAGGTGACAAGGGTGCGCCTTCTGAAGCAGTGCGGGACGTGGCTGGACGGGCAGAGGGGCGCTCTCTTTCCCTGGGCACCTGTTTTCTTCGCTTCTGGCATCGCTACCTACTTCGCGCTCAAGTGGGAGCCGGGGCGCGGCTCCTGGCTGGCTGTCGCGGCTGTCATGGCGTTTCTGCTGGGGCTCGGATGGGTTCGGGGGCCGGGTCGCCGACTCGTGATCACCGCGCTTCTTCTGGCGCTGGCGGGGTTCTCGGTGGCAGGGCAGCGCGCGCATTCGGTGGCGGAACCCGTGCTGGCGTTCCGCTACTACGGCCCGGTCGAGGGGCGGATCGTTGCCATAGACCGTTCGGCCTCCGACGCCGTGCGCCTGACGCTGGACCGGGTGCGGCTGAAGGACGTCCCGCGGGAGCGCACCCCGGCGCGCGTCAGGATCGCGCTCCATGGCGTGCAAGGCTACCTGGAGCCCGAACCGGGCCTGACAGTCATCGCCACGGCGCATCTGTCGCCCCCGGCCGGTGCGGTCGAGCCCGGCGGCTACGACTTTCGCCGCCAGGCATGGTTCCAGCGGTTGGGCGCGGTAGGTTACACCCGCGTTCCCGTTCTGGCCTACGCGCCGCACGAGGGGCATGAGTTGTCTCTCGCCGTCTACAGGCTGCGGATGCACATCTCGCGCGCCGTTCAGGACGCCCTGCCGTCGCCCGTGGGCGGCTTCGCGGCGGCGATCACGACCGGGGACCGCTCCGGCATGGATTCGGAGGTGCTGGAGGCGCTGAGGGCCTCGAACCTCGCGCATCTTCTGGCGATCTCGGGGCTGCACATGGGGCTTCTGACGGGCTTCGTCTTCTCCGCGCTGCGCCTGGGGCTTGCCTCCTTTCCAGGTGTCGGACTGCGATGGCCGGTACGAAAGATCGCTGCCATCGCGGCGTTGTGCGCGGGCGCGGTCTACCTGGCGCTCTCCGGCGGCAATGTCGCGACCGAACGCGCCTTCATCATGGTGGCGGTGATGTTCGCCGCCGTACTGGTGGACCGCCGCGCGATCACGTTGCGGTCAGTGGCCGTTGCGGCGCTGATCGTGTTGAGCCTGCGGCCCGAGGCGCTTTATGGCCCCGGTTTCCAGATGTCCTTCGCCGCGACCACCGCACTTGTCGCGGTCTACGGGGCCATGCAGGGACGCGCGTGGTCGCCCGGGCGATGGCCTGCCTGGATACGTGTCGCAGGGGGCGTGGCCCTGTCGTCCTTCGTTGCGGGAATGGCGACCGCCCCGATCTCGGCGGCGCATTTCAACCAGGTGCCGCATTACGGGCTGATCGCGAACATCGTTTCGGTGCCGCTGATGGGGGCGGTCATCATCCCGGCGGCGGTGGTGTCGGCGGTTCTCGCGCCCCTGGGGCTGGGTTGGGTCGGCCTGAAGCTGATGGAGTGGCCGATCCTCTGGATCCTCTCCGTGGCGCGCACGGTCTCGGGCTGGCCGGGATCGGTCAGCGCGGTGATCGCTCCCGGGCCTGCGGTGTTGCCGTTGATGGCCCTCGGCGCGCTCTGGATCGTCATCGTTCGAGGCCGGGCGCGGGCGGCAGGGATGCCGCTGATGGTGCTGGCTCTTGTGCTCTGGGGGCAAGCGGAGCGGCCTCGGGCGCTGATCTCGCAATCCGGCGGGCTGGTCGGGGTGATGACACCCAAGGGCCGCGCCCTGTCTAAGCCGAAAGGCGATGGGTTCGCGGCGACAAGCTGGCTTGAAAACGATGGCGACAGGGCCGGACAGGCGGAGGCGCACGGCCGCACCGCATTCGGAGATGACGCCGTGCGGGTCGTGGAGATCGAAGGGCTGACGCTTTTCCATGCCACCGGCAAGCGCGCCGCGGCCGAGGCTGTTGCCCGCTGCCGCGAGGCGGCCGCGGTGGTGGTCAACGTCGCGGTCGATGCTCCGTCGGAGTGCGAGGTCTATGACGCGGTCCGTCTAGACCGGGTCGGGGCACTGGCCATAGAAGTGGGGCCCGAAGGCCCCCGAATGGTTACCGCGCGCCAGGTGGCGGGCGCGCGGCTCTGGTCTCAGTAGCTGCGGATCAGGCCGACAAGGCGCCCCTGCACCTTGACCTGATCGGAGCGGAACAGTCGCGTCTCGTAGGCCGGGTTGGCGGCCTCCAGCGCGATCGTGTCGCCCTGCTGCCGGAAGCGTTTCAGCGTGGCTTCCTCGTCCTCGACCAGCGCGACGACGATATCGCCATTGTCGGCGGTGTTCGTCTCGCGGATCACCACGATATCACCGTCGTTGATGCCAACGTCGATCATCGAGTCGCCTTTGACTTCAAGCGCATAGTGATGCCCCTTGCCGGTCAGCATCTGGCCGGGCACCGCGACGTGGTGGCTGACCTCGCTGATCGCCGCGATCGGCACACCGGCGGCGATCCGGCCCATGACGGGCAGTTCCATTGCCTGGGCTTCGACCGGCATGGCGCGGGCCGGCGGTGGCGTGTCGGGCCTGTCGCCTTCGATGACGCGAGGCACGAAGGTCTTTCCCTTGTCGAGACTGTCGGGAAGCTTGACGATCTCGATGGCGCGGGCGCGGTGGGCGAGGCGGCGGATGAAGCCACGCTCTTCCAGTGCCGTGATCAGGCGATGAATGCCGGACTTGGACCGCAGGTCCAGCGCCTCCTTCATTTCATCGAACGAAGGCGGAACGCCGTCGCGTTGAACGCGCCTGTGGATGAATTCAAGCAAATCCAGTTGTTTACGGGTCAGCATTGATGCAAACCTCCTCTGCTCGGCCCTGCGCATTCGCGCATGTGTTCAGCCGATGTTCTACTCTCGTTCCCTTTTTGTGTCAATGATTGGTTAATATTCGATGAATGCGATTTCGTCGCCTGCCTCGCGGCTGCCGTCATGGGGTGGGCGGACCGCCAGAACGTTGGCGCTGGCCAGTACTGACAGAAGCGCGCTGTCCTGGCGGTCGGCGACAGTGATCCCGTCGTCCGAGAGAGTTGCGCGCATGTAATGCTGCCGGGGACCGTTCGGGCCGATGGGAGCCACGAGCGGTGCGCTGCGCATGGGCAGCGCGACCTTGGGTAACCCCTGCATTGCGCGAACCATAGGTCGTACGAAGATATGAGCGCAAACCATTGAAGAAACGGGATTTCCGGGAAGTCCTATCATCGGAGTTCCATTCAGGCGTCCAGCCATGAGCGGTTTGCCGGGGCGCATCGCGATCTTGTAGAAGGCGCGCTCCATTCCAAGGTCGGCGGCGACCTGCCCGACGAGGTCGTGATCGCCGACGGAGGCGCCGCCGATCGTCACGATCAGGTCGGTGCCGGTCGCCAGAGCGAAACAGGCTTCAAGGCTCGCCGCGTTGTCGCGCGCGATGGGCAGAAGGCGCGTCTCTGCGCCGTCCTGCTCCAGCGCGGCGGCAATGCCGAAACTGTTCGACGCGATGATCTGGTCGGGGCCGGGAGTCTCGCCCGGCATGACAAGTTCATCGCCGGTGGCGATCAGGGCCACCCTTGGTCGGCGCGCGACGGTCACCTCGGGCACGTTCATCGAGGCGATGAGCGAGACATGCGCAGGAGAAAGGACAAGCGGCGGATCAAGGGTTTGGCCGATCTTAAAATCGGCACCTATCTCTCTGATATACAGCTTTGAATCGATTTTCTCGCCAAGAACAATCCAATCGCCCTCGCGCGTGGCGTCTTCCTGTATGATGACACGCGCGGCGCCATCCGGAACGGGCGCTCCGGTAAAGATGCGGACTGCCTCGCCAGGGCCAACGGCGCCCTTGTAGGCGTGGCCGGCGGCGGCTTCTCCGATGACATGGAATCCGTCGCCCGGATTGGCATCGGTCGTGGCGATGGCAAAGCCATCCATGACGGATACGGCGAATGGCGGCTGGTTCCGTGCGGCGGCGACCGGCGCCGCCAGGATGCGCCCGGCGGCAGAGCGCAGCGGTACAGTCTCGACCCCCGTCGGTACGACAAGGTCGAAGATGTGACCCAGCGCCTCGTCGACGGAGATCACGCCGGCGCCTCGTACCGCCCGGACTTGCCGCCGTCCTTCAGGACGAGGCGGATATCCTCGATGACCATGCCCTTCTCGACAGCCTTGACCATGTCGTAGATCGTGAGACAGGCAGTCGCCACGGCGGTCAGCGCCTCCATCTCGACGCCGGTCTGACCCGAGGTCTTCACGGTCGCCTCGACCCGGACGCCGGGCCGCTCCGGATCAGCGGTAAGTTCCAGCGCAACCTTCGTGATTGGCAGTGGATGGCAAAGCGGGATCAACTCGGAGGTTTTCTTGGCCCCCATGATCCCCGCCAACCGTGCGACCGAGAGAACGTCGCCCTTCTTGGCGCGTCCTTCTGTAATCATATCAAGGGTTTCCGGCGTCATCCTGACGTAGCCTTCGGCCACTGCGATACGGTCGGTATGGGCCTTTTCCGAGACATCGACCATATGCGCCTGGCCCTGCGCGTCGAAATGGGTGAGGCCCGACATCACGCCGCTCCCTTCGCGGGAACGGGATCGGCCAGGATCGCGCGGGTTGCCGCGGCGACGTCTTCCTGGCGCATGAGGCTTTCTCCGATAAGGAAGCAGCGCGCGTTGCTGGAGGTGGCCAACCGGGCCAGGTCGGCCGGGGTGAAAAGGCCGCTTTCGGCCACCAGGAGCTTGCCCTCCGGCACGCGGGTGGCAAGGCGCTCGGTGGTGCCGAGATCGGTTTCGAAGGTCTTGAGATTGCGGTTGTTGACGCCCAGAAGCGGCGAACGAAGCGCCAGCGCGCGGTCCAGCTCCTCCTCGTCATGGACCTCGACCAGCACGTCCATGCCCCAGTCGAATGCGGCCGCTTCCAGTTCGGCCGCCTGCGCGTCGGTAACGCTCGCCATGATGATCAGGATGCAGTCCGCTCCCCAGGCGCGCGCCTCGGCAACCTGGTAGGTGTCGTAGAGAAAATCCTTCCGGAGGCAGGGCAGCGAGACCGCGTTCCGCGCGGCGGTCAGGTATTCCGGGGCTCCCTGGAACGAGGGTGTGTCCGTCAGAACGGACAGGCAAGTCGCGCCGCCGGCCTCATAGGCGCGGGCCAACGCGGGCGGGTCGAAATCGGCGCGGATCAAACCTTTTGAGGGGCTGGCCTTCTTGATTTCGGCGATCAGGCCATAGCCGGCCTCCGCAGCGGCGAAGAGCGCCCGGGCAAAGCCGCGCGGCGCGCCGGCCGCGCGGGCCTGGGCTTCGAGATCGGCAAGCGGGGTCCGTGCCTTGGCGGCGGCGATTTCTTCAAGCTTGTAGGCTTTGATGCGGTCGAGAACGTTTGTCATGAGGACGGGAATAGCGCGTTGGCGGGGCGGTGAAAAGCGCCCTTGATGGCCGGTGCCAGTCCGCGGTGCAGGATCAGCGGGGCTCTGCCCCGCACCCCGAAGTATTTTCGCCAAGAGGAAAGAAGGCGTTATCGGCAGGATGCGTCAGGCCCAGCGGATTCCGGCATCGCCCTGGGCTTCGAGCCACGCGTTCACCCGGCTGAAGGGGCGCGAGCCGAAGAACCCGCGATAGGCCGACAGGGGCGAGGGGTGGGCGGTCTCGATGAAGAGATGGTCCGCTCCGGTTACGTGTTGCCGCATGGACTGGGCATGTTTGCCCCAGAGGAGAAAAGCGCGCGGCCGGTCCGAGAGGCGGGCCAGAACCTGCTCGGTCAGCCGCTGCCATCCGAGCGCCACGTGCCCGCCTGCATCGCCCGACGGCACGGTCAGCGCCGTGTTGAGGAGGAGAACGCCCTGGTCGGCCCAGTGGGTCAGGTCCCCGGTGGCCGGTGTGGCCCCGATATCGTCCTCGAGTTCGCGGAAGATGTTTCTGAGGGATTTTGGCAGCGGCGTGTCCGGCGTGACCGAGAAGGCGAACCCGTGCGCGTGGCCGGGGGTCGGGTAGGGATCCTGGCCAAGTATGACGACGCGGGTCGCCTCGGGCGGCGTGTGTTCAAGGGCGGCGAAGCGTTGGGATGCGGGCGGCAGGACCTCGCGCGGATCGCTGTCGATCCGGGCTGCAAGCGCGGGCCAGTCGTCGCTGAAGAAGGGCAGGTCGGCCCACCCGGCAAGGCGCTTCGGCGTCATGCGTCCGAGGTGACGCGGGCCAGCCCCTCGACCTTTTCCTTCGCCCTGCCGCTGTCGATGCTCTCGGCCGCGATCTCGACGCCTTCCTTCAGGCCGGCGGCCTTCTCGGCGATGACAAGCGCGGCGGCGGCGTTCAGCAGGACCGCATCGCGATAGGCGCCTGTGGCGCCTTCGAGCAGGTCCCGGAAGGCCTGCGCGTTTTCCTCGGGCGTGCCGCCAAGTATGTCGCGGAAGGGATGCACCGGCAGGCCGGCATCCTCGGGGTGAAGTGTGGCCGAGCGGATCTTCCCGTCCTTCAGGATCGCGGCGTCGGTCGGGCCTGAGATCGAAATTTCGTCGGTGCCGTCATGGCCGTGAACCAGCCAGGCTACCTCGGACCCCAATTGCTGCAGCGTTTCGGCCATCGGGAAGATCAGGTCGACGGCGAAGGCGCCGGTGAGCTGGCGTTTGACACCGGCGGGGTTGGTCAGCGGACCGAGGATGTTGAAGATGGTCTTGGAGCCGAGTTCCATCCGCACGGGCATGACGTGTTTCATCGCCGGGTGGTGCATCGGCGCCATCATGAAGCCTATGCCGACCTCTCTCAAAGCCTTTTCAACCACTTCCGGGCCGACCATCACGTTAATCCCAAGCTGCGACTGCAGATCTGCCGCGCCGGATTTGGACGAGAGGTTACGGTTGCCGTGCTTGGCCACCGGCACGCCGGCGCCGGCCACGACGAAAGCGGTAGCGGTCGAGATGTTGAGCGTGCCCATGCCGTCGCCGCCGGTGCCGACGATATCCATGGCGCCCTCGGGCGCGCGCACGGCGGCGCATTTGGCGCGCATCACGGCGGCTGCGGCGGCGTATTCGGCGACCGACTCGCCGCGTGCGCGCATCGCCATCAGGAAACCGCCCAGCTGCGCGGGCGTGGCGTTGCCTTCGAAGATGATCTCGAAGGCTTCCTCGGCCTGTGCGCGGGAGAGAGGGCCTTCGGAGGCGGCGTAGATCAGTGGCTTCATTGCGTCAGTCATGCGGGTACCGGAACCAGGTCTAGGAAATTCTTCAGCATGGCATGGCCATGCTCCGAGCGGATGCTCTCGGGGTGGAACTGCACGCCGTGAATAGGCTTTGTCCTGTGCATCAGGCCCATGATGGTCCCGTCTTCCAGCCAAGCCGTGACTTCAAGGCAGTCGGGCAGCGTCTCGCGCTCGACGATCAGCGAGTGGTAGCGGGTGGCCGAGAGCGGCGAGGGCAGGCCCTTGAAGACCGATTTGCCGTCGTGGTGCATCGCGCCCATCTTGCCATGCACGATCTGGCCCGCGCGGACGACGCGACCCCCGAAGGCCTGGCCGATGGTCTGGTGCCCGAGGCAGACGCCGAGAAGGGGCGTGTCGGTCTCCGCCGCCGCCTCGGTGAGCGCCAGGCAAATGCCCGCCTTGTCCGGGTCGCAGGGGCCGGGAGAGAGGATGATCCCGGAAGGTTTCATCGCCATCGCCTGCTGAACATCCAGCGCGTCATTGCGTTTCACCACGCATTCGGCGCCCAATTCGCCCAGATAATGGACGAGATTGAAGGTGAAGCTGTCGTAATTGTCGATCAGTAGCAGCATTTTGGCGTCTCTCGCACGATGGCGTGAAGATATGGGGTGTCAGCGCCCGAAAGCGCCGGTATACTTGTGGGAGAGGCGCCGGAGATCGTCAAGGCGCCCATTGGCATTTGAGCAGAGCGGAGGAGAGTGCGTTGGGACGCGGCTTCCTTGCAGGCATTTTGTGGGGTGGTGTTGTAGGCGCTGGCCTTCTTCTGGTGTCGAACCAGACGATGGACCGTCAGCAACTCAGTTTTCCCAAACCCGAAGCAAGCCCGGTCGATGTGCCGGGCGGGTCCGAATTCGATCAGGCGCGCGTGGAGACCGAGCCCGTTCTTCCCGGAACGGAAGAAACGCCCGGCGCCGATGAGATCGTGACCGGCGTGCTGCCGCCCACGGATGTTGTGGAAACGCCTCCCGCCTTTGACACATCGTCGCTGGACGTTCCGCAGCCTTCCGTCGAAGGGCCCTCGGGCCTGGGCGATGTCCCGGCCGTGGCCGATGAAGTCGCGGCGCCCGAAAGCGGTGAAGCCGACCGTGTGGGCAGTTCCGGCAATCTTGCCGGAGTGCCGGCGTCGCCGTCGCTCGAGACGCCCGAGACGCCGATTGCCGCACCGGAAACAGACACCGCCTCGCCCCTGGCCCTGGACGCCCCCGAGACCGAGGGACTGGAAGTCAGCGACGGCGCAACCGCCGATACCGCGCCCGTCGCGGAAACCGAGGTCGCCGCGCTGCCGGCGGAAACCGGCGACAGCCCGCCGGTGTCGATCGACAGCGCCCCGGCCATTGAGACCGAGAGCGATGGACCGGCTTCGCCCGCAGCGCCACAGGTCGGCGATGCGCCGACGCTTGAGGGCGTGCGCATGCCGGAACCCGAACCGGCCCCCGCTGATACCGACGTTGCGGCGCAGCCCGATGCGGCGCAGCCGGAAGCGCCCGTACTTGCGCCAACCCCGCCTTCGGCACCTGAAGTCTCGCAGCCCGAGCCCGATGTCGCCCGGACCGAACAACCCGAGGCGCCTGCCGTAGCCCCCGAAGTGGCCGAGACGCCCGACAGCGGGGGCGTGGCGACGGTGGATGGCAGCGACTCGCAGTTCTTCACGCCTGTCGAGACGTTCCAGGACCGCGCCGAAGGCGTCGAGGTCAACCGCCTGCCCACCATCGGCGGGGATGATGACACGATTCCCGTGGTGCGTCGGCTGCCAGGCACTCCCGCGACCGAAGGTTTGGTGCCGGAAACGGAAGAGGACGGAACCGAAGACAGTGCCGGTGCGACCGCGACCGCGGAAGGGCCGGCGCTTCGTGCCTTCGCCATGGAGTTCGATGTCCCTGCCGGTGCGGCGGTCGTTTCCGTCGTGCTGTTGCACGAAGGGCCGGCAGCGCTGTCCGACGCGGACCTGCGCCGCCTTCCACAGACCGTGGGGTTTGCGGTCGATGCGGGTTCGCCTGAGGCCGAAGCAATCGCGGCGGAATACCGGCGCGCGGGGCGCGAGGTCGTGATGATACCGTCGCTGCCCTCCGGTGCATCTCCGCAGGATGTCGAGGTGGCGCTGAGCGTCAATCTCGAGCGAATCCCCGAGGCTGTGGCGGTGATGGACGTCTCCGGCTCCAGCTTCCAGTCCGACCGGGATGCTGTGGCCCAGGTCGTTGCGGTCATCGGCGACACCGGACACGGGCTGATCACTTTCCCGCGCGGTCTGAACACGGCGCATCAGCAGGCCGAAAGGGCCGGCCTTCCGACCGGGCTCATCTTCCGCATGCTCGACGACGACAACGAGACCGACGAACAGATCCGACGCACCCTCGATCGGGCAGCCTTCCGCGCCCGCCAGAGCGACGCGGTCATCCTGGTCGGACATGCCCGTCCCGGCACGATTGCAGCCGTTTCAGCATGGGCCGCGGATGCGGGCGGCGACGTCACGCTGGCACCGGTGTCGGTGGCGCTGGAGGGCGAATAGGCGGGAGTCTTCCGCGTCTGGCCTAACCAAGGTCGCGTGAATAGAGCACCGCTGCCCCTGGCGTGTTTTCCGTCATGGGCTTGAAGCCCAGCTTTCCCAGTACGCGGGCGGATGCCGCGTTCTCGCTGTCGACGCCGGCTACGAGCCGGCCGCTCCGATGTTTGGAAAGCCAAAGGATCAGCGCCTGAAGCGCCTCGGTGGCGACCCCCTTGCCCCAGCTCTGCTGCGCCAGAAGGTACCCGATGTGGGCCTCGTCCTCACTGCACATAGGGATACCGGGCGCCAGAAGGATCAGGCCTATCAGGGCGCTGTCTTGGTCGCGGATCAGCAAGACTTGAGATTCCATGCGTCTGGCATCGATCCAGACGCGAGGCGCGTCTGCGGCGGCTCCAAGCTGCATCGTTTCAGGCAAATGACGCGTGACGCCCGGGGTCAGAATCCGGTGCAGCGCGGCTTCGAGCGCAGTGCGCTTCGCCTTGTCTGCCAGATCGGAATCCCAGAGGCAGAGCCTCAACCGGTCCGACTTTATCATCGCTGGGAAATCGCCCTGCAAACGAGGACGGCGCCCCGAGGGGCGCCGTTTCATTGTCATGAATTCACAGTCCGCATCAAGCGAACCACCAGCGCTCCTGCGCCTTGTTGCCGTCGTTGGCCCAGTTCGCGGCCACGGCCTCGTCGTGGGCCAGCGCCTTGGAATGCGCCGAGATATAGCTGGCGAACATTGCGACGATGGCACCACCGTCGTTCTGGAGCAGCGACTGGGCTTCCCAGTACTGGTTCTTGCGCGCGGCTTCGTCGGTTTCCGAGCGGGCCTGCAGAACCAGTTCGTTGAAGCGCGTGGCGGCTTCTGTGTCGCGCCAAGCGGTGTCGTTCCACTCGGTTTCCGCGACATAGGCCGACGAGTACATCCAGTCCTGCGTCGGGCGTCCCGACCAGTAGCAGGCGCACCAGCCCTTCTTGTTCCAGACGTTCGACCAGTAGCCGTCAGACGGTTCGCGCACGACTTCGATCTCGATCCCGGCTTCCTTGGCCGAGGCCGCGATCAGCTGGGCGGCGTCGACCGCGCCGGCGAAGGCCGCATCGGCCGCGGACAGCTGGATCGGACCGGAGTGACCGGACTTCTTGTAGTGCTCGGCCGCCTTCTCGGGGTCGAACTCATGCACCGGCAGATCGGTGTTGAAGAACGGCATGGAGGCGTTGACGGGTACGTCGTTGCCAGCCTCGCCGTAGCCCAGAAGGATCTTCTCGACCAGTTCCTGCCGCTTGATCGCGTATTTCAGCGCCATGCGCAGGTCGTAGTTGTCGAAGGGTTCGACCGCGAGGCGCATCGGGAAAGTATAGTGCTGGGTGCCTGTGGCCGTCAGGATGTCCAGCGTCGGCACGCGGCCCAGAAGCGCCACGGTCTTGGGGTCGATATCGCCCGAATAGTCCACGTCGCCGTTCATCACGGCGTTCTGGCGTGCGGTCACGTCGAGGATCGAGAGAAGCTCGAAGCGGTCGAAATGCGCGGCTCCGTCCTTGAAGTAGTTCGGATGGCGGTTGAAGATCGCGCGCACGCCCGGTTCGAAGGTTTCGACGACATAGCCGCCGGTGCCGTTCGGATCCTGTCCATCGACCGATCCATCGGCCGAAGCCATGATGATCAGGTGATAATCCGACATGATGTAGGGGAAGTCCGCGTTGGCGCCCGCAAGCTCGAACACGACCTGGTTGTCACCGTCCTTCCGGATATCGGTGATCTGGCTGACAAGGCCCTTGGCGGCCGATTTCGAGTCTTCGCCCCGGTGATGGTTGATCGAGGCGATCACGTCTTCGGGGGTCAGCGTCTTGCCGTTGTGGAACTCGACGCCCTTGCGCAGGTTGAACACCCAGGTCTTGGCGTCCGAGGTGTCGACGCTCTCGGCAAGTTCGGGAACCAGGTTGCCGGTCTTGTCGACTTCCATCAGGCAGTTGCCACGCGAATAGTTCACGGTGGTGCCGAAATCGTTTTCGGTCGTCGCCGGATCAAGCGAGTCTGTGGTCGAGCCGTGGCCCACCGCCATCCGGAATACGCCGCCCTTCTTGGGTGTCTGCGCCTCTGCGCGGCCGGCCAGGCCCATCGCCGTCGGAAGCGTGACCCCGGTGGCCAGCGCCGACATGATGAAGCGGCGGCGGTTGATCTCGCCTCTTGTCAGGCGCATTGCCTGACGGGCGAGATAGGTTTCCTTGCGTTTGTCCATGAAGAAGTCTCCCTGATTATTCTTCTTTGAGCACAAGGAACCAGTCCAAGAAGGTGAAAGCAAGTCAACTTTCGTCAAAACAGCCCTTCACCGACACGAAAAAGGGGGCCGAAGCCCCCTTGATCGCCAAGTGTTGACAATGACCTACGACGTGACGTCGTAGGCGCGCTCGCCATGCTGCGAGAGATCGAGCCCGGTTTCCTCGGTTTCGGCGTCCACGCGCATGCCCACGGCGGCTTTCGCGATCAGGGCGACGATCACCGTCACAACAGTCGTGAAAATGCCGACGATCAGGAGGCTGCCCAGCTGCGCGGCCCAGCTTCCGGCCCCGAAGACGGCGATCATGATCGTGCCGAAGATGCCGCCCACGCCATGCACCGCGAATACGTCGAGCGTGTCGTCGATCTTCAGCTTGTTGCGGATGAGGTTCACGGCCTCCTGGCAGAGGATGCCGGCAATCGCGCCGATGATCAGCGCCTCGACCGGTCCGACGAAGCCCGAGGCGGGCGTGATCGAAGCGAGACCGGCGATGGTGCCCGTGACCATGCCGACAAGCGAGGCCTTGCCGTACTTGATCCGCTCCCAGAGCGCCCAGGTCAGCGAGGCGGTGGCGGCCGAGATATGTGTGACCGTCAGCGCCATCGCCGCGCCTCCGTCGGCGGCCAGTTGCGAACCGCCGTTGAAGCCGAACCAGCCGACCCACAGCATCGCCGCGCCGATCATGACGTAGCCCGGATTGTGCGGCGGCTTGGTGCGGTCGCGCCGCGCGCCCAGCATGACTGCCAGGATCAGCGCCGCAAGACCAGCGGTCTGGTGCACCACGATGCCGCCCGCGAAGTCGCGCGCTCCGGTCTCGCCGAAGATGCCGCCATCGGCCAGCATCCCGCCGCCCCAGATCCAGTGGACGACGGGCGCGTAGCACAGAAGCATCCAGAGGGTCGAGAAGATCAGCACGAAGCCGAAGTTCACGCGTTCCACATAGGCGCCCACGATCAGCGCCGGGGTGATGATCGCGAAAGTCATCTGGAAGGCGAAGAACAGGATCTCGGGCAGTGTGCCCGACAGGCTTTCGGCATCGACGCCCGCCAGGAACATCTTGCCCAGGCCGCCCCAATAGGCATTGCCGTCGCCGAAGGCGATCGAATAGCCCGCAACGAACCACGCCACGCTCATCAGGCAGGCGATAGCATAGCAATGCATGAAAACGCTCAGCACGTTCCGCGAGCGCACGAGGCCCCCGTAGAACAGCGCCAGTCCCGGCAATGTCATGAACAGCACAAGCGCCGTCGCAACGATGATCCAGGCGGTATCTGCCCCAACCATATCCTTCCCTCCATTTTTTGGTTGCGGGTCAGGAACCGTGTCGGGGCTGCGAGGAAAAGCGGCAAAGCGTGCAGAGCGGGATTAATTGTTCAGCAAAAACGGAACTGCCCGCATTATTTGCGCGATATCGGGCTGAATGATTAAAAGTTAGGCGCTGTGCAAAGCTGCTTCCATCAGGAGCATCAGCGCGTGGTTGACAGTGACTCGGCGCACGTTCTCGCGCCCGAGGGCGCCGAAATCGACAGTTTCTGTCTGTGTTTGTCCGCCCCGTCGCGCGATCCCGAAGCAGACCCGGCCTTCGGGCTTGTGTTCTGAGCCGCCAGGCCCCGCGATGCCAGTGACCGACACGGCGAGGTCCGCAACGGACCGCGCGATTGTGCCTTCCGCCATCGCCCGCGCCACTTCCTCCGAGACCGCGCCATGGGTGGATATTACCTCTGCCGGAACGCCAAGCATGTCCGTCTTGGCGCTGTTGGAGTAGGTGACGAAGCCGCGGTCGAACACGGCAGACGATCCGGGAATGTCGGTGAGCGCCGCCGAAACCATGCCGCCCGTGCAGCTTTCGGCGGTTGCGATCCGAAGGTTCAGCCGGCGGGCGACGTCAATCAGGGCTTCCGCGCTCATGGCTGGTTGGCAACCCCGGCGATAAAGCCCGCATGGGCCAGTGCGGCCGACAGCACGACGACGATCGCGGCGAATAGTCCGGCCCAGACATCGTCCAGCATGACCCCGGTTGCGTCGCCCCGCCGGTCGGCCTGTCCGACAAGCCACGGCTTCCAGACGTCGAAGAGACGGAAGAACACGAAGGCGACGACGAAGCCGGGCCAGAGCCGGTGCATCTCGACGCCGGCCGAATAGGCGCCCAGCGACACCGGGAGCAATGCGATCCACTGGCCCACCACCTCATCGATGACGATCCAGGACGGGTCGTGATCGTCGCCCGAGGCGGTTTCCTGCGCAGTCAGCCAGACACCGACCACGTAAAGGAGTGCCGCTCCGACGATCAGCGCAATGGGCCCGGCGACGGTATGTATGGCCCAGGCCGCGGGCAGGGCGGCCAGCGATCCCCATGTGCCAGGTGCGGGGCGCAGGTAGCCCGCGCCGAAGAAGGACAGGACCAGCCGCCTCATGACGCCACCAGCGTTGCCGTGGCGATGGCGGCAATGCCTTCCTCGCGGCCGGTAAAGCCCAGCTTCTCGGATGTCGTCGCCTTGACGCTCACGCGGCCCATCTCGATGCCGAGGATACGGGCCAGCTCGGCGCGCATCGCAGCAGCATGCGGGCCGATCTTGGGGCGTTCGCAGATCAGGGTGCAATCGACATTGGCGATGTGAAAGCCGCGGTTTTGCGCCCGTTCCGCCGCGTGCTCCAGAAAGATATGGCTGGCTGCGCCTTTCCATTGCGGGTCGGACGGCGGAAAATGCTGGCCGATATCTCCATCGGCCAGGGCGCCATAGATCGCGTCGGTGATCGCGTGCATACCCACGTCGGCGTCCGAATGGCCGCTCAGCGCTTTGTCGTGCGGGATGCGCACACCGCAAAGAATGACGTGATCTCCGGAAACGAAGCTGTGCACGTCGAATCCGTTGCCAAGACGGATGTCCATCGGGTTCATTCCTGTTCGGTCCGCGCATGATCCGGAAGGGCCGGGTCCGGACGCGGTCCATATGCTGTGGTCGGGCCTTGTGACACGTCTAGGGCGTGATGGCTCTGCTGACAATGGCGACGCTTTGCAGGTTGATGTGCACAATTTTTAAGCATATGCCATTTCGAGAGGCTTTTTGAGCCTGATAGGTTTGAGGGTTCCACCCCGGCAGCCTAGTTCTGATGCGACTGCACAAGGTTTTGGCATGACAATCGCCCTTTCGGACATTCGTCTGGATCCCCCCGTGTTCCTGGCCCCCATGGCCGGGATTACCGACCTGCCGTTCCGGCAGCTTGTCGCGCGTTTCGGCGCGGGGCTTGTCGTCAGCGAGATGGTCGCCAGCCAGGAAATGGTGCAGGCCAAACCCGGTGTCCGCGAGCGGGCCGAACTGGGGTTCGGCGAAGCGGCCACCTCGGTGCAGCTTGCCGGACGCGATGCGCGCTGGATGGCCGAGGCGGCGCGGATGGTCGCCGCGAACGGTGCGAAGATCATCGACATCAACATGGGCTGTCCGGCCAAGAAAGTAACGGGCGGGCTGTCCGGCTCCGCGCTCATGAAAACGCCGGATCACGCGCTCAGCCTGATCGAAGCCGTGGTGAGCGCCGTCGATGTGCCGGTCACCCTGAAGATGCGGCTCGGCTGGGACGACGACTGCCTGAATGCCCCGGATATCGCAACGCGGGCCGAAGCCGCGGGCGTGCGGATGATTACCGTTCATGGACGCACCAGGTGCCAGTTCTACAAGGGCCGCGCTGACTGGAAGGCCATTCGCGCAGTGAAGGAGGCGGTCTCGGTTCCCGTGGTCGCCAACGGCGATATCGTGACGCCCGCGGATGCGAAGGCGGCGCTGACGCAGTCGGGCGCCGATGGCGTGATGGTCGGACGCGGTATCCAGGGCGCGCCCTGGCGGTTGGCCGAGATCGCGCATGCCCTCGGACACGGTCCGGCGCCCGAGGTGCCCGAAGGCGACGACTTTGCCGCCATGGTCCGTGGTCACTACGACGCCACGCTGGACTTCTATGGCGATGAGTTGGGCGCGCGCGTCGTCCGCAAGCATCTCGGCTGGTACATGGACCGGGTCGGAACCCCGCCGGATCTTAGGAAACTCGTGCTTACCGCGCCGCCGAGCGACGTGCGCAAGGCCCTTCGTCCGGCGCTTCTCGGCCAGGAAAGGCGGGCGGCATGAACGTCTTTCAGGAGAACCTCTGGCAGTCGCTTCCGATCCCTGCCTTCCTTCTCGATCCCGGCGACATCATCGCCGAGGTGAACCCGGCCGCCGAAAGCTTTCTGAACGCGTCGTCGCGGTCCGTGCGCGGTGCGCCCGTGTTCGACATCCTCGCGATCGACGCGCCGCTCGACGACCAGTTCAAGCGGGTGCGCACCGATCAGTCCTCTCTGTTCATGAACAACGTCGATGTCGGCTCGGGCAACACGCAACCGGTGAACTGCAACATCCAGATGGCTCCGATGACCAGCATGCCGGGCTTCGTTCTCGTGCTGATGGAGCCGCGCATGATCGCCGACCGTCTGGGACGGTCGATGTCGGTGAAATCGGCGGCGCGGTCGGCCATTGGCATGGCCGAGATGCTGGCCCACGAGATCAAGAACCCGCTGGCCGGCATCACCGGAGCGGCGCAGCTGCTAAGCATGAACCTCGCCAAGGAAGACCTCGAGCTTACCGACCTGATCGTCAGCGAGACGCGGCGGATCGTGAAGCTTCTGGAGCAGGTCGAACAGTTCGGAAATCTCCGTCCGCCCGAGCGCAGGGCCGTCAATGTTCACGACCTTCTGGACCGCGCGCGCAAGTCCGCCGCGGTGGGTTTCGCAGCCCATATGAAGATCGTCGAGGAGTACGATCCGTCTCTGCCCGCCACCTGGGTCGACAGCGACCAGATGGTGCAGGTTTTCCTGAACCTCTTGAAGAACGCCGCCGAGGCGGCGCGGGGCGAGCCGGGACAGATCACGATCCGCACCTTCTACGACATGTCGCTCAGGCTCCGCCGCAAGGATGGCACCGCCGCGTTGCCGCTGCAGGTCGAGATCATGGACGATGGTCCGGGCCTGCCGCCCGAGATCGCCGCGGAGGCGTTCGAGCCCTTCGTTTCGGGCCGCGAGAACGGCACGGGTCTGGGATTGGCGCTGGTCTCGAAGATCATCTCCGACCACGAAGGCTGGGTCAGCGTCGACAGCGTTCCCGGCCGCACGGTTTTCCGAATTTCACTTCCCGTCGCGCCGCGAGGCAGCGGCGACGGCGGCAACGACAAGCAAAAGGGGTAGGACATGGACGGCACCATTCTGGTGGCAGACGACGATCGCACCATCCGCACGGTGCTGACGCAGGCTCTGACCCGTGCGGGGTGCAAGGTCCATGCCACTTCGTCCCTTGTCACGCTGATGCGCTGGGTCGAAGAGGGCAAGGGCGACCTCGTGATCTCGGACGTCATGATGCCGGACGGAAACGGGCTGGAGCAGTTGCCGAAGATCAACGAACTGCGCCCCGGCCTGCCGGTGATCGTCATCTCCGCGCAAAACACCATCATGACCGCCATCCAGGCGAACGAGGCCGACGCCTACGACTATCTGCCAAAACCTTTCGACCTGCCGGACCTGATGAAGCGCGCCAATCGGGCGCTTGAGGTCAAGCGCCGTGCGCCGCAGCCGCGTGGCGAGGTCGACACCGAGGCCGGCGACGATCTGCCGCTAGTGGGACGCACGCCGGCGATGCAGGCGCTCTACCGGCTCGTGGCACGGGTGATGAACGCCGATCTTCCGGTCCTGATCACCGGCGAAAGCGGCACCGGCAAATCGCTGATCGCGCGCGCGATCCACGACCTGTCCGACCGGCGCACCCTGCCGTTCGTCGTGGCGACGGCAGCCGACCTCGTGACTATGGACGGGCCCGCCACGCTGATCAGCCGCGCGCGCAACGGAACCCTGCTGTTCGACGAGGTCGCGGACCTGTCCGAGGATGCGCAGGCCCGGATCGTCCGCATGCTGGACAGTTTCGGCGACAGCGGTCCGCGCGTAATGGCCACCAGCCAGGCCGCCCTTGCCGATCGACTCGACAAGGGCACATTCCGGCAGGACCTGTTCTATCGGCTGGGCGGCGTCACGCTGACCGTTCCCAGCCTGCGCGAACGGGTCGAGGATATCCAGCTTCTGACCGAGCACTTCCTGGCCCGCGCGGAACGCGACGGCTTGCCGGTTCGCGCCTTCGAAAAGGATGCCCTGGAACTCATCCGCGCCTATTCCTGGCCCGGCAACGTTCGGCAACTGGAAAACACCGTGCGCCGCCTCGCGCTGACCGGCGGCGAAGAGCGGATCAGCCGCTCAGAGGTCGAACTGGTACTTGGCAACCAGCCCGCGATCGAGCCCCTGACCGGGGGCAGCGACGGAGACAAGCTTTCCGCCTCCATTGCAAAGCATCTGCGCCGGTATTTCGACCTCCACGGCGGTCAACTGCCCCCCCCCGGCCTGTACCAGAGAATCCTCCGCGAAGTGGAAACCCCTTTGATAGGAATAGCTTTGGACGCTACCGGTGGTAATCAGGCCAAGTGCGCGGATTTACTCGGGATTAACCGGAATACGCTGAGAAAGAAGATCACGGATCTCGATATCCGCGTGACACGGCGCCGCAAATTGATGTAAAACCGCAACATAGAGTGGCCAATTCGCGACTGTGGATAAATAAGGTCACCGATATTGGGCGGTCGCCGCGACCAGCGGCACATCATTTGGAGGCACCCTTTGGCGGGGCGCGCACGGGCACAGACCTGGGAAAAATTGAGCCGTATCAGGCGTTTGCGTCGTTTTCAAAACGCTGCAACCCTTGGGCTGGTCATCCTTGGCCCGGTGCTTGCGCTGCTGACTTTCCTCGTCCTCGGTCCGCTCGATCGATCCACAACCACCTTCTCCCTGCGACTCGTTCTGCTGGCCGACCTTGTCTATGTGCTGGTCGTTGCGGCGCTGGTTCTGGCCCGGATCGCTTCGATGATCGCAGCCCGGCGCGCGAAATCGGCAGGTTCCCGCCTGCACTTGCGCCTGACCGGGGTCTTCGCCCTGATCGCACTGATCCCAACTGTGACCGTCGCCGTTTTCGCTGGCCTGACGGTGAACGTCGGTCTTGAGGGATGGTTCTCGGAACGCGTCCGCGGGGTGGTCGGCGCCTCGCTGTCCGCTGCCGAAGCCTATCAGGAGGATGAGCGGCGAGACCTTCAGGACGACGCCCGCGCTCTTGCCGAATTTCTGAATGCGGCCCGTGCGCGTACGGTCTTCGTGTCCGACGGCGAACTGCGCCAGTTGCTGGGGCAGGGGCAGGCGTTGGTTCAGCGCGGTCTGCGCGAAGCCTTCGTGATCGACGGCACCGGCGACATCCGGGCGCGGGGAGAAAGGTCCTACCTTTTCGACTTCGAGGAACCCGGCAAGGACGCCCTGACCCGCGCAGGCGAAGGCGAGATCGTCATGATCCAGGACCTGGATGTCGATGAACTGCGCGCCCTTATGCGGCTCGATGCCTTTCCCGACCGGTATCTCTACATCAGCCGCACGGTGGACGGTGCGATTCTGGGGCTGCTCGACGAGGCTGCGGCGACCGCAACGCTCTACAACCAGCTCGAGGCCGAGCGCGGACGCATCGTGTTCGAATTCGGCCTTCTCTACCTCGGTTTCGCGGTGATCCTGATCCTTGCGGCGGTTTGGCTGGGACTCTGGTTCGCAGAACGCTTGTCCCGTCCCGTGGGCCGCCTTGCCGGCGCGGCGCAGCGGGTCGGCGCGGGAGACCTCGACGTTCAGGTTCCGGAAGAGCCCGGCGACGACGAGATCGCCATGCTCGGGCGTCTCTTCAACCAGATGACCCGGCAACTGAAGGGCCAGCGCGAGGCGCTGCTATCCACGAACCGTCAGATTGAACGCCGCCGCCGCCTGTTCGACAGCGTGCTGTCGTCAGTGACCGCCGGCGTGATCGGCCTGGACCCCGAAGGCAACATCACCTTCGTCAACCGCTCGGCCGAGCGGATCCTGTCGATGGAAGAAGACAGCGAAACGTCCGTTCCCCTGAAGGTCGCCGTGCCCGAATTCGGCGCCGTGCTTCAGCGCCTGCTGGACAGCGGCAAGGAGGTGGAGCAGGAGGAAATCCGGGTTTCCCGCAACGGCGTGGCCGAGACGCTTCTCGTGCGCATTGCCACGCGGCGCAATTCGGAAAGCGAAGCGGAAGGCTACGTGATCGCCTTCGACGACGTGACCGACCTTGTCACCGCGCAGCGCATGGCCGCCTGGGGCGACGTCGCGCGGCGCATCGCGCACGAGATCAAGAACCCCCTGACGCCGATTCAGCTTTCCGCCGGCCGGATCAAGCGAAAGTTCCGTGAAGCCGCAGGCGACGAGGCGGCCGCACTCGACCAGATGACGGACGTAATCGTTCGCCAGACCGAGGATCTGCGCCGTATCGTCGACGAGTTCTCCAAGTTCGCGCGGATGCCGGAGCCCGAGCGCACGCGGCAGGATCTCGCGCAGATCGTGCGCGACGCTGTCACGCTGCAGGAGGCCGCCGCCGAAACGCTGACGCTGGACTCCCGCGTGCCCGATACGCCGGTCCCGGCGGATCTCGATCAGACGATGATCGGGCAGGCGCTGACCAACCTCATCAAGAACGCCGGCGAGGCCATCGAAAGCCTGCATGAAAAGGGCAATGCCCCCGAGGGCCATGAACCGCGCGTGCTGGTCGAAATGCGCACCCAGGGTGACAAGGCGGTGATTTCCATCTCGGATAACGGCATCGGTCTTCCCGAAGATCGCTCTCGCCTGTTCGAGCCCTATGTCACGACGCGTGAAAAAGGCACAGGCCTCGGCCTGCCGATCGTGAAGAAGATCATCGAGGAACATGGTGGCACGCTGGTCCTGACCGACGCCGAGCCGCTGGACGGATCGGGCCAGATCGGGGCCCGGGCCGAAATAACCCTGCCCATCGAGGCAGCAAGCGAAACAACGCCTGATCTGCAGGTGGCCGAATAAAGAGGAGAGCAATTGATGGGCGATATTCTGATTGTCGATGACGAACGCGATATCCGTGAACTGATCTCGGATATTCTCAAGGACGAGGGGTTCACGACCCGTCTGGCCGGAACCTCGGACGAGGCGATGGCCCAGATGAACAAGGAGCCACCGGCGCTGATGATCCTCGACATCTGGCTCAAGGACTCGAACATGGACGGGATCGACATCCTGAAATCCGTGAAACGCGACAACCCGGAAGTGCCGGTGATCATCATTTCGGGGCACGGCAACATCGAGATCGCGGTCGCCGCGATCAAGCAGGGCGCCTACGATTTCATCGAGAAACCGTTCAACATCGACCAGCTTCTGGTGGTGATCACGCGGGCTATGGAGACCTCGCGTCTGCGCCGCGAGAACAGCGAACTGCGCCGCAAGGACGTCACCACGGCCGAGATGATCGGGTCCTCGCCGGCCTTCCGCGCGCTGAAGTCCCAGCTCGACAAGGTGACGAAGTCGAATGGCCGGGTCATGCTCAGCGGGCCGGCCGGGGCGGGCAAGGAGATCGCGGCCCGCTACATCCATGCCAACTCCGAACGTGCGAACGGGCCTTTCGTGTCGGTCAATTCGGCCTCGATCGAGGCGGACCGGATGGAAGAGGTGCTCTTCGGCCGGGAATCGGCGGGGCGCGGCGTCGAGCCGGGCCTTCTGGAGCAGGCCCATGGCGGCGTGATCTATTTCGACGAGGTGGCCGACATGCCGAGCGGCACCCAGTCCAAGATCCTGCGCGTCCTGACCGACCAGCAGTTCCAGCGCGTGGGCGGTGGCGACAAGGTGCGCGTGGACCTGCGCGTGATCTCGTCCACGACGCGGAACCTCGAGGCAGAGGTCGCGGCGGGCAACTTCCGGCAGGAGCTCTATCACCGGCTGAACGTCGTGCCCGTGGACGTGCCGTCCCTGGCCGAGCGCAGGGAAGACATCCCGGAACTGGCCGGCCATTTCATCGCCGCCTTCAACAAGTCCCAGGGACTTCCCCTGCGCGAATTGAGCGAGGACGCGGTCGCGATGCTGCAGACGATGAACTGGCCCGGCAACGTCCGCCAGCTGAAGAACGTCGTCGAGCGCGTGCTGATTCTCGGTGCCGACAAGGGCGAGATCGAGGCCTCGGAGATTCCCGGCGATGCCCAGCCGGCGGGTTCCGAAGAGGGCCGCGTGATCCTCTCGGGCAGCCTGGCCACGCTGCCGCTTCGCGAGGCGCGGGAATTGTTCGAGCGCGAGTACCTGCTGACCCAGATCAACCGGTTCGGCGGCAACATCAGCCGCACCGCGGGCTTTGTCGGCATGGAGCGCTCGGCGCTGCACAGGAAGCTGAAGTCGCTGAACGTGGTGACCTCGTCGCGCTCGGGCGCGCGCGTTGCGACGGTCGCCGAGGAAGAGGAAGAAGAAGACGCGTGAGACACGCGGTTTCGCCGCCTCCGGCGGCGATCCGCCGGGGGGCGCTCCCCCCCGGGCCCCCCGGGATATTTCAGGGCCGATGGAAGCCGGGGCTCAGGCCCCGAGGTAGTCCTCGTCGCTGACATGCTCGGCCCAGTCCACGCGCCGGCCGTCGATCGATTCCGCGATGGCGATATGGGTCATGGCCGTGCTGTCGGCGGCCCCGTGCCAGTGCCGCACGCCCGGCGGAAACCAGACGATGTCGCCGGGGCGGATTTCCTGCTTCGGCTCGCCTTCGATCCTTGCCCAGCCAAGCCCCGCGGTCACGATCAGCGTCTGTCCGAGCGGATGCGTGTGCCATGCGGTCCGCGCGCCCGGCGCGAACGTGACCGTCACGCCGCCCACGCGCGCGGGAGATTCGGTATTGAATTCCATATCCATGCGGACCTGGCCGGTGAAATAGCTTTCTGGCCCCTGTTTCGACGGCACCGCGCCGTTTCGCGTGATCTTCATGGACAGTGTCTCCCTTGCTTTGAGCGGATGCTAGCCGGACACGGCGCGGGTTCAAGAGCCTCGTTGCGCTTGATCCCGTTAACCGCGCGTGCCAGACAGTCGGGAACCGGGGCGGCCAAGAGGCATCCATGAAGGTCATCATCTGCGGTGCGGGCCAGGTCGGCTGGCAGATCGCGCGGCACCTCTCGGGTGAACGCAACGACGTCACCGTTGTCGACAACAATGCCGATCTGGTGCGTCGGGCGACCGATACGCTGGACGTGCAGGGTATCGCGGGCCATGCCAGTTATCCCGACATCCTGGAACGCGCCGGCGCGCGGGACGCGGACATGATCATCGCAGCAACCTTCTCGGACGAGGTGAACATGGTCACCTGCCAGGTGGCCCATTCGATCTTCTCGATCCCGCGCAAGATCGCGCGTCTGAGGTCGCAAAGCTATCTCACGGCGATCTATTCCGATCTCTATCGGCGCGACCACCTGCCGATCGACGTGGTGATCAGCCCCGAACGCGAAGTGGCCGAGGCGGCGCTGCGGCGTCTGAACGCCCCGGCGGCATTCGACACCGAGCTCTTTCTCGGGGGCAAGGTGCAGCTTCTCGGTATCCAGCTTGACGAGGACTGCCCGGTTTTGAACACGCCGCTTCGGCAACTGACCGACCTGTTTTCGACGCTGCGGGCCATCGTCGTGGGCGTGCGGCGGAACGAGAAACTCTTCGCACCCGAGCCGGGCGACCAGCTTTTTGCCGACGACCAGGTCTACGTGGTATCCCACAACGAGGACGTGACGCGCACCTTCGAGATCTTCGGCAAGACCGTGCACCGGCAGGAGCGTGTCGTGATCGTTGGCGGCGGCAACGTCGGTCTGGCGGTGGCCAAGGCGCTGGAGGGCCGGGCCGACCGGCTTCGGGCGAAGGTGATCGAGAAGAACCGCGCCTGCGCCGAACGGGCAGCGGATTCGCTGGAGCGGACTATCGTTCTGCATGGCGACGGGCTGAACATGGAGCTTCTGGCAGAGGCCGGCGTCGACCGCGCCGACGCCATCCTTGCGGTGACCGACGACGACAAGACCAACCTCCTGGCCAGCGTCAGGGCCAAGCAGGCGGGCTGCCCGATGGCCATCGCGCTGATCAACGATCCGACGCTTCTGCCGTTGATGGAGCCTCTGGAGATCGACGCCTACATCAACCCGCGCGCCACAACGGTCTCTTCGATCCTGCGCCATATCCGGCACGGGCGGGTGCGCGGCGTCTACTCGATCGGAGACGCGGAGGCCGAGGTGATCGAGGCGCAGATCCTCGGAACGTCGCCCATAGCCGGCAAGGCCATCCGCGACATCGACTTCCCCGAAGGCGTGCTGGTCGGCGCGGTGATGAAGGACGGCAAGGTGGTCAAGCCCACCGGGAGCCTGCGCATCGACGAGGGCGATGTGATCGTGGTCTTCGCCATGGCCGACGACGTGCCGGAGGTCGAGCGGCTGTTCCAGGTCTCGATCGACTTCTTCTGATGCTCGCCCGGTTCGCGGAACTGCCGTTCATCGTGATCCTGCTCGGGATCGGTGCGCTTGCGATGATGGTTCCCGCCGTACACGGTGTCGCGGTGAACGACCATGAAACCGCGCGGGCCTTTTTCTACTGGTCGATTCTGTTCCTCGTGCTCTTCGCGATGATCGCGCTCGCAACGGCGAATTACCGCATCCGGCGGCAGGGACGCAGCCACCTGATCTCGATCCTGATGACCTTCGCGGTCCTGCCCGTCATGCTGGCTGTGCCGTTCAACGAGGCCGTTCCGGACACGCGTTTCCTCAACGCCTATCTCGAAATGGTCTCCAGCCTGACAACCACGGGTCTGACACTGTTCGAAACCGACCGTCTGCCGCCCACCGTGCATCTCTGGCGCGCCTTCGTCGGCTGGATGGGCGGGCTCTTCATCTGGGTCACGGCCATCGCGGTCATGGCGCCCCTGAACCTCGGCGGTTTCGAGGTTTCGTCCACGCGCGAAGTGGGCAGCGGCGCGGCGGTCGGCACGATGCAGATCGATCGGGTCGCGGACGCGTCCGAGCGTCTGGTCCGGTTCGCGCTTCGCCTGCTGCCGATCTACGCGGGCCTGACAAGCGCGCTCTGGATCGCGCTCTTGATTGCTGGGGACAGCCCCTTGGTATCGTTCTGCCACGCGATGTCGACGATGGCGACATCCGGGATATCCCCCGTGGGTGGCATATCTGCCAACAACTCGGGCGTGGCGGGCGAGGCGCTCATGCTCCTTTTCATGGTGTTTGCCCTGACGCGCCTGACCTTTTCTTCGGACGAGCGTGCCGACGGGTGGCGAAGCCTGTGGCGGGATCCGGAACTGCGCTTTGGCCTGCTCATCATCCTGTCGCTGTCGACCCTGCTGTTCTTCCGTCATTTCGGCGCGAGTTTCGAGGAGGGTCTGGAGGTCACGGCTTTCGAAGGACTGATGGCACTTTGGGGATCGCTGTTCACGGTGACGTCGTTCCTGACCACCACCGGGTTCGAATCCAGCCACTGGGCCACGGCGCGGGCCTGGTCGGGCCTGGGCTCGCCGGGGGTGCTGCTTCTCGGTCTGGCGGTCTTTGGCGGTGGCGTGGCCACGACCGCGGGCGGGGTCAAGCTGCTCCGGGTCTATGCGCTCTACAAGCACGGACTGCGGGAGATGGAAAAGCTGGTCCAGCCGTCGTCGATCGGCGGCGCGGGGCAGGCGGCCCGGCGACTCCGCCGGCAGGGCGCCTATGTCGCATGGGTGTTCTTCATGCTGTTCGCGATGTCGATCGCTGTCGTCACACTTGGCCTGACCCTGGTGGCGGGCGTCGACTTCGAAAGCGCCATTATTTTGACCATTGCAACTCTGTCCACAACCGGTCCGCTGACCGAAGTTGCGGGAGACGTGCCTGTGAATCTCGCTCAACTGAACGATGCGGCAAAGGCGATTCTCAGTGCAGCCATGATTCTCGGTCGCCTTGAAACATTGGCGATCATTGCGCTTTTGAACCCCGAGTTCTGGCGTTAACGTACAGAAGCGATTGAAATGCCGTGAAAAAGGTCCGGATTGGGCCTTTTTTGGGGGTAGCCAGCGTCAATCGGGCGTTACATATTGTTTCCACGTTCCACCAGCCGGTGATTTTCCGGCGGAAAGAAAAAAGGCTAAAAAGCTCATGGCTTCGGACAGACAGAATTTGCAGGACGCATTTCTGAATCACGTTAGGAAGACAAAGGTTCCGGTGACCATCTTCCTGATCAATGGCGTCAAGCTGCAAGGTGTCATCACCTGGTTCGACAACTTTTGTGTGTTGCTGCGCCGCGATGGACAGTCGCAACTCGTCTACAAGCATGCGATTTCCACAATCATGCCGGCTCAGCCGATCAGTCTTTACGAGGGTGAAGAGTAAGATTGGAAAAGACGGCCGCGACAGAAACCCGCGCGCTCGTTCTGCATCCCGACATCACCAGCGAGCCTGACAGACGTGACGCGCGTTATGCGCTTGAGGAGGCCGTGTCGCTTGCTCATGCGTTGCCGGGCCTGGATGTCGTCGGGGCTCAGATCGTTCGGCTTCAGAAACCGCAACCGGGGATGCTGTTCGGAAAGGGCAAGATCGAGGAACTGGGCGCCCGCATTGCCGCCGAGGAGATCGGGCTGGTCCTGATCGATGGCCCCGTCACGCCGGTCCAGCAGCGCAATCTTGAACGCGAGTGGAAAACCAAGCTCCTCGACCGGACCGGACTCATCCTCGAAATCTTCTCCGACCGGGCCGCGACCCGCGAAGGCGTGCTTCAGGTCGAAATGGCGGCTCTCAGCTACCAGCGCACGCGACTTGTGCGCGCCTGGACCCACCTCGAACGCCAGCGCGGCGGACTCGGCTTTGTCGGCGGCCCCGGCGAAACCCAGATCGAGGCCGACCGCCGCGCCATCGACGAACAGCTGACCCGGCTCAAGCGGCAACTGGAGAAGGTCGTCAAGACCCGCAGTCTGCACCGTGCCGCGCGCGCCAAGGTGCCCTATCCGATCGTTGCGCTGGTGGGCTACACCAACGCAGGTAAGTCCACGCTGTTCAATCGCATGACGGGGGCCGAGGTTCTGGCGAAAGACATGCTGTTCGCCACGCTCGATCCCACCATGCGCGCCGTGCGGCTTCCCACAGGGCGCGACGTCATCCTCTCCGATACGGTGGGCTTTATTTCGGACCTGCCGACGCAACTCGTGGCGGCCTTCCGCGCCACATTGGAAGAAGTGCTCGAAGCCGATCTGATCCTCCACGTCCGCGATATCGCCCACCCGGAAACCGAGGAACAGGCAAAGGATGTCGAGACCATCCTCGAAGACCTGGGCGTCGCTCGCACCACGCCGCTGATCGAAGTCTGGAACAAGATCGATCTTCTCGAGCCGGCCGAACGCGAGGCGCTCGTGACGCTCGCCGCGCGCAAGGAAAACGTTCAGGCGATGTCAGCGGTGACGGGCGAGGGGCTGGACGCGGTCATCGCGGCCGTGACGTCGGAACTCGACCGGGACCGCGTGCAGGAGACCCTGCATCTCGGTCACGAGGACGGCCGCCGCCGGGCCTGGCTCTATGAACAGGGCGTGGTCGAGACAGAGATCAAGACCGAGGATGGCAGTGACCTGACTGTGAACTGGACACCGGCCCAGGCCGTGCGCTTCTCTCGCCTCTGAGGCTCAGGCCGTCAGCTTCTCACGGTCAAGGACGACCCGCCTCCAAAGCGCGGCTTCGTACCCCTTCAGGCAGGGAAATGCCGTGTGGACCGGGCGCTCCCCGACGATTTCGCGTACCCTCGCGGCATCCGCTTGGCCCAGCGAGGCAAGCGCCACGTCGCCAGGCAGAAGGCTCTCGCTTTGGCAGCCATTGGCGATCAGGCATTCGTGGCTGTCGCAGAGCACGTGGACATAGGTCAAGTCCCTGATCGGCGCGGGGCGCGCCCGTGGCAGATCGCGCGCGGCGACATAGGCGGCGTCGAGACCAAACAGAAGCTCGATATCCGGGTCGCGGACAAGAACGCGGTGCAGCGCCGACACCGTCAGGTCCGAGGATGGCATGCCCGGGGCAACGGATCCGGCCGGTATCAGGATTGGCTGAAGGGCCGGAAACGCCCGTAGCTCGCGTGCGCGAACATGTCGCTTCGCAGAGAACCGCACGGGCACATGCCGTCCGTCCAGTGTGGTCACCAGATCGCCCGGTGCAATCGCCTCGATCGGCCGCGGCCCGTCCGGCGTCTCGATCAGCGTGCCTTCCGTATAGCAGGCGAACAGACCCTGTATGGCATGCGCACCGTTCGGAAAGGCGTCCATGATGTCGAAATAGAACTGCGAGCCGTCAGAACCCGCGAGAAAGAAAAAGCGCTCCCCGGTCGCTTCGATGGTCAGCACATAGATTTCGGCACCGCGCAAATCCTCGCCGTTCACATTCGAGAGCTTGTTTGACTGAGGAAGGTAGCCGCCGAACTCCAGAACAAAGGTGTAGGGTGTCGGGTCGCTGTTCAAATACACGACCGTGTCCTCGTCTGCCGTTCCCGCGCCCTTGTTGAACTCGAGCTTCTCGTCGCCCCCTGCCGTCGCTTCAAAAGTCAGAAGCGTCGTCGGCTGCTGGTTCGTGCTCTCGGTGTTCAAAGAGGAGTTGTTCGCGCTGGAACTGTCGCCCCTGGCCCAGACGGAGAATGGCATGCCCGATCACCTTTTTTCTTGAGATTACCGTTTCCATGCGAACAAATTAAGCGGAAAAGTGATTACCCCCCCGGCACCAGCCGCATCACGCCCACCGCCCCGGCGCGTGCCAGGTTCGGGTCCAGCGTCATCGGGATGTATTCTCCCCGCCGCCACAACTCGCCCAGATCGTCGTAGTGCCGCGACAGGGGATGGCCGGACTGGCCGGTCGAGATAATGAAGACGGACGAATCCGGGTCCGCGAAATCATAGACGCCCCGATAGCCCGCGCCGTGGATATTCAGAAACGGCTCCGGGCCTTCGCCAAGCGTTCGACCGCTTTGCAGCGTTTGGTCCCCGCCGCTCGTGGACTGTCGGATGTTCACGATCCACGAGAACCAGGCCACATCGCCCAGCACGCCGTGGTCGTGGGTGGCCTGATGCGCATCACCCCAGCGCAGCGAATCCAGCGACTGACCCCAGGTCTCGTCGATCCACAGAAGCGCGTCGTCCAGCGCCAGCCGCGCGATCTCGGTGCAGGTCTCCTCGGGGGCTGACTGGATCACGTCGCACCAGGCTGCCGCGCCGTCCACGTCGCGAAAGACCCGTTCAAGGAAGATCGGCTCCGGGTGGCGATATTCGTCCGCAAGGGGACCCAGCTCGTCGCGGATCAGCCTGTCCTGCAGCGCGCGCATCCAGGCGGCATAGATCAGAGGCTCCGGCAGGTGCTCGTTCATCTCGCCGTTCCAGTCGGCCAGAAGGTCCAGCGCATCGCGTCTCCGGCGTTCCGGCGTACCCTCGGGGGCCGCTTCTCCGGTAAACCAGAGATCGCGCGCAACGAGCGGCAAGAGCGTCCGCGCGGTGACCGATACCGTATCCAGCTGCGCCTCGATGAAGCTTTCCCGCGTATGCACTTCGCGCGATTGCATCAACCTTTCCCAGCGCTGAACCCGCTGCGTGTCGCCCCAGTCGAAACTGACATGGAACGGAAAGGGCCGGTCGACGCTCTTGTTGTTCGTGTTGCCCAGGATTCCGCCCTCGGGGTCAACGAACGAGGGATTGCCCGAAGGGTTCATTCGTCCCTGCCAGCGGTTTTCCGGAAGCCAGCCCGGCGAAGGCATTCTGCCTTGCGTCTGGTGGCGCGCAGCGCGACGGGGCAGGGCGCCGACCAGCTTCATGGCAATCCGCTCGGCATCGACCAGCGTCAGATTCACGGCCGGAGCAATGAATGCCTCGGTCACGGCCATCGCCTCTTCGATGTTGCCCGCACGCATGACGGCGAGCATGGCTTGCATCGTGGTATCCGTCGGCGACAGGGCGGTCCATGCCAGCGAGGCGACGTGGCCGGGCGGTGTGATGGCGCCAAGATCATAATGGCTGCCGGGCAGGATCGGACCGTTCTCCGAGTTTCGGAGCGTGATCGTGATCGGGTCGGCATCCTTGACGGTGATGATCGACTGGCGCGAGATGAGCGGTTTCCAGCCCTCGGGCGTCAGTACCTCGTCCGACTTGTCCGGGTTCAGCTTCTCGATGAACACGTCCTGGTCGTCGGCGTAGGACGACGTGAGACCCCAGCCCAGCCGGTCCGACCGGCCGACCAGGACGACCGGCGCGCCGGGTATCGTGCCACCGATGACGCCGCCCGATTGCAGTTCCAGCCGGGCCAGATACCAGATCGAGGGCGCCGTGAACTCCAGATGCGGATCGTTTGCCAGCAGAGTTCCGCCCGCCGCCGACCGCGACGGCGCTGCCGCCCACGCGTTCGAGGCCCCCGCGAAGGCGCGTGCCTTGAACGGCGACAGCGGATCGCCCGGCGTATCGCCCATGTCCGCGTACCGGGGCAAGGGCGCGCCGAACAGCGATGCGTACTCCGGCAATTCGGCGATTCCGTCGCCCGGCGTGTCCGGCAGAATATCGGCGACCCGCGCATCCGGCAGCATCAGCGATGTCCGCGCGCGCAGAACCTCGGTTTCGAGATGCGTGGAGAGCTGCAGCGCCATCAGCTTGCCGATCACCACCGAATCGGCCGGCTGCCACGGCGCGATGGCTGGCTCGAACAACCAGAACTCGGGCGCCCCACGTCCGCGCGCGCCCTCGTTGACCTCGCGCAGCCAGGCGTTCACTCCGTCGGAATAGGCCTCCAGCGCGGCCCGTGTATAGGCGTCCTGCGCCTCGACCGAGCGCACGGCAAGCGCATAAAGATCGAAGCGCCGAAGCAGTTCATCGGTGCGCACCGTCCGCGGGCCGAACAATTCAGACAGGCGGCCTTGCGCGGTGCGCCGGAACATCAGCATCTGCCACAAACGGTCCTGAGCATGGGCCAGCCCGAGGCCGTAATAGACGTCGTGATCCGTCTCTCCGAAGATATGCGGGACGCCCGCATTGTCCCGCACGATCTCGATCGGCGCATCGAGGCCAGCCACGTCCAGCGTTTCGTCATAAGGCGGAACCGAGCGTGAGAAAAACCAGTACAGCAAAAGGATGCTGATAAGGCCCAGAAGGACCAGCCCGGTAACGATCCGGACAAGCCAGCGGAACAAACGAAGCATGATCGCCTTATTGACTAGAAATGCCTGTCCTTTAGGTAAAGCCCGCACGGCTGCGGAAAACAAGGGAGGATACCATGGCAAAATGCGCGTTTCTTGGTCTTGGGGTCATGGGCTTTCCCATGGCGGGGCATCTCAAGGCCGCGGGCCACGAGGTAACCGTCTACAATCGCACCTTCGCAAAAGCCGAAGACTGGGCCGAAAAGCATGGTGGCAAGGCCGCGAAGACACCGCGCGAGGCCGCGAAAGGAGCCGATTTCGTCATGGCCTGCGTCGGCAATGACGACGACCTGCGTTCCGTCTGCCTCGGCGAGGACGGTGCCTTTGCGGGCATGGCCGCGGGCTCGGTCTTCGTCGACCACACCACGGTATCGGCCAAGGTCACGCGCGAGCTGTACGCCGCCGCGGACAAGCAGAATATCTCCTTCGTCGACGCGCCGATCTCGGGCGGGCAGGCGGGCGCAGAGAACGGCCAGCTCTCGGTCATGTGCGGCGGAGATCAGGGCGCTTATGACCGTGCCGCCCCGATCATCGACGCCTACTCGAAGATCTGCCGCCGTATCGGCACCTCCGGCGCGGGCCAGATGACCAAGATGTGCAACCAGATCGCCATCGCCGGGCTGGTCCAGGGCCTGTCCGAGGCGCTGCATTTCGCCGAAAAGGCCGGTCTCGATGGCCGCGCGGTGGTCGAGGTGATCTCGCAGGGCGCCGCCGGCTCCTGGCAGATGTCGAACCGCTACCAGACCATGCTGGACGACCATTTCGAGCATGGCTTCGCCGTCGACTGGATGCGCAAGGACCTCGGCATCTGCCTCGACACCGCCAATGAGACCGGGGCCTCGCTCCCGGTCACCGCGCTGGTCGACCAGTATTACAAGGACGTCCAGAAGATGGGCGGCGGACGCTGGGATACCTCCAGCCTTTTCAAACGGCTCCGCAAGCTCGGCTGATCCGGCCCGTGATGGACCGCGATGGCGGTCCTAAGCGCGCAAGTCAAAGCGATCCCGGGCAGGCGATGCATCCTGCCCGGACGACCCCGACGGTTCAGCCCGGACCGTTCCGTTTGGGTGCAGCGGAAAATTCTGCGTGTTTGACCTGCAAGCTCCCGCGCGGCCTGCAAGGGACTCCCGCGCGTTCCTCGCGGAGGATCCTGCGTGTTTACTCCGGAAATTCCTGATCGCTTAAAGCTTCTTTCAAGGACCGGCCGTTAGGTTAGGGGCGGGAGGACGGGGGAAACAACGGCTGGCCCAGGGACGGCCGCTTCACCGTCTGGAGGGATCAGATCGGATCGAAGCTGGCGGCGCTGGATCGGTTCCAGCGGCCAAGGTATCCGAACTCGTCGATCTCGCCGCGGACAAGAAACCCTTCCGGAAGATAGGGATAAACCTCGTCGCCCGTGACCATCTCGCGGTCCTTTTCCCGCATCAGCAGGTGATGCGGAAGGAAATCTCCGGGATGCGACAGCCCCGCTGCCCCGGTCATCTCGGCCAGTGCCTTCAGCGTGTTCTCGTGGAACCGTTTGACCCGCATCGCCTTGTCCGGCACGTCGATGGCGCGCTGGCGCACCTTGTCCTGCGTCGCGACGCCCACCGGGCAATGGTTCGTATGACAGGCCTGAGCCTGGATACAGCCGATCGCGAACATGAAACCGCGCGCCGAATTCGCCCAGTCCGCGCCCAGCGCCAGCATCTTGGCCAGGTCGAAGGCCGTCACTACCTTGCCCGAGGCGCCGAGTTTCAGCCGGTGACGCAGGCCTGCGCCGCGCAGCGTGTTGTGCGCGAAGGTCAGACCCTCGACCAGCGGCATCCCCATGTGATTGGCGAACTCAAGCGGAGCGGCCCCTGTGCCGCCTTCCTTGCCGTCGATCACGATGAAATCGGGAACGATATCCGTCTCCAGCATCGCCTTCACGATGCACATGAACTCCCGCCTGTGCCCGATGCACATCTTCATGCCCACCGGTTTGCCCTCTGAAAGGTCGCGCAACCGCCCGATGAACCGGACCAGTTCCAAAGGCGTCGAGAACTCCGGGTGGGACGCCGGCGAGACGCAATCCTGTCCCATCGGAACGCCGCGCGCTTCCGAGATTTCCTCTGAGATTTTCGAGGCCGGCAGAACACCGCCGTGTCCCGGCTTGGCACCTTGCGACAGCTTGAGTTCGATCATCCGGACCTGCGGATCGGCGGCCTGGCGGGCAAATGCCTCCGGGTCGAACCGGCCCTCGGCCGTGCGGCAGCCGAAATAGCCCGATCCGACCTGGTAGATCAGGTCGCCGCCGCCCTGCCTGTGATAGCGGCTTATGCCGCCTTCGCCGGTGTCATGGGCGAAGCCGCCCATCTTGGCGCCGGTGTTCAATGCAAGGATCGCATTGCCCGAAAGCGCGCCAAAACTCATCGCCGAGACATTGTAGAGCGAAGCCCGATAGGGCTGCCTGCAGTCCGGCCCTCCGATCTCGACGCGGAAATCATGGTCGCTCAGATGTTTCGGCACCACCGAATGGGTGATCCACTGATAGCCCGAATCGTAAACCCGCGCCCGCGTCCCGAAGGGCCGCTTGTCCTCGGCGCCCTTGGCGCGCTGATAGATCAGCGAACGCTCGTCGCGCGAGAACGGTTCTTCGTCCTGATCGCTTTCGATCAGGTATTGCCGGATCTCGGGGCGGATGCCTTCGAAGAGGAACCGCATATGCCCGATGACGGGATAGTTCCTCAGGATCGAATGACTGCGCTGCGTGACGTCATAGACCCCCAATGCCGATAACCCGGCAAAGAACAGAAGCGGCAGGAGGAACCAGCCACTCCAGAGCAGGGCAATGGCGGAAATCAAAGTGAGGGCGAGCGAGGCTCCGAACGCGGTGTATCTCTGCATGCCTCACGTTAGTGTCCAGCGCCGGGAAAACTCAAGCGCTTCGCATCGGTCAGACAGAAAAGGGGGCCGGAGCCCCCTTGGAGTCAGGAGTTCGAGACCCGGATCAGGGAATGATACGGGAGTACTTCGTGCCCTCGACCGATGCGCCGGCGATCAGGCCCGCCTGACCGAAGACAACGGCGATGACGGGAGCCAGCACGGTCGTGGTTTCGGCCGAAAGATTGCCGCCCCGGTCGTTGACCGCGTACTCGACGTCCGCACCGGCAGCCCATCCGGCAGATGCACGGAAATCCGCAAGAGCTTCTTCGGTCATGAAATAGAGCACGTGGGCGTATTGCTGCGCACCGGCCTGGATGCCGAAACTCGCCTGTGCGGCGGAGTAATAATCGACGGTCACGTTGTTGACGCGCAATGCGCCACGGCCATAGGACCCGCCAAAGCCGAAGCTTGCCTCGGTGATCAGCGGCATGACCAGCATGCCGACGGACTTGTCGCGCAGGTCGCGTGTGCCGGGATAGTTGTTGTCCAGGTAGGCCAGCGATGCATCGACGCGCGCGTCGATGTTTTCAGCACCGGGGCTGCCGATGCCGTTTCCGCAAGCGGCCAGCGCCAGAGAAGCGGTAAATCCGGCCAGCACGGCGCGACGGGGGAATCGAGTCATTGGGTCTGCCCTTTGTATTAATTGCCTCAGCGACGGCCTTATTTGGCCGTTCGACACAAAGTATAGTTGACCGTTGCAGCAATGTCACCCGTATTGGTGCCTTGCATGCGTCTTTCCGCCGGATTTTTGACGGCCAGAACGCTAGTCGATCATCAGTTCCGCGATCAGGGCGGCCCATCCCGCGCCATGCATGTCCCGGTCCTTGGCGGTGCCCTGCACGGCCGGACGGGGCGCGGAGAGCTTGATCACGTTCAATTCGGGAATGTCGAACCGCTTCAATTCCTGCGTCGGTACGCCAAGAACGCGGGCGGCCTCGGACGTGGCCAGCCCGTCGCGAATCCGGCCAAACGCCTCGGCGCCGCCGCAGAAGATATCGATCGTCACCCAGAACGGGCCGGCATTCTTGGAGCGGACCTTTTCGGCGACCTGGCCGATCTCAGGCATCGATCACCTCCAGCGTGAACGCTGCCATCGGATCGTCCAGTGTCAGCACATGGTTCAGGCAGAACTCGTAGATCGGGCCCCGGTCGATTTCGGCGGGCGAGAAGGGAAAGGCGAACGTCGGCTGCTCCTCGTCGCGCGTCAGCGGGTGGTGCAGCAGGTAAGGATTCAGCAGCTTGCCGATCTCGGACGCTATCGCCTGGGTTTTCGCCGTGACGATCCCCAGAGCACCGATCTCCACCGGGTCGCCCGTCCGGGTTTCCAGCGCGCCCAGCGTGGCGTTTTTCCCGATCAGCCGGATCTCAATCGAGAAATCACCCTCGACGGCATGGGTCCGCGCCAGCGTTTTGGCTGTGCATTTCGCGACGATATCCTCGGCCCATGCCTCGGCATTGGCCACGTAGCGCGGGTCGCGCAGCAACGCCATCAGCACGGTCTGGTACCCGGCGACGCGCGCGCCCTCCAGCTTGACGGTGTAAGGCCCCGCGACCCAATGCGCCCCGGCGATCCGCACCGCGCCTTCGGCCTCCTGCACATAAGTGGCATGGGTCACGTCCAGATAGCCGCCCGGCTCATAGAGCCGGAACGGATCGGAATTCTCGTAGAGCATATGCGCCGACACCGTGTGAGGCGTGGCTCTCGCATCGTCCGCCAGCGGCGTGATCAGGCAGCTGTCGGTCTCGAAATCCAACTGCAGAACGCCAGATTGAGGGTTCGTCGCGCAGAGCGCGCCGCATTCCCCGATCTTGGCCGCGTGCCAGGCCACGCCCGCGTCCACGCCCCGAGCAATGGGGAGTGCGGCGATGATCGCGGTGTCCGTCGTGCGCCCGGCGATGACGATATCTGCGCCGGTCTCCAGCGCCGCGTTGATCTGTTCTGCGCCCGCTAGCGCAACGATATTCGTGCAACTCTCGATCAGCCCGGCATCGATCTCGGGGGCGGGAGACAGGGGTGCGATGCGGCCGGTTTCCAGCGCCGCCGCGATCCGCGTGGGAGACTGGCCGGATTTCAGAACCGCGATCTTCGCGCTCTCACCCCGCTCGGCCAGGATCTCGCGGGTGATCTCCACCAGCCAGTCCACGGCGCTGTCCGCGCCGCAGGTGCCGGCCGTTCCGATCACCAGCGGGCAGCCCGCGCGCGCCCGCGCGTCGATCAGCCCGGCCCATTCGGCCCTGGTCGAGGAGCGCGCGTATTTCGAGACGCCGCGGCCAAGGTAGGATGGCCCCGAATCGGTCGAGCCGCCATCGATCGCGATCAGGTCGGGACGGTTCGTGATGCCGCGATCCAGCGCCGCCTGGTCCCAGCCGAGGCCGAGCGCGCCGGAGGGGACGAGGATGCGGGTCATGGGTTTCGCCGCCTTCGGCGTCGACAGGTCGGGGGGCGCTGCCCCCCGAACCCCCCGAAGTATTTGTGCCAAGAGGAAGGCATCAGTCGGTGATCGCCTGCGGCTTCTTCAGGACATTACGCAGGAACATCGGTGCGATGAACCCCGCGATGGCGAAGAACCAGAGCCCCAGCGCGATCGGAGACGAGAACAGGTAGGTCACGTCACCGTCCGAAAGAACCATGGCCCGGCGCAGCGCGTCCTCCATGTTCGAGCCGAGGAGGATGCCGAGAATGACCGGCACCGTGGGAATGTCCATCTTGCGGAAGACATAGCCCATGATCCCGAAGAGGATCATCAGAAGCAGGTCGAAATAGCCGCCGGTCAGCGAGTAGATCCCGACAAAGGACACCATCGTCACGCCCGGCAGCAGCAGCGCCGGCGGTACCGAGAGGATCTTCACGAAGACGCGCACCATCGGCACGTTCATCGCCAGGAGTACGAAGTTGGCGATCAGGAGCGAGGCGATCAGGCCCCAGACCACCTCGGGCCGGTCGGTGAAGAGCGTCGGTCCCGGCGTGATGTTCAGCGTCATCAGCACGGCCAGAAGCACCGCCGTCGTGCCCGATCCGGGCACGCCCAGCGTCAGCATCGGCACCAGTGCGCCGCCCGCGGCCGCGTTGTTGCCCACCTCGGGCGCGGCGACGCCCTTGGGAACACCCGTCCCGAACTTGCCTTTTTCGCCTGCGATGCTTTTTTCCATCATGTAGGTCAGGAACGAGCCCAGCGAAGCACCGGCGCCCGGCAGAACGCCGGCGATGAATCCCACCACGCCGGAGCGCAGTTGGGTCCAGCGGGTGTCCCAGATCTCGGCCCACGGCACCCTGAACTTGTTCAGCTTGACGCCCACCGCGCCACCCTTGCCGTGCTTCTCGATGAAGAAGAACACCTCCGACACGGCGAAGAGGCCCACGATGGCGACAAGGAAGTCGACCCCGTCCATCAGGTGGAGGTTGCCGCCCGTCATCCGCGGCATGCCGCTGAAGTTGTCCAGCCCGATGACCGAGATGCCAAGCCCCACGCAGGAGGCGAAGGCGGCCTTGGCCTGGTTGTTCGACGCGATGCCGCCCAGGGTCGAGAAGGCCAGCAGGTAGAGCGCGAAGTACTCGGCCGGACCGAACTGATAGGCGATGCGGCTCAGCGCCGGGGCCACGAGGGCCAGCATCACCGTCGCGAAAAGCGCGCCCCAGAACGACGCGAAGCCCGAGATCACCAGCGCCTCGCCGGGTCGCCCGGCCTTGGCCATCGGATAGCCGTCGAGCGTCGTCATCAGCGCAGGCTCGTCGCCCGGGATGTTCAAGAGGATCGAACTGATCCGCCCGCCATACATCGCGCCATAGTAGACCGCCGTCAGCAGCACCAGCGCGGCGGTGGCGTCGAGACCCATGGTGAAGGTGATCGGGATCAGGATCGCAACGCCGTTCGACGGCCCGAGGCCGGGCAGGGCGCCCACGATCGTGCCGATGAAACAGCCCAGCACGGCCAGCATAAGCGTATAGGGCGACAGGGCGATAGAAAAGCCCATTGCCAGGTTCGAGAGGATTTCCATGTCAGCTGTCCCTAGCCGAACCATCCCTTGGGAAAGGCCACGAGCCCCAGCCCAAGAATGAATTTGAAGAGAACGAACAGGCCCACGGCCAGGCCGGGTCCGGTCAGAGCGGCAAAGCCAATTCGCGGCGAGATCTGGTAGCTGAGGATCGCAGCGGCGATTGCCGTCGGAATGATGAAACCCAGGGGCTTCAGCGCATAGGCGTAGCCGATCAGGACCAAGACCGAAATCAAAAGCGCGAAGGCCGCCCTGAGGTCGGGCCACTCGGGCTCTTCGTCAGGTTTGAAGACCATGAACAGACCGCAGAGCCCGGCAACCGCTCCGATCATGATCGGAAAGGTCTTGGGGCCGACAGGGTCCGCCATGAAGCTGGTCTGGGTCTGCAGGGCGCCCGCGATATACGCGAGCGCCCCAAGGACCACGACCACACCGAAGATGCGGTCGGAGGCCATTACTGGATCACGCCGATTTCTTTGGATAGCTCGACCGTCTGCGCCACCACGCTGTCGACCCACGACTGGAAGTCGCCGCCAACCTTGGTGAAGGGCGCAAGACCGTTGGCTTCCATCGCCGCTTTCCATTCGTCCGAGGCAGCGACGGCGGCCAGTTTTTCGGCCCAGGCGTTGAACTGGTCGTCAGAGATGTTCTTCGGCACGTACAGACCGCGCCAGTTCACCGCGACGACATCCAGACCCTGTTCCATGGCGGTCGGGATATCGTCGAAGCCCGGCACACGCTCTTCGGTCAGAACGCCCAGCGCCTTCACTTCGCCCGACTGCAGGAAGCCCACGATTTCCGACATGTCGCCGGTCATCGCGGTGGTGAAGCCGCCGACCGTCTGGGTGATCGCGTCCGCGCCGCCGTCGACGCCGATGTACTTGACGGCCCGGATGTCTTCGATGCCGCCGGCCTTCAGGACCTGCAGAACCTTCAGGTGGTCGAAGCCGCCAGCAGCCGAGCCGCCGGCGAACGAGACATCCTCGCCCGCCTTAACAGCGGCGACAAGGTCGTTCAGCGAGTTGAGCGGGCTGTCCGCGGCCACAACGATCACGCCCGGGTCGGCGCCGATCGCGCCGACGAAGCGCACCTGATCCGCAGTCATGCCGCCAAAGGCGTTCTGGGCAAGGCGGGTGGTCGTGGCGGACGAGGCCGCGACGATCAGCTCGGCGTCATCGCCGCGCTCGTTGACGACATGGCTGAAGGCCAGGCCGCCGCCGCCACCCGCCATGTTGGTGACCTGCACCGGCGCATCGACCTGGCCGATGTCATACAGGATCTTGCCGATCTGGCGGCAGGTGAAGTCCCATCCGCCGCCGGGGTTGGCCGGCGCGATGCATTCGGCGGCGCTGACGGCACCAGCGGTCAGCACGAAAGCGGCCGAAAGGCCGAGCGTCTTGAGTGTCATGATGTCCTCCCGTTTGACACGGCGGATTGCTCCGCTCATGGTCAGTAACGCTATGGACCTGTCACCAAGCTGTCACGTCCAAATCGAATGTAGAGTGATGCGCTTTCTATTGATCGAGGATAACGCGAGCCTGGCCGGAGCCGTGGTCGAGAGGCTGCAGATGGATGGTCATGCGGTCGATCATGCCGACACGCTCGAAGCGGCGCGGGCCTGTATAACTGTGGCCGATTACGATTTGATTTTGCTGGATATTATGCTTCCGGATGGCGACGGTCGCGCGTTCCTGGAATCCCATCGCATGGCCGAAAAGCAGACCCCCGTGATCGTCACTACGGCCCGTTCCGAGGTCTCCGACAGGGTCGGCCTTTTGGACCTCGGAGCGGATGACTACATCACCAAGCCCTTTGATTTCTCCGAGCTGGAAGCCCGCTGCAGGGCCGTTCTCCGGCGGCGCGGAGGGGTTGCGGCGAACCGCATCGCGGTCGCGGACGCCGTTCTTGATTCGGCCTCCGGGGAATTGCGAATCGGTGAGTCGCGGCATTCCCTGCGCAACCGGGAGCTTCGGCTGCTCGAAGTCTTCTTCGGCGCTCCCGGGCAGGTGTTCTCGAAATCCTACCTGATGGACCGGATATTCTCGTTCTCGGACGAGGTGAACGAGAACGCGATCGAGGTCTACGTCGGCCGCATTCGCAAAAGGCTCGAAGGCTCTGCGGTGAGGATCGAAACCGTGCGCGGGCTGGGCTATCGGCTGGTGGCGCAGGCTTGAGCCGGGTCCGGGTCAGAGGGTCGATCCGGCGGAGGTTGTTCCTGCAACTCGCCGCGATCGCGGCGCTCTTGTCCGTTGTCCTCTTTTTCGTCGTCCGCGCTCTGGCGGCTTCGGCCGCCGAGGTCACGCAGGACGGCATTCTCGCGGCCTCGGCGACCTCGATTGCCGACGCGTTGCGGTCCGAGGATGGCGCGATCACGCTGGACATGCCGTATTCCGCGCTGTCGATGCTGGGAACGATCAACGAGGACCGCGTGTTCTACCGCGTGGTCGTCGATGGCGAGACCCTGACCGGCTACGACGATCTGCCTCCGCCCGAGGAAGAGCCGACCATCGCGCGGAACAGCTTCTCGACCTTCGAATACCGGGGCGACGAGGTGCGCATGGTCACTGTCGCACGGGTGGTCAGCACCGGCGGCGCCCCGTCGAACGTGCAGATTTCGGTTGCGCAGACACGACTGGGCCTTGCGGCAATCTCCCAGCGGATCAGCGCGATCGCGACGGCGGCGGGTCTAGGATTCTTCATCGTGGCGACGGCGCTCTCGCTCTGGGCCGCCCGCTCGGCCTTCCTGCCGCTGGAACGGATGACGGCGTCGGTCACGCGGCGCGGACCGGGCGACCTCAGGCCTCTCGAAACCGAGACGCCTGCGGAACTGGTGCCCTTCGTCGACGCGCTGAACAGTTTCATCTCGCGTCTGCGCGCCTCGCTCCTGCGTTCCGAAGACCTGATCGCCGAGGCGGCTCATCGCGTCCGCACGCCGCTGGCTACTGTGCGCGCCAAGGCCGAGGTCACGCACCGCAAGCTGCAGAAACCCGAGCACCGGCAGGCCATGCGCGAAATGATCCGGGCGATCGACGAAAGCTCGCGGTCCGCAGGGCAGCTTCTCGATCACGCGATGGTCACCTTTCGAACCGACAGCCTCTCGGGTGAACCGGTCGACCTCAGCGAGATCGCCGTCGAAACCTGCGCCCGTCTGGAACCCGCGGCGGCGCTGAAGGACGTCACCATCCGGTGCACGACACCGCCCGAACCACCGTCTTTCCATGGCGACTGGCTTCTGCTTCAAAGCGCGCTCCACAACATCCTCGACAACGCCGTCAAGTATTCCCCGGACGACCGCGCGATCGATGTCACGCTTGAAGCGGGCGACGAGATCCGGCTGTCGGTGACCGACCGGGGGCGCGGGTTCGGCGGCGCGGATACCGAGAAACTGAAGGGCCGGTTCGCGCGCGGAGGCAACGTTGCCGATATCGTGGGATCGGGGCTGGGCCTGACAATCGCGGACGAGGTCGCGCGCGCCCACGGCGGACGGCTGGAAATCGCGTCTAACCCGGAGGGAGAGGGCGCATGCGTCTCACTTGTCTTTCCATTGTCCTGAGCATCTGCTTCGCAGGTCCGTCCTCGAGCTTCGAGATCGAGGAACACATCGTCTACGAGGCGGCGTCGCCCGCAAGCGTTCTGCGAATCCTTTCCACCGCCGACCGCGAAGCCTTCGAGCCCATTGTCGAAGCGTTCCAGGCCGAGAACCCTGCGATCACGGTCGACTACACGATCGCAGGAACGACGGACGTCATGAAAGCCATCTACGACGAGGGCGCGGTCTTCGACCTCGTGATCTCCTCGGCGATGGATCTGCAGACCAAGCTGGCGAACGACGGCTTCGCCCTCGGCTATCGCTCGGCCGCGACCGATGCGCTTCCGGACTGGGCGCGCTGGCGCAGCCAGCTTTTCGCCTTCACCCAGGAACCAGTCGTCCTGATCCTGTCGGACGCCGCCTTCCAGGGGCAGCCGGTTCCGACGACGCGGGACGACCTGATCGATCTTCTGCGCGAGAACCCCGAGCGCTTCCGCGGCAAGGTCGGAACCTACGACGTGCGCATCTCTGGGTTCGGATACCTGCTGGCGACGCAGGATGCACGGGTGTCGGAGAACATCTGGCGGCTTCTCGAGGCGATGGGGCGGCTCGATGCCCGTCTCTATTGCTGTTCCGGAGACATGTTGCGCGACATCCGCTCCGGTGAGCTGTCCGTCGCTTACAACGTGCTTGGCAGTTACGCCGCCGCCCAGCAGAAGCAGGCGGGCGGCTTCAGTATCGTCGAAATGAGCGATTTCGCCAATGTGACGCTGCGCACGGTGCTGATCCACCGCGACGCGGGGAACGTGCGCGACGCCGCCGCGATGGTCGACTTCCTGGTCACGCTTGGCCGGCGGCCCGATGTGGTGGCGGCCTCGGGCCTGCCCGCCATCGACGACGCCGCTCTTCGCGACAACGTCGCCCTTCGGCCGATCCGGCTGGGGCCGGGTCTCCTTGTCTTCCTCGACCGCCTGAAACGAAAGACATTCCTCCGGAATTGGGAAGCCTCGATCACGCAGGAATAGGACTAGCTGCCCGTGTAGGTCCAGCGATACCCTGGCGGGGTCGGCCCCTTGTTCCGGCCACCCTGCTGCTTCTGTTCCCAGGCGTGCGCGAGAATGCCGACAGAGCGCGACAGGCAGAAAAGTCCGCGGGCGAGGGGGGCCGCGAACCCCAGTTCGGCGAAGATCACCGCGGTGGCGCCGTCAATGTTCATCGGCACCGGCTTGCCCGCGATGCCGGCCAGATGCGCCTCGATCCCTTCGGCGATCGTGGCGAACCGCCCGGAGACCTCGCCTGCCTTGGCTGCGTCCCGCACAAGCGCCATAAGGCGCGGCGCGCGCGGGTCGGTCGGCGTGTGAAACCGATGCCCGAAACCGGGCACGTATTTGCCGCGCTCGGTGCGCCAGCGCGCAACCTCACCCGGAATGTCTCCGCTGGCGTCGATGCGGTGGTACAGCTCCACCGCCTGTTCGCCCGCGCCGCCGTGGACATCGTCGAGGAGGTTCACCGCCGAGGCCATCGCCTGGTTCAGCGCCGCGCCACAGGTCACGGCCATCCGCGCGGTCGCGATCGACGGAGCCTGCGGCCCGTGATCCACACCCGCGACCAGCGCCGCCTCCAGAAGCCGCGCCTGGCCCCCGGAGGGCAGATCGCCCCTCAGCATCAGCCAGATCATCTGCGGAAAAGTCACCGATCCGATCAGTTCCTGTATCGGACGGCCCCGGATATCGATCCGGCCGGGCTCCATGTCGATGATCGCGGTCGACCACCAGTCGGCGACGTCGCTCATATCGCGCCTTTCTCTCTCAGTCCGGCGATTTCGTCTTTGCTCAGTCCCAGCGCCGACAGGACCGTATCGGTCTGCGCGCCCAGTTCCGGCGGCCCGTCCTCGACGGCGAGGGCCGCGCCGTCGAAGCGCATGCCTGTACGGAACACCTCCGCGCTGCGACCGCCGATGTCGTAAGAAGCGATCTGGCCGGCCGCGCGCGCCTGGTCCAGCGCTTGCGGCAGCGTCAGGATGCGGCCCGCCGGAACGCCGATGGCGTTCAGCTCCTCTTCCCAGACGGCCGAGGGCCGGTCCAGCAGCACAGCCTCGATCGCGGCATTCAACTGCACGCGGTTCGCCTTGCGGTCGGCCCTCGTGACGAACCGGGGGTCGGATACCAGCGCATCGAGCCCCAGATGGGCAGCCAGCGCCTCCCATTGTTCCTGCTTGTTGGCGGCGATGTTCAACAGGCCGTCGGCGCAGCGGTAGGCGGCCGATGGCGCGGAGGTCAGGTTCTCGTTGCCCGCAGGCACTGCCTCGACGCCCGCCACCAGCCAGTTCGAGACCGCCCATCCCATGGTCGCCATCAGGGCATCGCGCATCGAGATGTCGATGAAGGCGCCGCGGTCCGGCGCGTTCAGGGCGGCCGAAATCGCCATGGCCGCCGTCAGCCCGCCCACGGTGTCGGCCACCGGCCAGCCGGCGCGCAGCGGCGAAGCCTCGGGCGTGCCTGTGATCGCCATTGCACCTGCCATGCCCTGCACGATCTGGTCGTAAGCAGGGCGGTGGGCGAGGGCGTCATCCTGCCCGAAGCCCGAGATCGCGCAGTAGATCAGGCGCGGGTGCTCCGCACGCAAGGTCTCGTGGCCGAGTCCCAGCCGGGTCATGACGCCGGGCCGGAAGTTTTCGACCAGCACATCCGCCGTGGCCAAGAGGCGCAGGAACACCGCCTTGCCCTCGGGATGCTTGAGGTTCAGCGTCACCGATTTCTTGCCGGGGTTGGGTGCCAGGAAGGAGACGCCCATGTTCCGTGCCGAGAGGCTCTCGTCCTGTCCCAGCTGCCGCGCGAGATCCCCGGTCCCCGGCACCTCGACCTTGATGACCTCGGCGCCCAGATGGGCGAGCTGGTGGCAGGCGAAAGGGCCGGCCAGCACGTTGGTCAGATCGAGGATGCGGATACCGGCGAGCGGTTTCATGGTTTCGCCGCGCCTTCGGCGCGCCGACCGGTGCGAGGGGCGCTGCCCCTCGCGCTCCCCGCCGGATTTTCGCCAGGAAGAAAGGTCATTCGGCCTCGCGCCCGGCGCGGTACCAGGCGACCAGCGTGGCACGGTCGGACGGCTCCAGAAACGAGGCCGAGGGCGGCGGCATGGCGTGGCTGAGCCCGGCCTGAAGGTAGATTTGTTCCGCGTGCCGCACGATGTCCGACGCGGTCTCGAGGTGCACGCCTTTCGGTGCCCAGAGAATGCCGTCCCAGACCGGTTCGCGCGCATGGCACATCGAGCAGTTGCCAAGGACGATGGCCTCGGCGTCCTGCCATTCGGTGACTTCGGTGAACCGCGCCTCGGCGGGCGTCAGCACCCGGGCCTCGGCATCCTCGTAGCTGTCCGTCACCGGCCCGCCGGTCGAGAGCCACGCGATCAGGAGGAAGATCACCACCGTCACCGCCCAGGTCCAGTGCGGGTTGCCCGCGCGCGCGTGGTGCGTGTTGAACCAGTGGCGGATCGTGACCCCCATCAGGAAGACCAGCGGCGCGATCACCCAGGCATGGGCCGTGCCGAAGGCCAGGGGATAATGGTTCGACAGCATCAGGAAGATGACCGGAAGCGTCAGGTAATTGTTGTGGGTCGACCGCAGCTTGGCGATCTTGCCGTATTTCGGATCGGGCGTCCGGCCCGCTTTCAGGTCCGCCACCACGATCCGCTGGTTCGGCATGATGATGACGAAGACATTCGCCGTCATGATCGTCGCGGTGAAGGCGCCCAGGTGCAAAAGCGCGGCGCGGCCCGTGAAGATCTGGTGATACCCCCAGCTCATCGCCACCAGCAGCGCGAAGAGAAGCAGCATCAGGACCGTCGGCTTCTCGCCGAGCGGAGACTTGCACAGGAAATCATAGATCAGCCAGCCGATGGTCAGGCTTGCCGCCGAGATCAGGATGCCCTGCCAAAGCGCCAGATCGGCCTTGGACGGATCGAGCAGGTACAACTCGCCCCCCACCCAGTAGACGATGGCCAGAAGCGCCGCGCCCGACATCCAGGTCCAGTAGCTCTCCCATTTGAACCATGTCAGGTGCTCGGGCATTGCCTCGGGCGCCACCATGTATTTCTGGATGTGGTAGAAACCGCCGCCATGGACCTGCCATTCCTCGCCATCGGCAGGGCCGGCAATGTTGCGGTTCAGGCCAAGGTCCAGTGCGATGAAATAGAAGGACGATCCGATCCAGGCGATGGCGGTGATGACATGCAGCCAGCGCACGGCGAACTCGGCCCAGGACCAGAGCACGGCAAGATCGTACATGGGACTTCCCTCGTTTTCTTTTTCGCGTCATGTGAAGACACCCGGGGCGGAATGGCAAGGGGCGCTTTCGTTCCGGACGCCGAAGACGTTAGAGTGGCCGCGACATTTTCCGACCGGGAAGGACATGATGCTGACCGACACTGCCGCAGCCCAGGCCGCCGCGCTACTGCACGAGGCGTGGAAAACCGGCCGGCAGATCGACCACCTGCCCGACGGGCTGCGCCCGGCCACGCGGGGCGAGGGCTATGCGATCCAGGCGCACCTGGAACAGCATGCCGCTGGCGGCGTCGGGGGCTGGAAGATCGCCGCGACATCGAAGGCGGGGCAGCGCCACATCAACGTGGATGGCCCTCTGGCCGGACGCATCTTCGGCGAGCGCCTCCTTCGGAACGGTCAGAGCGTACCGCTGGAGGGCAACAACATGCGCGTGGCCGAGCTGGAATTCGCTTTCCGCCTCGGACGCGATCTTGCCCCCCGCGACGGCGGCTATGCGCTGGATGAGGTGCAGGACGCCGTGGCGTCGCTCCATCCGGCGGTCGAAATCCCGGCGTCCCGCTTCGCCGACTTCTGCGCCGTGGGCGCAGCGGCGCTGATCGCCGACAACTCCTGCGGCCATGCCTTTCTCTTCGGCGCGCCTTTCGATCCCGCGGACTGGAAGGGACGCGACCTCAGGGCCTGGGAGGTGACCGCCCGCATTGCGGGCAAGGGCAGCTTCCACGGTATCGGCGCCAACGTCCTCGGAGATCCCTGGGAGGCGCTTCTCTGGCTGGTGAACGAATGCTCGGAACATCGCATGAGCCTGACCGAAGGCCAGCTCATCTCGACCGGAACCTGCCTCGTGCCGGTCGCCGTCGCCGAGGGCGACGTGCTGACCACGGATTACGGTGCGGGCGAGCCCCTTACGTTGACATTCGCATGACCGTCGCGCGCGGGGCGTGACAACTCCATGGTGCTGGCAAGGGATCGGAAGACAGGTGCGTCCGGCCCCGCTTTTCAGCGGGGCCGGGTGTGATGTTAGCGGTGTTTTGTCAGCCTTTCCACCAGCGGCGGGGCTCGACGTTTTCGGGCAGGGTTGCGGCGTCGATCTCGCGGGCGACGGAGTAGATCTCCTGGTAGGTGT
>NZ_JBLBVK010000044.1:0-71490 GCF_047314965.1 Silicimonas lutimaris | reverse complement strand
GGATCTGTGTCGGGATGCAGTTGATGGCGCGTCTCGGCCATGAATACGAGACCGTCGAGGGACTGGGATGGATCGATGGCGAGGTGCGCTCCCCCCACCGCTCCCCGGGATATTTCGGCGCCGATGGGGGCCGTTAGGGTTTTCTTCACCGTGTCGGGATAGCCCCGGGCCACGGTACAGGCGGGGACGCCGATGACCGTGGCCGGTGGAGGCGGCGGACCCCCCTGCCCCTTTCGCCCGCGGGGCGCGTGTCTGGGCGCGCCCCGCCTTTTGCCCCGCCTTACGCCACGAGGCGGTCGAATGCGGCCAGATCGCCGTTCCGCCAGGGATGGCCCAGCACCGCCTCCATCAGCGCGCCGAACGCCTCGGCCGGCATCGCGGCCGCCATGCCCTCGAGCATCGCGCGGCGCTCGGAACGGCTGGCAGCCGGCAGCATGGCCCGCATGAAGAGCACGTTCTTCTCGAACGGGATCGAGGTGACGATCCGCATCTCGATCCCGTGCCGTTCGTCTGCCGAGAAATGCTTCACGAGAAGCGGCATCAGGACGGTTTCTTCCTCGTGCATGTGCTCGAGGTCGTCCGCGACGAACAGGGCGAACCGCTGGTACAGCCGGCGCAGCGCCTCGGCGCGAAAGGGCATCGGCGCGCGGGCGACCTCATCCGCCAGCGCCTCAAGCTCGCCGAAACTCCGTTCGTGATGGTCATGATCCTCGCCCGCGTGCGCGCTGGCGCCAGGGCAGCGCTGGTCGAGCGCGCTGTGAATTTCGCGGTTTTCATGCGTCAGGTGCGAGAGGCCCATGGCGAGATGGTCGCGGAGATCGGCAAGCACCGCCTGCACCTCCTGGATGTCCCCGGCATCGGCCCGGCCGAACCGGATCAGGAGACGCGCATTCGCCAGCCGGATGCCCTTGTGGACGGCGTAGTAGAAGTCATCGGCGATCGCGACCGAAGCGGCCGCGAAGTCGGGTTTCGTGTTCATGTCATTGGCTTTCACTGGATGGGCGGCGGTGTGGTCCCGCCGCGATGGCGCTGCATTTACCGGATTTCCTTTTACGCGAAACGGTCGGATACTCGGCAACAGTCTCCGGTTTTTTCGGACAACGGGATGAACCAGATTCGCGCGATGCGGGTCTTTTTGAGGGTGGCGGAGCTTGGCAGCCTGACGGCGGCCAGCGCGGACCTCGGCTATTCCCGCGGGATGGCGAGCACGATCCTGAACGAGCTGGAGACCTATCTCGGCGTGCGGCTTCTGGAACGGACCACGCGAGCGGCGCGTCTGACCGAGGAAGGTGTGCTTTACGCCGAGCGCGCACGTGCGATCCTTGCCGATATCGAGGCGCTGGAGGACGAGGTCGGCGCTTCGGAGACGCGGCCGCGGGGGCGTTTGCGGGTGCAGATACCGCCGGGGCTTCTCAGGATCGTGGTGGCGCCCGAGTTGCCGCGGTTCTTTGCGGACTATCCGGACGTGACCCTCGAACTGCTGTCGCGGAACCGAATCCCGGATTTCGTGGGCGACAGGCTGGACGCGGCGGTCTTCGTGGGCGATCTGCCGGACAGCGCCCTGATCTCACGCGGGCTCGGTCGCATCCCGCTCCTGACGCTGGCGTCTCCCGCCTATCTCGAGCGGCATGGCACGCCCTCGTGCCCCGCCGACCTGGCACGCCATCGCACGATCGGCATCCTCTCGGCGCAGACCGGGCAGACCAGCCCGTGGTCGTTCCGCAATGACCAGACGACCGAGACGTTCCATCCCGCCGGAGCATTGGCCATCGAGAACGCGGACGCGGCCGTGGCGGCCGCCTCGGGCAGTCTCGGGATCGTGCAGATCGCGAGTTATCTCGTCTACGGCGAGGTCAAATCCGGCCGACTGGTGCCGGTGCTGGACGACTGGCGGCCCACCGCCTTCGAGGCCCGGCTTCTCCTTCCGCCCGGACGCCTGAGACCCCGCAAACTGCGGGTTTTCGAAGCCTTCCTGATCGATGCCGGGAAACGGTTCCGGGAGCGCTGGGGAATAGCCGATGTGACCTGAGGTCTCCCGGGCTTGCAGAGCCGGTACATTCCGAATACATACCCCCCGTTCACCCAAGGGGCATCCGAAGGCCGATATGGAAAACGTCGTACTCATCGTCCACCTCATCCTGGCGCTTTGCCTGATCGGAGTCGTGCTTCTGCAGCGGTCCGAGGGCGGCGGCCTTGGCCTGGGCGGCGGTGGCGGCGGCGGGTTGGTCTCGTCGCGCGGTGCGGCGACAGCGCTTGGCAAGGTGACATGGCTGTTCGCCGTGGCCTTCATCATCACGTCCCTGACGCTGACGATCATCGCGGCCCAGAAATCGTCGAACTCGTCGGTTCTCGACCAGATCGGCATCGACGCCCCGTCGCGCACGGATCGCGACTCGAGCGTGCCGGCCGGCGACGCGCTTCTGCCGCCGGTAACCGGCGGTGAAGGCGGCGGTCTGGAACTGCCCCGCGCCGACTGATCTAGGACCTTTCGAGCACCGACCGCGCCAGCCTGAACCGCGAGGCGCGGAACGCCTCGGCACTCCATCCTCTCTCGACCACCAGCCGGCGCCACTGCGTCGGATGGCAGAGTGCCCAGATCTCGTCGGCTACCCTGTCCGGTTCGTCCGAAATGGCTCCCGCCTTATGCCGGACCGCGACATGGACAGCGTTCATCCTGTCGCTCCAGGCGGCCCGCGCAGCGGCATCGGCCAGCGAGGCCGCGTCCAGAAGGATGCCCACCGGATAGATCTCGGGCAGGTAATCGAGCCAGGCCCCGACAACGCGCAGCATTCCCTCGATCCCGTCGTCCGGCGCCGCCATGGCGGCCCTGATCCGGTCCACGTGGTCGCTCTTCGTGTCCTTGTGCCGGACCATTGCAACCAGAAGCCCCGCGCGGTCGCCGAAGGCATAGAAGACCGTCTGGCGACTGACGCCCGCCCGTCGCGCGATATCCTGCTGGGCGATATCCAGACGGCCCTCCTCCGCGATCAGTTCCCAGGCCGCGTCCAGAATCGCCACGCGGGTCGCATCGGAGATGGTTTTCGGTTTCATTTTACACGCGTTAACCTTGCTGCTATTTTACGTGTGTAAACCAGATTCGCCGGTTGCGCCATGTCTGTCGTTCTCGCCCATATCGCCATCGGAACCTTCGCCCTCGCCCTGTACTGGAGCGCACTCTTGCGCCGCAAGGGCAGCCCCGCGCACAAGCGCGCCGGCCGGGTGTTCCTGGCCGGGCTCGCGGGCGTCGCGCTGTCGGTCGGCCCGCTGATCCTGACACGCGCGGCGACGTTCGATCCGGGCGATCTTGTGAAATTCGTCTATCTCGATCTCTGCCTCGTGACCGCCGGCTGGATCCTCTTCCGCGCGATCCGGCTCCGCCGCACACCGGAGGCCTTCCGGAGCCCGGCCTTTTCACGGCTGGGGCTGCTTGTTCTTGCGTTAGGATTGGCCGTTCTGGCCGCCGGCATCGCGAAGGGCGAGCCTCTGACGGTCTTCTTCTCGTGGATCGGCCTTGCTCTGGGCACGGGCATGGTGCGGTTTGCCCGCCGCACCGGCCCGCTCCATCCCAACTGGTGGCTGTCATGGCACCTGAACGCCGCGGCTCTGCTCTTCGACGCGGTGCACGGCACGCTCCTCTTCGTGCTCTGGCGCTGGCTGGTGGCGCCGGAGGCAGCCGGAACGGCCCAGATCGTCATCCATATCGCCACCCTTCTCGCCGCGGTGGCCCTGCGCCTCGCCCTCGGCCGCCGCTTCGGCGCACCGCTGCACTTCGGACCGCGCCGGCAGCTTGGCCCAGGCGTCGCAAGCGCCACCACAAGAACTTGAAAAATCTGGAGGTCGTTCTCCAGATATAGCGGTCACCGACTTGCGGCCCCGTGCCGAATCCCTTATAGGTTAAATCCCGTGATGCTGCGAATTCCGGACCACGGAAATGGCAGCCAAGAGCAGTAAGTCACGGGGGAAATCCGGCACATGGCAAGATTCGTTTTCATCACCGGCGGTGTTGTATCTTCGCTTGGGAAAGGTCTTGCTTCGGCCGCCCTGGGCGCGCTTCTTCAGGCGCGCGGCTATTCGGTGCGCCTGAGGAAACTCGACCCCTATCTCAACGTCGATCCCGGCACGATGAGCCCCTTCGAGCATGGCGAGGTCTTCGTCACCGATGACGGTGCCGAGACCGATCTCGACCTCGGCCATTACGAGCGCTTCACCGGCGTCCATGCGCGCGGCACGGATTCCGTCTCGTCGGGGCGCATCTATTCGAACGTGCTCGAGAAGGAACGCCGCGGCGATTATCTGGGCAAGACGATCCAGGTCATTCCCCACGTCACCAACGAGATCAAGGACTTCATCTCGATCGGCGAGGACGAGGTCGACTTCATGCTCTGCGAGATCGGCGGCACGGTGGGCGACATCGAGGGCCTGCCCTTCTTCGAGGCGATCCGCCAGTTTTCCCAGGACAAGCCGCGCGGCCAGTGCATCTTCATGCACCTGACGCTCCTGCCCTATCTCGCCGCATCGTCGGAACTGAAGACGAAACCGACCCAGCACAGCGTCAAGGAACTCCGCTCCATCGGCCTTCAGCCGGACGTGCTGGTCTGCCGCTCCGAACAGCCGATCCCCGAGAAGGAACGCGCCAAGATCGCACTCTTCTGCAACGTGCGCCCCGACGCGGTGATCCCGGCCTATGACCTGAAGTCGATCTACGAGGCCCCCATGGCCTATCACAAGGCCGGGCTGGACCAGGCCGTGCTCGACGCCTTCGGGATCTCGCCCGCGCCGCGTCCGAACATGGACCGCTGGGAAGACGTGATGGACCGGCTGGAGCATGCCGAAGGCGAGGTGCGCGTCGCCATCGTCGGCAAGTACACCCAGCTTGAGGACGCCTACAAATCCATCGCCGAGGCGCTTACCCATGGCGGCATGGCCAACCGCACCCGCGTCAAGGCCGAGTGGATCGACGCCGAGATCTTCGAGCGCGAGGACCCGGCCCCCTACCTGGAGAACTTCCACGCCATCCTCGTCCCCGGCGGCTTTGGCGAGCGGGGCACCGAGGGCAAGATCAAGGCCGCGCAATTCGCCCGCGAGAAACAGATCCCCTATCTCGGCATCTGCCTTGGCATGCAGATGGCGGTGATCGAGGCCGCGCGGAACGTGGCCGGCATCTCGGGCGCGGGGTCCGAGGAATTCGACCACGAGGCCGGCAAGAAACGCTTCGAGCCGGTGGTCTATCACCTGAAGGAATGGGTGCAGGGCAACCAGACCGTCAGCCGCAAGGTGCAGGACGACAAAGGCGGCACGATGCGGCTGGGGGCCTATACGGCGAACCTGACGCCGGGGTCGAACGTGGCCAGGGTCTATGGCGAGACGGTGATCGAGGAACGCCACCGCCACCGCTACGAGGTCGACATCAAGTACCGCGAGAAGCTGGAAGGCGCGGGGTTGTGCTTCACCGGGATGTCACCGGACGGGCGGCTGCCCGAGATCGTCGAGTGGAAGGACCACCCGTGGTTCATCGGCGTGCAGTTTCACCCCGAGCTGAAGTCGAAACCGTTTGCGCCGCATCCGTTGTTTGCGGATTTCGTACGGGCGGCGGTGGAGGTGTCGAGGTTGGTTTAGTGTCTCTTCGACCTTTGACCGCCTCCATGACTTCCGGTTTGATAGTCCCGTCTTAAGAGAAGCGACATCGCTGAAGGTGGCCGGTTGCCAGAACCGGTAATCTGTGATGCAACCTCGAAGCCCTCTTTTCGAAACTCTGCCAAACGAGCCTGAACTGCACCAATCTCATCAACATTTAGGTTCACTCGAATTGCCGTTCCTGGGAAGGAGGTTAGGTAATTGTGTTTGGATTTACGTGACAGGTGGATCGCATCGCTGCCGCTCGCGATGACAAAGTTGCCTCCATTGCGAGCGAGACGGTTTGTCATGTACAAACCATAACCTGAGTTGAACCAGTTCTCAGATTTTCGCGGTTCATGTGTGCGTCCTGATACGCTGGGCAGCAAGCTGTATTCTAGCGCCTCTTTGTCGGTCTTGAACCTAAAATTTGGATTGTTTCCAAGAGCCTCACGAATGCCTACGCCAAAATCCGACACGGCGAATTCGACCTTGTTACTCTTGGGCCAGTATTGTGCGCAGAAGTAGAGCCTATCAGTCTCTCCGTGTTCGAATACATTTCTGAACATTTCACGGATCGAATAAGAGAGAACATCAAACATATTAGTGTTGGCGCTGCGATCCCTGGCCAAAACCTCCGATATTCGATCAACATGTCTTTGAATTAGGTCTGGGAGCTCTTCATATTCATCTAACTTTGTCTCGTAAAACGAAGAACGATGAACCTCGGTGATCGGAAGATAGTTCGTGCTCCCTGCAGCTTCTCCAACTTTTAGTCCATGCTCAAAGCCGCACATATCAAAAAAGCCCATATGAGACAGGTAGCCATAGCTCTCCCAACCATTGAAAATGATCGAAAGTCCAGGACACCTCTGCCTCATGTACTTGATCTTTGAAGCCAGCAAGATTTGCGCGAAAGGCGGCATGAATATCCGTTCCGGCAAATCGATAATCACTCTGTCATGCTGAGAGTAAAAGTCTAGCTCGCGCACAAAGTGGAATAGCGCTGGCAGTGCCATACTGATCGGAAAGTCAACGCGTGCGTTCGGCATTTTTTAGACACCTCTAAATCCTGACGAATTTTCCATTAACCCCTGACCAAAGCAAGTCCGACATGCATACGCCCACCCTGCAAGATCCCGGGCAAAGCCCGTCCGCCGGGTGGGCGTCCGTCGGCTGAGGTCCTCACTTTATCCCCCCACATCCCTCCGAAACCTGAGCGGAAGCCCAACGTTGCGAAGCGCCCGCCCGAGGGGGCGGACGGGCGCTGCCCGGCGGCGCTACGCGCCTTGATTCCGGGCAATGGTCCCTTCCCTACCCGTCGTTCTTCGCCAGCCACTCCTCCATCCAGGCGATTTCCGCCTCCTGCGCGGCGATGACCTCTTCGGCCAGTTTGCGCAACTCGGGATCGTCCCCATGCACGATCACCACCTGCGCCATCTCCACCGCGCCCCGGTGATGCGCGATCATGCCGCGGATGAAGTCGACATCGGCGTCGCCCGTGAACTCGATCGCCATGTCCTCGTGCATCGCCGCGTTGGCCTCCATGAAGGCGATCGTCGCGGGGCTCTCGTTCCCCGTCATCGCATGGCCCGAATGATCCGTCGTCTGCGCCCAGACCCCGCCCGCGATCACAGCCGCGGTCAGCCCTGCCGCCATATGGAACAGCAAACCTCTCATCGTCTTCATCTCCAGACCGCCCCGGACCATCCGGGATGTGACGGCTGAGAGATGCACGGCGCGCAGGCCGCGTCCAATCACCATTCAGCGATCAGATGCCCCCGCGCGCGCCTGCCATACGATTTGCCGACGTTTTGCCGACGCTTCGCCGACATGCCTTTCCCTGACCGGCGATGGGCCATATATCACCCCCATGATCGATGCATTTCTTCGCCGCCTGACCGCTCCCCAACCTGATCCCCTGACAGGGAACGATGCCCGTCTGGCGCTGGCCGCGCTTCTGGTGCGCATCGCGCGGGCCGATGGCGAGTATCACCGGGACGAGATCGCCCGGATCGATAAGCTATTGGCGAAGCGGTATAATCTTGGGCCTTTCGAGGTCGCGACACTGCGCCGCGAGGCCGAGGAGCTGGAGCATCACGCCCCTGACACCGTGCGCTTCACTCGCGCCATCAAGGACGCGGTGCCCTACGAGGAGCGCGCTCAGGTGGTCGAGGCGCTGTGGGAGATCGTGCTGGCCGACGGCACGCGCGACCACGAGGAAGACGCCCTCATGCGCCTCGTCGCCCCCATGCTGGGCATTAACGACCGCGACAGCGCGCTGGCCCGCCAACGCGTTGAAAACAAAGCATGATCGCCACGCTATCGATGTACGACTGGCCCGGCCAGAGCGCCCATTGGGACGCGCTCTGGAGCCACATCCGGGACGCACTGAGGCACCGGGGACTGGACGCGCCGGACCATCTGACTCGCGCCGGAAGCCTCTGGAATCACTGGGAAAACCCGGATTTGACGCTTGGCCAGACCTGCGGCATGCCCTATCGCCAGCGCCTTCATGGCAAGGTGCGGCTGGTCGGCACGCTTGACCACGCCCTGCCCGACGCGCCTCCCGGGTACTACTATTCGGTTCTTGTCGCGCGCCGGGATGAAGCGGGCGATGTCATTGATTTCAGTGATAAAACCCTTGCCTACAACGGGCTCGACAGCGAGTCCGGCTGGGCAGCCCCTCAGAATTTCGCAGCCCGCCACGGATTCCGGTTCACGAAAAAACTTCACACCGGCGCCCACCGCGACAGCGCCCGCGCCGTCGCCGAGGGCCGCGCCGACATTGCGGCGATCGACGCCGAGACCTGGCGGCTGGTTTGCAGCTATCTTCCTGATATCGCGGGACAGCTGCGCATCGTTGCCCACACCTCCCCGACCCCGGGCCTGCCCCTGATCACGTCCTTCCGGTACGATCCCGAAGCGGTCCTAGCCGCCGTCGAAAGCGCGCTGGTAGCGGCCGACCGGGCCACGGTGGATGCGCTGCACATCCGCGGCGTCGTCCGCATCCCGGCCGAGGATTACCTGGCCGTTCCAACGCCCCCGATCCCTTCGCAAGACGCGCCGGCGGCGTGAGGCGTTGCATTCGCCGCGATTCCGGGCCTAACTTTCGGAAATCCTGAGGGGGACATTCGTGACCGACACCACACCCGTCATCGAGATCCGCAATCTTCACAAGAGCTTCGGCGCGCTGGAAGTGCTGAAGGGCGTCGACATGGTTGCCCCGCGGGGGCATGCGATCTCGCTGATCGGCTCATCCGGTTCGGGCAAGTCGACCCTGCTGCGCTGCGCGAACCTGCTGGAGAACAGCCAGCAAGGCGAGATCCTTTTCGAAGGCGAGGCGGTGCAATGGAAAGGCTCCGGTCAGAACCGCCATCCCGCCGACAAGGCGCAGGTCACGCGTATTCGCACCAACCTTTCGATGGTGTTCCAGCAGTTCAATCTGTGGTCCCACATGACGGTTCTCCAGAACGTGATGGAGGCGCCATTGACCGTTCTGAAACGGGATGCCGCCGAGGTCGAGGAAAAGGCGCGTATGTATCTCGACAAGGTCGGGATCGGGGACAAGGCCGATGCCTGGCCGGCCCAGCTTTCCGGCGGACAGCAACAGCGCGCCGCGATTGCACGGGCGCTTTGCATGGAGCCGCGCGCGCTCCTGTTCGACGAGCCGACCAGTGCTCTGGACCCTGAACTGGAACAGGAGGTGATCCGCGTGATCAAGGCGCTGGCTCAGGAGGGCCGCACGATGATCATCGTGACCCACGACATGGGTCTGGCGCGGGACACCAGCGATCATATCGTGTTTCTGCACCAGGGTCTCGTCGAGGAAGAGGGGCCGCCGGACCAGTTGTTCGGACAACCGAAATCCGAGCGTCTCCGGCAGTTCCTTTCGGCTGTTTCGGGCTGAATCTGCAGAATAAATGACCGGAACCAACGCAGGTGACGCTGCGGACATCTTGTCATTGCCGGGTAATTAAATAACCCTGTCCGGCACAGCGGGCGCGTTGTGAAACGTCGCCTCATGATAAAAATGGGAGAAAAACATGAAATCGATCCTTCTTGCCACGGCTGCCGTGGCTTTTGCCACCGGCGCAGCGATGGCCGGAAGCCACAGCGTGGTGCGGATGGGCACCGAGGGCGCCTATCCTCCGTACAACTTCATCAACGATGCCGGAGAAGTCGACGGCTTTGAGCGCGAGCTTGGCGACGAGCTGTGCGTGCGGGCCGAACTGACCTGTGAATGGGTCACGAATGACTGGGATTCGATCATCCCGAACCTGACATCGGGCAACTACGACACGATCATCGCAGGCATGTCGATCACCGCCGAACGCGACGAGGTCATCGACTTCACGCAGGATTACTATCCACCGACCGCCTCGCGTTACATGGCGCTGAGCGATGACGTGGATCTGACCGGCGGCGTGATCGCGGCGCAGACCAACACGATCCAGTCGGGCTATGTAGCCGAAACCGGCGCGACGCTTCTGGAATTTGCGACACCGGACGAAACCATCGCCGCTGTCATCAATGGTGAGGCAGACGCGGTCTTTGCTGACGCTGATTTCCTTCTGCCAAAGGCTGAAGAGTCGGGTGGAGAACTTGTGATCGTCGGCGACCCGGTTCCGCTGGGCGGCGGCGTTGGCATGGGCCTGCGTGAAACCGATGGCGAGCTGAAAGCCAAGTTCGACGCGGCGATCACCGCCATGAAAGAGGATGGGACGCTGAACGAACTCTTGAAGAAGTGGTTCGGTGAAGACACCCAGACCTACTAAATGCTTGACAGGGCGGCGGGTTTCCTGCCGCCCTATTCCTGATGTTTGCATTCTGCACCGAACCCGACACGCTGGGCACCTTCCAGTGGTTCGCCTGTTACTTCACGACGGGCGTTCACATGAATCTTTACATCAGCTTGGGCACGGTTCTGCTGCTTCTGGCGATCACCGCCCCCGTCAGTCTTGCCTTCGGTTTCGCGGGCGCGATGGCGTCACGTTCCTCGTTCCTGCCGCTTTCGCTGTTGGGCAAGGCCTATACGTCGATGGTGCGCGGCGTGCCGGATATCGTCTTCTTCCTGTTCTTCATCATCGCTCTGGACCAGGCGCTGGAATGGACCAAGCACCAGATCGTCTGTCCGGACTGGACCGAGCCAATCCGGCAGGGCGCGAACTTCCTGGTCTGTCCGCAGGCCAAGATCCCCCTGGGGAATGCGCCGCAGGCCTGGCACGAAGCCTATAACTTCGGACTTGCGGTCTTCACCTTCGCCATCGTCTTCGGAGCCTTCGCCGCCAACGTTCTATACGGCGCGATGCGTGCGGTCCCGAGGGCACAGATGGAGACGGCCGAGGCCTATGGCATGACACAACGCCAGTCTTTCTGGCGCATCCTCGTTCCGCAGATGTGGATCTACGCCCTGCCCGGTCTATCGAACCTCTGGATGATCCTGATCAAGGCCACGCCCCTGCTGTTCATTCTGGGCATCGAGGACATCGTCTATTGGGCGCGCGAACTGGGATCGTCAAAGTCAGCCAAGTTTTTCGACTACCCGCATGGCGACTGGCGGCTGTGGTATTTCATCGGCCTCCTGATCTTCTACCTGACGTTCACGCGGCTGTCGGAAATCGTACTGGAACGGATCACGAAGCGTCTGTCTCACGGGCAGGCCATCGCCGGGGGAAGCTCATGACCTGCGGCGAGGCGATATCGGCCTATGCCCTGCGGTCTATCGGGATCGGCGAGCGGCTTTTGCCGCGCGAGGATTTCTCGATCTGCCAGCAGCTTTCGCTCATCGGGTCAGGCCTGATCTGGAACATCTATTTCGGTCTGCTCGCGCTGGTCATCGGCTTCTTCATTGCCAACGCGGTGGCGCTGGCGAAGGCGAGCCCGTCGCCATGGCTCAGGAAACCGGCCGAGTGGTTCATCCTCGTCTTCCGCGGATCGCCGCTCTTTATCCAGTTCTTCCTGGCCTATTTCAGCTTTCTTGCCATGAAACAGGCCGGCATCCTGCCCTGGATGACGGCGGCGCAGGCCGGAGCGCTGCTGGTGCTGATCCTGAACACCTCGGCCTATTCGGGCGAGATTTTCTACGGCGCGTTGAAAACGGTGCCGCGTGGCGACCTGGAGGCCGCCGATGCCTATGGGCTTTCGGGCTGGTCAAAATTCCGCCGGATCGTCTGGCCGACAACCATGCGCCTGGCCTGGCCGGCGTACACGAACGAGGCAATCTTCCTGTTCCATGCCACCACGCTGGTCTTCTTCTCAGGCTTCCCGGCCGTCAAGCAGCAGGGCGACGCGCTGTATTATGCCAATTACTTCGCGGACAAGACGTTCAACCCCTTCGTGCCCTATCCCATAGTAGCCGGATATTTCATCCTTCTGACGCTCGTCATTATCGGGCTCTTCAACCTTGCGAACCGGCGTCTGAACCGGCACATGCCTCACGAGGCGCGCCGCATCCGGTACCGCCCGCAACTTATCCGGTGACACGATGGACTACTGGCTTAGAAAACACCCCGAGATACGGACGATCACCACCGCCGTGGCCGACCTGAACGGTCAGGCGCGAGGCAAGCGCATGCCCGTCGGGTTCTCGGACAAGGTGATGGAGGGCACGACGCGGATGCCGCTGTCGGTCCTGAACGTCGACATCTGGGGCGACGACATCGAGGACAGCCCGCTGGTATTCGAGACCGGTGATCGCGACGGCATCCTCAGACCGACCGGACGCGGCTTCGTGCCGGTGCCGTGGCTCCAGAACCCGTCGGCGCTGTTGCCGATGTGGATGTACACCGAGTCGGGCGAGCCCTTTGCGGGTGACCCCCGGCATGCGCTGGCCAAGGTGCTGGAGCGCTACAAGGAACGCGGCTGGACAGTTCAGGCGGCGACCGAGCTGGAGTTCTACCTGATCGACGACGCGGGCGACACGCTGCAGCCCCCGCCTTCGCAACGGTCGGGCAAGCGGCGCCTGGGCGGCGAGATCCTGTCGATCCGCGCGCTGGACGCCTTCGACAACTTTTTCGCCGAGCTTTACGACGCCTGCGCCGCCATGGGCATCCCGGCGGAAACCGCGATTTCCGAGGCAGGTCTTGGCCAGTACGAGATCAACCTGATCCACGGCCCTGCGCTGGAGGCTGCAGACGACGCATGGCTGTTCAAGCTTTTGGTGAAGGGTCTTGCGCGCAAACATGACTTTGCTGCCAGTTTCATGGCCAAGCCCTATGCCGAGCACTCTGGGACCGGCATGCATGTGCATTTCTCGGTGCTGGATGCGAAGGGCAACAACATCTTCGACGACGGCACCGAGCGGGGCACCGACACTCTGATGCACGCGATCGGCGGATGCCTGAACGCGATGAAGGATTCCACGCTGGTCTTCGCTCCTCACGGAAACAGCTATGACCGACTGGTGCCGGGCGCCCATGCGCCGACCGGCCTGGGCTGGGCCTATGAGAACCGGACGGCGGCGATCCGCATCCCGGGCGGCAACCCGGCCGCACGGCGGATCGAACATCGCGTGGCGGGCGGGGACACCAACCCCTACCTGATGCTGGCGGTGATCCTGGGTGCGGCGCTGGTTGGGATCGAGGATCAGGTCCAACCGCCCGAACCGATCAAGGGCAACGCCTATGCGGCCAAGCTGGAGACGCTGCCATCTGACTGGCACGAGGCGATCCGGATGTTCGAGGAAAGCACGCTCATGCCACGGATCCTGCCGAAAGAACTGATCCGGAACTACCTGATGACGAAGCGGCAGGAGTTGAGCTACTACGACGAATTGTCGGAAAGCCAGCGTATCGACCTGTATCTGGATACGGTCTGAAGTTCACACCAGCCCGAGTTCGGCGTCAGAGGCCGAAACCGAGTACTTGTCCGCAGGCGGCATTGGCCGACCGGGCCAGTCCGGCTCGAACACGAAGGACGAAACGCGGCGTCCCTCGACCAGCGCGCCATTGCCGGCCCCTTTGGCGTAGTCATAGTAGAGCTTGACGATCTGATCGAATTGCACCTGCTGCGCACAGGGTTCCGCCAGACAAGCTTCGCGCCAGAGACGCACGCGGTCATACTGGGCGCCTTCCGGTAATTCGAAACCCTCGTAATAGTCGAGAAACCAGAAGCGCATGAAGAATGGCGTGAAGACGGTTTCGGCCCAGCCGAAGCGGTCGAAAAAGAACGTCTTGCCAGGGGCATAGTTCACGAGGATGTCGTTGATCGCCCTATACTCGGCCAGCATCCTCTCGGAGAAGCGCTCGCGCTTTGCCGGGTCCTGGTTCATCACGAAGCTATAGCCTGCGGCGCCAAAACCGCCTTCGCGCTCGACCAGCAGGCTTTCGAGCGCGTGTTCATAAGGATCAGGCCGCGCAACCGGTGGATCGGGATACAGCTCCTCGACATAGTCGAGAAGGACCCGGCTTTCCTTGAGCGCCGTGCGACCGGGTATTTCCATCAGGGGCAGCGCGGTCGTGCCCTTGGACAGCTCCAGAAGGCGCGGATCTCGCGGCTTGGTGATGTCGACGACATTGAACGTGATCTGATCTCGCAGCCCCTTGAGGGACAGGAGGATCTCGAGGCGCTGGCAAAACGGGCAGACCGGGATGTGATGGATGGAGGCGTTCACGTCTTGTCCTGTCCAAAAAGTCCAAAATCGCCGCCACTCTGTCGATTACGGACGTGACCTTCAACCCGGGAAGGGCTTATCCCGGAGAGGAGCAGCCCCCACAGGTCCCATGAGCCTTCTGATTTCTTTCGCCGCCCTTTTTCTGTCCGTCATTCTTCTGCAGTTGGGTTCGGGCGGTATCGCGCCGCTGGATGCGATCTCGGGGCTGGAGCTGGGGTTTTCGAAGGCGGAAGTCGGCCTGTTAGGGTCGGCGCATTTCTTCGGCTTCTTCATCGGTTGCTGGTGGGCACCGCGCCTCATGGGAGCGGTTGGGCATTCACGGGCCTTCGCTGCTTTCATCGCCTGTGGCACGATCGGGATCCTGTCGCACATGATCGTGATCGATGCTGTCGCCTGGATGGGAATGCGCATGCTGTCGGGCCTGTGCGTGGCAGGCTGTTACACCGTGGTGGAAAGCTGGTTACAGGCCAAGGTCACCAACGAAACCCGTGGCCGGACGATGGGGGTCTACCGCGTGGTGGACATCGGCGGCTCGCTTGTGGCGCAGTTGATCATTTCGGTCCTGACGCCGGCGCATTACATCTCGTACAACATCCTCGCCCTGATCTGCTGCGCCGCCCTTTTGCCGCTGGTGGTTACCCGCTCCGCCGAGCCCCTGACCCCGGATGCCCCACGGCTGCGGCCCGCGCTGGCCTGGGCGCGTTCCCCATTGGCCGCAGCTGGCGTCGTTTCCGCAGGTCTGACCACCGCCGCTTTCCGGATGGTTGGACCGATCTATGGTGCGGAGGTCGGACTGAGTGTGGACCAGATCGCCCTGTTCCTTGCCGCCTTCGTGTTGGGCGGGGCGTTCTCGCAATACCCGGCCGGATGGTTCGCGGACCGGTATGACCGGCGATGGGTTCTTATCGGTTTGTCGCTATTCGCCATCATCTCCTGCGCGATCACGGTCACCTTCTCGAACGCGGGAACGGCGGCGGCCTTTCTGACAGCGGGGCTGTTCGGGTTTGCGACGTTTCCGATCTATTCGGTGTCGGCCGCCCACGCCCATGACCATGCCGAAGACGACGAACGTGTGGAACTGTCAGCGGCACTGATGTTTCTTTACGCCGTGGGCGCCATTGCGTCGCCCTGGTTCGTGTCGGAACTTATCGAAGGCTACGGTCCGTCGGCCATGTTCGTTTTCGTCTCGCTGGCGCATGTGGTTCTGATCGTATTCGGTCTGATCCGCATGCGGGCGCGGCGTACGGAGACGCGCACGAACTACGTCTACTCGCCGCGGACCTCGTTCCTGGTCGGTCGGCTCCTGGGCCGGAGCCGCACACGTCGCGATCCCTAGAGCGCTTCGGTCGAAACCTCGGGGCCAAGCCCCCTCTCGAGCGAGGCGACCGGCGGTTCGGGCGGAACGAGCATCATCGCGGCGGAAAGGCCGAAAAAGCCGGCCACTGTCCAGAGGATGAGTGCATTAACAGACATGTCTTTCTGCTTGCATCGAAATGCGGCAGGAATCGGGCTGAATTGTTCAGCCTGCCCGAACAGTCTTTGCAAAGGTTTCGAAGATCGTTGCGTTCGCAGCGATCAGGTTGCGGGATTCGAGCGGGCTCCGGTCCGACTCGATCGCCTCGACGAAGCCCCCCGCCTCTTTGACGATCAGCACACCGGCGGCGATGTCCCAGATGTTCAGGCCACGCTCCCAGTACCCCTCGTAGCGGCCCGCGGCCACATAGGCGAGGTCAAGCGCAGCTGCACCCCAGCGGCGCACTCCGGCGGTAGCGGGCAGAAGCCGCGCGAGATCCTTCAGCGTCTCGGGGAGTTCCGCTCGGCCGCCGAACGGAAGGCCCGTTGCAAAGACCGACTCGATCATCCGGCCCCGGTCGCTGACGCGCATGCGGGTGTCGTTCAGCCAGGCGCCCTGCCCCTTTTCGGCGACGAACATCTCGTCCTTCGCCGGATCGAATATCACCGCGGACACGATCTCGCCCTTGTGTTCCAGCGCGATCGATACGCACCAGTGCGGCATGCCGTGGAGGAAGTTTGTTGTGCCGTCCAGCGGGTCGACGATCCAGCGTCGCGTCGGGTCCTTGCCTTCCTGCGCCTCCGACTCCTCGCCAACCCAGCCATAGTTGGGCCGCGCCTCCATCAGCATGTCGCGAACGATCTGTTCCGCGGCGATGTCGGCCCGGCTGACGAAATCGCCTGCGCCTTTGGATGAAACCTGAAGGTTCTCGACCTCGCGGAAATCCTTCACAAGGCTGCGGCCCGCCTTTCGCGCTGCCATGATCATCACGTTGAGGTTGGCGCTGCCCTGCATGGTGGTCTCCGTTTGCTCAGGCGGCGCGTATAGGACAGGCCCCGCGCCTTGCCAAGGCCGAAGCGCGAAGGAGCTTGACAGAAGGCGGTCTCGCCGACGAGGTTTGGCGCACTCAGAATGAGACGGTGGGGTAGCACCGCGCAACTTGGAACCAGGGTGGACCCACATGGAACAGATCATTGCACAACTCGTCGGCGGCGCTATCGGCGGCATGGGCGGAGGCAAAGCCGTCAAGGGCGCCGATATGGGGAGCATTGGCAACCTGATCGCAGGCGCCATCGGCGGTGTCGGCGGCGGGCAACTGCTGGGCGGGCTGATATCCGGCGGCGCAGACGCGGCAGCCGCCGCTGGCGGCATTGATATTGCCTCGATGGCCGGAAACCTTGTCGGTGGCGGGGTTGGCGGCCTTGTCGTTCAGGTCATCGTCGGCATGATCCTGAAAAAAATGCGCGGTTGACGCAAAAGCGGGCGATCTCAGGCCTTGAGATCGCCCCGTTGCAACTGCACGGGAATCTTTCGCGCCAGGCGCAAGAGATGCGACATAAAAGGCTTTGTCGTATCGTCTGAACGCGTTGCCGCATAGAGACGTTTCGTGACGCCCTTTTCGGTCAGCGGTCGCGTCACATAGTCAGAATGATAGCGCACTTCGCGCACGACCCAGTCGGGCAGGACCGCGACGCCGCGGTTCGAGGCGACGAGCAGAAGGATCACGGCGGTCAGTTCGACCTGTCGGATCGACCGAGGTTCGACCTTGGCTGGTGTCAGAAGCTCCGTGAAAACATCGAGGCGGGCGCGGTCTACGGGGTAGGTGATCAGAAGTTCATCCCGGAAATCCTCGGCGACAACATAGTCCTTCTGCGCCAACGGATGCTGAGCCGACGCGACGAACACCGGTTCGTAATCGAAGAGCGCGGTGAAATCGACGCAGGGCAAATCCTCGGGGTCTGACGAAACCACAAGATCAACTTCCTCGCGATCAAGCGCGGACATCGCACCGAAAGCCAGACCCGGACGAATATCGACATCGACCTCGGGCCAGGCCTTGCGGAATTCCTCCAGCACCGGAAACAGCCATTCGAAGCAGGCATGGCATTCTATCGCGATGTGTAGCCGGCCCGACTTGCCCGAACGAAGTGCCGCGAAATCGTCCTCCAGCGCCTCGATTTCCGGAAGGACTTTTTCCGCCAATTTCAGTAGCTTGTGCCCAGCAGCCGACAGTTTCAATGGCTTCGAGCGGCGCACGAACAGCTCGACCCCGGCCTGGTCTTCCAGTCCCTTCACTTGGTGGCTGAGCGCGGATTGCGTGATGTTCAGGATATCGGCCGCACGCGCCAGGCCACCGGCCTCATGGATGGCGCGGATCGTGCGAAGGTGGCGGAATTCGATATGCATTATGCGGTCAGACTCATTATGGTGATGAGAATTATGAATTTGTCTCACATATACCGATATGGGACAAGGGCTGAACGAAACGGAGTTCCGACATGCCCGCCCCAACGATTTCATTTGAGTTCTTTCCGCCCAAATCACTTGATGCCTCTTTCCAGCTTTGGGACACGATCAAGTCCCTGCAGCATCTGGACCCGTCGTTCGTGTCGGTCACCTATGGTGCGGGCGGAACGACGCGGCAACTGACTCACGAGGCGGTTGAGACTATCCGGGGGCGCACCGGAATCGAGGTGGCGGCCCATCTGACCTGCGTCGACGCCAGCCGCGAAGAAACGTTGGAAATCGCCGAGCGCTATGCCGCGGCGGGCGTGTCGAAGATCGTGGCACTTCGCGGTGACCCGCCGGCGGGTGCTGACGGGTTCCGGGCGCGCGAGGACGGGTTTGCCAACTCTGCCGAGCTGGTTGAGGCGCTGGCCGAAACCGGGAAGTTCGAAATCGCCGTCGGCGCCTATCCGGACCCGCATCCTGAAGCAGGCTATGACGGCGCGGATGTCGATTGGCTGAAGCGCAAGATCGACGCAGGCGCTACCAGCGCGATCACCCAGTTTTTCTTCGAGGCCGAGACTTTTTTCCGCTTCCGCGACCGCTGTGCGAAAGCCGGTATCGACGCTCAGATCCTGCCCGGAATTCTGCCGATCCAGTCGTGGAACGGCGTCAAGAAATTCGCCGCACGCTGTGGCGCGCGCATTCCCTCTGCCCTTGAGCGCGGGTTCGAGACCGCCGAGCGCGATGGGCGCAGCGATCTTCTGGCGCTGACCCATTGCACGACGCTGTGCACGCGACTTCTGGACGAGGGTGTGGAGCACCTGCATTTCTACACTTTGAACCGGCCGGACATGACGCGCGAAGTCGTCCATGCGCTTGGCCTCGTGCCGCCTGCGGTCCTCGAAAACGTCGCCTGACCCGGTCTTGCCGTTGCCCGGCGCGCGACGCATGGTGTCGCCGGATCAGCGGAGGAACACATGGAACGAAAATACGGCGTTGCCGGGCGCGCGACGATCGCCGCGATGCCGGGGGTGGAATTTTTGAATGGCATTCTCCGGGGCGAACTGCCCGCCGCGCCGATGGCGCGGCATATGGGAATCGTGATGACGGAGGTCGAGGAAGGCCGTGTGGTCTTCGAGGGTGAACCGACCGAAGACCACCTGAACCCCCTGGGAACAACCCACGGCGGCTGGTTCGGGACGATCCTGGACAGTGCCCTTGGGTGCGCCATAATGAGCCGCCTTCCCGCAGGGGCCGGCTATACGACGCTGGAATACAAGGTGAACCTGATAAGGGGCATTCCCGCCGGGATCCGGGTGCGCGCCATTGCGACAGCCGATCATGTGGGACGGTCCACCGGGGTCGCCAGGGCCGATCTGGTGGGTGTCGAGGACGGCAGACTCTATGGGCAGGCCTCGACAACCTGCCTCGTGATCAAGATCGCCCCTTAAGCCGGGCTGTTCACCGCCTGTTTTTCGAATTCGCGCGCCCGGGGCGAACGACCTGATGCCGTCGGATGCAGGCTTTCGGACGGGTCCCTGCCCATCACGCGGCGTCGGCGGGCCAGAAAATACTTGCCCCAACCTCGCGTTGTGCCGACGGATTTCGCGTCAGGATCAGTCGGAAATCGCTGCCGCCAGCCAGACGGCAAACGCAAGTCGCAACGCTCCATCCGGTCCAGCATCCAAACGAGGGGTATGTTCGAGAGAGGACGCGCGACGTTGTACCCGGACAGTTGCCCGCCAACATCTCCATGGCTGCCGCGGAACCAGACCTGTTCCATGCGGCCCGGATGATCGGGCGGGCAGTCCCAGAAGACGGGGGTAAAGGCCTCGCGGTTCTCGTCGAGCGCGAGAGCATGGAAGGCGTGACGGACGCTGGGTCCGATCTCGTGGTTATGGAACGCGTGCTTGACCTCTTCCCATTTCCAGACGAAGGGCGCGCGGAACCCGAGCGACTTCACGGTGTCGAAGACTCCGATCATCTCGATCGGGACATGCGGGTGACAATAGCTGGCAGCGAATTTCGCGGCCGTCGCGGGGGCGGTTTCGAAACGGTAGTGGCGGTAAGCCTCACGCACCATGCGTTCGGTGGCAAAGTCGGATTTGACCAGCCCGACCCTGTCGATCACGCCGGCCAGCGAACGGACCGCATAGGCGCCCCGTGAATATCCAATCAGGAAGATGCGGTCTCCGGGGCGGTAACGGCTGGCCAGCCAGCCGTAGGTGCGCTGGATCTGACGGTTGATGCCCCGGCCCTCGATGATGTCGAGGGTTTTGGACCAGTCTGACCATTGCGTCCCGGCTTCGTAGAGGATGCCGATATTCTGGGACGTCGAGGCCTCGGCCAGAAGCTTGTAGATCAGGCCGACGTTGGTTTCATCCCCCTCGTCGAGAGTGGACATGGTGCCGTCGAGCAGGATGACGTGATCCACACGGTCGCGCGTGTGCTGCTGGACGTGGCGTTCCGTCCGGCGGAAGAAGCCCATAAGGCCCTTGATGCGGTCTCCGATTCCCATGGCTCAGACTGCTACCAAACCCTAATCACCACACAGATAATGTGCGCATCGGCCGTCTGCGACGGTTGCGACAAAGGCTCGCGAAAAAGTCAGGCGCCAATGAGGCGGCAGAGGGGTTTTACTCTGCCGCCATTTTTGCTGTGTTGAGCGCCCGCCAGACCCGTTCCGCCGTGAACGGCATCTGGACATCGCCACCGCCAGCGGTGCTGACGGCATCTGTCACGGCGTTGGCAATCGCGGCAAGGGCTCCGACGGTTCCCGCCTCGCCACATCCCTTCATTCCCATGGGGTTGTAGAGCGACGGCACGGGCTCGGTCGTGAAGCGGATCATCGGCAAATCCACGGCGCGCGGCATCCCGTAATCCATGAAGGACGCGGTCAGAAGCTGGCCGTCCTGGTCGTAGACAGTGTGCTCGGTGATGGCCTGACCAATACCCTGCGCCACACCGCCATGAACCTGACCTTCGGCGAGCATTGGATTGATCAGATTACCGAAATCGTCCGTGACGGTATAGCGGTCGACGACCAGTTGGCCGGTCTCGGGATCGATCTCGACTTCTGCCACATGGCACCCGTTGGGGAAGGATCGCGCATCCAGCTTGATCCGTTCCTGCACGTCCAGCAGGTCGGTCCTGCCATCGTTCCGCGCCATCCCGGCCACTTCGAGCATGCTCGGCGTCTCGTTCGAGCCCGGAATCCGGAAACGCTCGTCGTCGAAATCGACGCTGTCAGCACCGGCCTTCTCGGCGAGGTACTCTGCGAACTGTCTGCGGATTGTTGTGACAGTCGCCAGCGTCGCAGTCGACTGCACGGTGACCGAACGCGAACCGCCCGTACCGCCGCCTTGCGGGATCAGGTCGGTGTCGCCTTGTATGACGCGGATCTTTTCGACCGGAATGCCAGTGTGATCGGCAAGGAAGGTTGCATAGACGGTCTCGTGACCCTGCCCGTTCGACTGCGTGCCGACATAGAGGCTGACAGAGCCGTCTTCTTCGAACACGACGCGAGCGTTTTCAGACGGATCGCCCAGGATCGACTCGATGTAGTAGCAGATGCCTTGTCCTCGGAGCCTGCCCCTGGCTTCGGACTCGCTCCGCCTTGCGGCAAAGCCCGCTACATCGGCTTCGGCCATGACGCGGTCCATCACGCGGTTGAAATCGCCGACGTCATAGGTGTCGGCGATCGCAGTCTTGTAGGGAAATTTCGACGTTGGGATGAAGCTCTTGCGGCGCAGTTCCCACGGATCGACGCCAAGCTGGCGGGCCGCATTGTCCATCGAGCGTTCCAGCACGAAAATCGCCTCGGGCCGGCCGGCACCGCGATAGGCATCGACCTGCGTGGTGTTGGTGAAGATGCCCCGGCACTGAAGATAGACGTTCTGCACGTCATACACGCCCATCGCGACCTTTGAGAAAAGGTCGGTCTGGATCGGTTGGGCGAATTGCGAATTGTAGGCACCGATGTTGCAGGTTGTGTTGGTGCGGTAGCCAATCAGCCGGTAATCGGCGTCAAACGCAAGTTCGGTTTCGGTGATCAGGTCGCGCCCTGCGTTGTCGGTCAGCATCGCCTCGGTCCGTTCGGACATCCAGCGCACCGGACGGCCAAGCGCCTTGGCGGCGGCGCACACGACGAAATACTCGGGGTAATCCATGCCCTTCATGCCGAAACCGCCACCGACATCGGGGTTGGTGACGCGCACCGCCTCTGCATCAAGCCCGAAACACTTGGCAAGTTTCGGCCTGATGCCCCAGACACCCTGACCGCCGAACGCGAGATGAAGGCGCGTTCCGTCCCATTCCGCGAAGCAACCGCGCGGCTCCATAGAGTTGACGATCACCCGGTTGTCGACGACCCGTGTCCTGACAACGTGAGTTGCCTGATCGAAGGCAGCCCTGGCGCCCTCTTCATCGCCCATGCCCCAGTCGAACGCCACGTTGTCCGGCGCAGTGTCGTGAAGGGTCTCGCCGCCCGGAGCAATATCAACCTTTGCAGGCAGATGATCGACCTCGACGAACACGGCCTCGGCGGCGTCCTTTGCCTGCTCGCGCGTCTCGGCCACGACCACCGCAATCGGCTCGCCTACGAAGCGCACCTTGCCTCTCGCAAGGACGTGCCGAGCCGTTTCGGCGCCCTTGGAGCCATCTCGGTTCGTTACGAGCGTGCCGCGCATGAGATAGTCGGCGCCCATCGCCTCCAGGTCCTCGGCCGCAAGTGCCAAGGCCACCCCCGGCATGCCGCGCACCTCGGACAAATCGAGAGGATGCAAAATGCCGTGGGCGACCTCGCTTCGCACGAACACGGCGTGCAGCGCGCCATTTGGCGCGATGTCGTCGACATACCCGCCATGACCGGTAATGAAACGCTGATCCTCGAACCGGCGAACCGGCTGAGACTTGCCGAACTTGTCCATGAGCGACTCCGTTGCCTGTTGCGCGGGAGCCTAGCGGGCGAGCGGCCAGTGTCCAGTCTCAGGCAAATTTTTCAACGGTCACGATACGTTCGGAACCATAACCATTGAAACGGGTTACGGTTGCGCGGGAATAGGCGCCCATGCCGTGGAACAGGATCCAGTCGCCTTCGGCAAGGTCGTGCGGCAAGAGCACCTGCCCCGGGAGACGATCCAGGCTGTCGCAGGTCGGCCCGAAGACCGTCCTCGGCACCTGTCGGGTGCCGGGCCGCCGACCGGATTGCGGGATCACCTCGATCCGGTCGACATTGCCGAGGATCGGAGCCTCGGCGAAACTGCCATAGATCCCGTCATTGAGGAAAACCGCACCGTCCTCGCGGATGGCCTTGATGCGGGTGGCGGCGGTGAAGGCCTCGGCAACCATCGCACGGCCAGGCTCGCAAACAAGTTCGGGTCTGGTGCGGCCAAAGGCGCGCGCAACGGCGGCATCTATCCCTGCGAAGATCGTATCCAGGTCCGGTGCAACGCCGGTGCGATGAGCGGCAAACCCACCGCCGACGTTCAGCCGGACCAGATGAACCCCCGCGCGTTGCGCGACACGGGCGCATTCGGCGATGTACGCCGCCCAGGCGGCCGGATCGGCACACTGAGTTCCGGGATGGAACGTCATTGACGGCACAAGCCCTCTCTCCGCGACCCGGCGCAACAGGATAGCCGCCGTCTCGGGCGAAGCGCCGAACTTGGCGCCGAAATCATAGGCGGCACCCGCCACCGGAAGATGCAGCCGAACAGAGATCTCGGTCGCCGCAGGCAACCCTGCGGCGATGAGTTTGTCCAGTTCGCCGGCGCAGTCGACGGAATAGGAAGATACGCCAAGCCCTACGGCCTCGGCTATTTCGGCGCGCGAGCGCACCGGATTATTGTAATGGAGCGCCGCAAGGGGAGCGAGCCGTCGGACGAGCCTCATCTCGGCAGGAGAGGCCACGTCGAAGGCCTGAAGCCCCGAGGCCGACAGGTTCTCCAGAACCTCGACCGCATCATTGGCCTTGACGGCATAGGTCACCAGTCCCGGAAAGCCGCGCTGGAACCGCTCTGCCGTCGCCCTCAGCTGATCCGGCGCGAAAAACAGGACCGCATCGTCGGGACGCTGGGTCAGGAGATGGGTGCGTGGATCGGACCAGATTGCCGGGACAAGACGCATGCGGAACTCCATTGATGCCGTACTCCAATGATCCGCGCCGGCTTGATCATTTTGAACGGAAAAGTTGTCGATTAGGGTTGTTTATTCGATCATAATGACGGACTTTTCGTCATATGGACGAAATCGATCACGCACTCATCTCTCTGCTGACGCAGGACGCCCGCCAACCTGTAGCCTCTCTTGCCCAAGCCTTGGGACTGGCGCGGTCGACGGTGCAATCGAGACTGGAACGACTGGAGCGCCGGGGGGTCATTGCGGGCTACACCATCCGGCTTGGAGAAAGTGCCGAGAGAACGACGATCCGCGCCACCGCACTGTTACAGATCGAACCACGCACCCTGCCAGCCGTTCTTGCGCGGCTGAAAGCGGTGAGGGAAGTCTCCAGCGCGCACACCACAAGCGGGCGGTTCGACCTGATCGTCGGTCTGGCCGCACCGTCGACCGAAGCGCTGGACCGCGCGCTTGACGCCATCGGAGCGGTGCCGGGCGTGCGTTCATCGGAGTCGCTGGTGCACCTTTCCACCCGGATTGACCGTGCCGTCTGATCCCTAGGGGTTTCACTCGCCTCGAAGGGCCGCTAAATGGTCCGCGACCGCAAGGGAAAGACCCATGGAAAAGACATTCGACGCATCCGAAGCCGAAGCGCGCATCTACCGCACCTGGGAAGAGGCCGGAGCCTTCAAGGCCGGCGCCAACGCTTCTTCGGACGAAACCTTCTCGATCATGATCCCGCCGCCGAACGTCACGGGCGTTCTGCACATGGGGCATGCATTCAACAACACCCTGCAGGACATCCTGATACGCTGGCACCGGATGCGGGGCCACGACACGCTCTGGCAGCCGGGCCAGGACCATGCCGGGATAGCCACGCAGATGGTCGTCGAGCGCGAACTCGCAAAGGCAGGTCTGCCCGGCCGCCGGGACATGGGACGCGACTCCTTCACCGCCAAGGTCTGGGAATGGAAAAAACAGTCGGGCGGCACGATCATTGAGCAGCTGAAGCGTCTGGGCGCGTCCTGCGACTGGTCCCGCAACGCCTTCACCATGTCGGGCGCCCCCGGCGCGCCCGAGGGCGAAGAAGGCAACTTCCACGACGCCGTGATCCGCGTCTTCGTGAAAATGTACGAGGATGGGCTGATCTATCGCGGCAAGCGGCTGGTCAACTGGGACCCGCATTTCGAGACTGCGATCTCGGACCTCGAAGTCGAGAACATCGAAATCGACGGCCATATGTGGCACTTCAAGTACCCGCTCGCGGACGGCGCCACCTATGAGTACGTCGAGAAGGACGCGGAAGGAAACGTCACGCTGCGCGAGACGCGCGACTACATCTCGATCGCCACGACCCGGCCCGAGACCATGCTGGGCGACGGCGCGGTCGCCGTTCACCCCTCGGACGAACGCTACGCTCCCATTGTCGGGAAACTCTGTGAAATTCCCGTCGGGCCCAAGGAGCATCGCCGCCTGATCCCTATCATAACCGACGAATATCCCGATCCCGACTTCGGTTCGGGCGCGGTCAAGATCACCGGCGCGCATGACTTCAACGACTACCAGGTGGCCAGGCGCGGCGGCATCCCGATGTACCGCCTGATGGATACCAAGGCGCATATGCGCGACGACGGCCTGCCCTATGCCGAAGCCGCGCAGGTCGCGATGGAGGTTGCCCGCGGCGAACGCGTTCTGAGCGAGAACGAGGCGGATGCGCTGAACCTTGTGCCGGACGACCTTCGCGGGCTCGACCGGTTCGTCGCGCGTGCCGCGGTGATCGAGCAGATCACGGAAGAAGACCTTGCGGTCATGACCCGTGCCGATGACCCGGTTCTGGGTGGCGCAGCGCTGAAGCCAGACGCCGAGGGCGCGGACGCGCTGGTGCCTCTGGTCGAAGCGAAGAAGATCATGGCGCCCTATGGCGACCGTTCGAAAGTGGTCATCGAGCCGATGCTGACGGACCAGTGGTTCGTCGACACCGCCAAGATCGTCGGCCCCGCGCTGGAGGCCGTCCGCGACGGCACCACCGAGATCCTGCCCGAGCAGCACAAGAAGGTGTACTTCAACTGGCTCGAAAACATCGAGCCATGGTGCATCTCGCGTCAGCTTTGGTGGGGGCATCAGATCCCGGTCTGGTACGGCTTTGACCTCAGTGGCGAGGGCTTCCACGACGATGAAGGTGACGGCGCGCTGGATCAGCCGGAGCTGATGCGGCTCCTGATCGAGCAATCCCTGTTGCGCGGCGATGAGCACCATCACTGCGCCGCAGCGTTCGACGAAGTGGCCTCGCAGTTCGAAGACGTTCTCGCCGATCTGCCGACGCCTCTGAACCATGCCAGGGTCGTCGAAGTCGGCAGCCGCGCCGAGGCGATGGACCTCATCTCGGCCAGCCTTGCCGACTATACCATCAGCCAGGACCCGACCCATCTGGTCTATCCGATCTGGCAGGATCCGGACGTCCTCGACACCTGGTTCTCCTCCGGCCTCTGGCCGATCGGCACTCTCGGCTGGCCCGATGAGACGCCGGAACTGGCGAAGTATTTTCCGACATCCGTCCTCGTCACCGGCTTCGATATCATCTTCTTCTGGGTCGCCCGGATGATGATGATGCAGTACGCCACCGTGGGCGACCGCCCGTTTGACACCGTCTACGTGCACGCCCTCGTTCGCGACGAGAAGGGCAAGAAGATGTCGAAGTCGCTGGGCAACGTCCTCGACCCGCTGGAGCTGGTCGACGAATACGGCGCGGATGCCGTCCGCTTCACCCTGACCTCGATGGCCGCGATGGGCCGTGACCTGAAGCTCTCGACCCAGCGGATCGCAGGATATCGGAATTTCACGACCAAGATCTGGAACGCCGCGCGGTTTGCCGAGATGAACGGCGTCTTCGGCCATGCCCGCTGGCAGCCGGGACAGCCGCTGAAAGAGACAGCGAACAAGTGGATCGTTGGTGAAGTGGCACGCGCACGGATCGAGACCGACGCCGCGCTCAATGCCTTCCGCTTCAACGACGCGGCAAACGGGCTTTACGCCTTCGCCTACACCTTCTTCGACTGGTACGTCGAATTCTCGAAGCCTCTGCTCGATGGCGACGCCGCCGAGGAAACGCGGGCGGTCTATGGATGGGCGCTCGATCAGCTGTTGATCATGCTACACCCGATCATGCCCTTCCTCACCGAAGAACTGTGGGGGCTATCGGCGGCGCGCGAGAAAATGCTGATCCACGCCGACTGGCCGTCCTATGGAGAGGAACTGATCGACGAAGCCGCAGTCGCGGAAATGCGCTGGGTCCGCGACCTGATCGAGAAGGTGCGCAGTGTTCGTGGCGAAATGAACGTGCCGAAATCGCTGAAAGCCCCGCTTCTGAAGCTGTCGCTGGACGCGGCAGGCGAAACCGCCTGGGCGCGGAACGAAGCGATCATCCTGCGGGATCGGGAGGCCGGCATCGAAGGACTGACGGCGGCAGACGCAGCGCCCAAGGGTGCGGCCACCATCGCGGTCGAGGGCGGCACGTTCGCCCTGCCTCTTGAAGGGCTGATCGACGTGGGTGCCGAAAAAGCGCGGCTGGAAAAAACGGTTGGCAAGCTGGAAAAAGAACTGGGCGGGCTTCAAGGCCGGCTGAACAACCCGAAGTTCCGCGAAAACGCGGCACCCGAGGTCATCGAGGAGACCGAGGACATGGCCGCGCAGAAGTCCGAGGAACTGGCACGTATCAGAACCGCCGTAGAGCGTCTGGCCGAACTGGGCTGATTATCGGCCGCCAAATATCCCAGGGGGTGTAGGGGACAGCGTCCCCCACCCGTCGCTACAGCGACGCGGACGCAACTTCCGGTCAGCGAACGACGCGGTCAATCGCCCGCATCATGCCCAGCGACTTGTCATAAACCAGTGTCAGAACGCGTTTTCCGCCTGCCGTCGTCGCGATCTTCGGCATCGCTTTCACTGCGCCAGAAGAGGCGACTGCGACGAGAAAAGTGCGCCTGGTGAGCTGTGTCATCCCGCGGGTCTCCTTTCGGCTCTTTCAGGTGGGTTCTAAAGAGAGCACGATCAAGATGACCGCCATCCAGGGCTTTGAAAATGCTGCCCATCTTCAGCCTCAACCCGGTCCGACAGGGCGGCAGGTGACATTCTGGGCCTCAAGCCGCCGGCACGCCAGATCGGCCTGTTCCTGGCTCATGCCGACGAAGTTCGCCTCCCAGCCGCGCGGGCTGCGCACGACCTTCCGCAAGGCATCGTCCAGCGTGGAGATTTCGACCAGTGCGGTCTGCAGTAGAACCTTCTCGGCTTCGTGCCGCGTCGTGAACCGGCCCACGTTAATTCCCCAATGGCGACCGCCCGAGGTGGAGAGCCGCATCACAACGGTGGGTTCGTCCGAGCCGATCTCCGGCGCCGACCCTTCTGCGATGACCGGGCGCGGCGCGGGGCGCAGGAGCGCGCCGGCAAGGCTGGCTGCCAGAATCTCCGGAGGAGCAGCCGGAGCCGTCTCGACCGAAATTTCCGGCGCGACGTCTGCCACGGAGGCATCGGCCACAGCGACTTCCGCAAGGGCGTCCGCGATCCCATCGGCCAGCGCGACCAGCACCTCCTCGGGAGGCTGAGGCGCCGGGCGCAGAAGCGGGCGCGGCGAGCGGGCGATCAGCCCGGTGGTCTGTACGGCCTGACCGGTTGCAGCACCGGATGGAGCCTCGGCGATGAGAACCGGGCGTGCCGGCTTCTTGACGGCCACGCGCGAGGGGGCACGCTTGAAGCCCAAATCGAGAAGTTCGGCCACCTCGGCATTCCGGGTCGCCACCGAGCGCCCGCCGAAGACCGTCGCGATGATCCGTTCGCTGCCACGCTCGGCCGAAGCCACGAGGTTGTAGCCGGCGGCGCGCGTGTAGCCGGTCTTGATCCCATCGGCGCCGCGATAGCTGCCGAGCAGGCGGCGATTGGTGTTGTAGATCGTCTTGCCACCCGCATCTGTCCGCTGGCGCGAGAACAAGTTGTAGTACTCGGGGAAATCGTAGAACAGGTGCCGCCCCAAAACCGTCATGTCCCGTGCGGTCGAGAGATGACCTGTTTCGGTCAGGCCGTGGGCGTTGCGGAACGTGGTCCGGGTCATACCCATGGCCTTGGCCATCCGGTTCATCCGGCGCGCAAACGCGGCTTCGCTTCCCGATACCGCCTCACCAAGCGCCGTGGCGGCGTCGTTGGCGGATTTCACGGCAGCAGCGCGGATCAGGTGCCGAATGGCGATCGACTGACCCGTTCGAAGTCCAAGTTTTGACGGCGGCTCTGCCGCGGCTTTCTGAGAGATCTTGACCTTGGTATCCAGCGATATTTCGCCACGCTCGATGGCGTCGAAAACCACATAGAGCGTCATCATCTTGGTCAGAGAGGCCGGATGTAGGCGCGTGTCGGCATTTCGAGAATGGAGAACCTCTCCGCTTCGCGCGTCCATCACCATTGCCGCGTAGGGCGCAGCAACCACTGCGACCGGCGCGAACAACATGAGGAACGCGAAAACGATTGCCTGAAAGACGCGAACGGCGGCCCGTAACGTCAAGATTCTGCCCCTTCTGCCTCTGAGGTCCGGTCTTTGATCGCCGGATCCTTCAATTTTCGGGTATGTTTCCCTGAACCGTAACACGTTCGAATCCATCGGAAAATGGTGAATTTTCCATGTTCGAATCATGGCAATTTTCCGCCACAAGATGGAGTGCTCCTATCCGCAGTATCCGCTAGATGTTGTGGCAAATTTCCCGCACAAGCTCTGGTAATTCCGAGAGATTCTCAATCTGGCGGAAGCGGGGGTGCCCTTCCGGTGGCTCGGCAGCCTCGAGCTCCCATGTCAGGCCGTGCGGAACATAGACCCCCCAACCTCCTGCCTCGATCACTGGATTGACGTCGGATTTCAGCGAATTTCCAGCCATCAGCGCCTGCGTCGGAGTGGTTCCGTGCCGCGAGAAAATCGAGCGATAAACCGTTGGCGATTTCTCAGAGACGATCTCCACCCCGTCGAACAGCTCTCCCAGACCGGATTGTGCAAGCTTGCGTTCCTGGTCCAGAAGATCGCCCTTGGTCACCAAGAGAAGAGTAAACTCGCCGGCCAGGGCGGTGACCGTCTCCTGAACGCCGGGCAATAGTTCGATCGGATGGCCCAACATGTCCTGCCCCGCCGCAATGATCTCGGCGATGACGGACCCCGGCACCCGGTTCTCGGTCACCTCGAGCGCGGTCTCGATCATCGACAGCATGAAACCCTTGATGCCGAATCCGTAGTGCCCGATGTTGCGCTTCTCCGCCTCGAGAAGTCGCTCGGCCAAATGATCCGATGAAGCGTGGTCACGCAGCAGGCTGGCGAAATGCTCCTGGGTCAGGCGGAAGAACCGTTCGTTGTGCCACAGGGTATCGTCGGCATCGAAACAGATGGTCGTCAGCATTCTTTGTGCGCTCTCCTGCGTGTCGGGCCTTTTCTCGGAGACCAGAACGCTTATATTGTGCGCCCGACCCAGTCGAACGGCGAAGGTGGTTTTGATCGCTGACAACCTGCATATGATGGCCGACAAGGACAAGCCGGAGGATGAGACCGGCGTCCTGACCGATACCAAGCCCAAAACCCAGCGTCCGCCGATGTACAAGGTGATGCTGCTGAACGACGATTATACTCCGATGGAATTCGTGGTTCATGTGCTGGAGCGGTTTTTCGGCATGAGCCACGCGCAGGCGTTCGAGTTGATGCTGACAGTTCACAAGAAGGGATTGGCCGTCGTCGGAGTATTCTCGTTCGAAGTCGCCGAGACGAAGGTCGCTCAGGTGATGGATTTCGCACGGCGTCATCAGCATCCCCTTCAATGCACCATGGAAAAGGAATAGGGCCGCGGCCCGCCTCCCATGTTTTCGGAGAGACTGAACCTCGCGCTTGAGACCGGTGCGCTGACATTGCCCGCTTCGGGCACGATCGCCGTCATCGGTGCGAGGGCCGGCGACGACCTCGGTCCCTTGCCTGCCGATCGGGTGCAGGTCATTGCGCGGCTCTACCCGGACAACGCAGCCTTCCGCAACGGGGGCTACGCGGTCTCGACCAAGGTCGAAGGCCCCTATTCCGCAGCCATCGTCTGCCTTCCGCGCTCAAAAGCGGAGGCCCGGCTTCTGATCCGGGACGCGCGTGCCGCCACGAGCGGGCCGGTCGCGATCGACGGGCAGAAGACCGACGGTGTGGATTCGATCCTCAAGGAGGTTCGGCAAAGGGCCGACATCGGCGAGGTTCTTTCAAAGGCGCATGGCAAGTTCTTCAGCTTTGACGGCGGAGATTTCGCGGACTGGGAGGTTGGATCGCCCTCCCTGGTCGAGGGCAGGTTTCGGACGTCACCCGGCGTGTTCTCGGCGGACCGGGTCGATCCCGGTTCCAGGGAACTCGCGGCTGCGCTGCCGAAGGTCATGAAAGGTCACGCCGTCGATCTGGGTGCGGGCTGGGGCTATCTGGCGGACGCGATCCTGACCCGTGACGGTGTGACCTCGCTGGATCTCGTCGAGGCCGATCACGTCGCGCTGGAGGATGCGCGGCATAACATCACCGATCCGCGCGCCCGGTTTCACTGGGCCGATGCGCGGACCTTCCGGCCCGACACCTCCGCGAACCATGTCGTGATGAACCCGCCGTTTCACGAAAGCAGGGCGGCCGATCCCGAGCTGGGACGCGCTTTCATTCGCGCCGCCGCGGCGATGCTGACCCTGAAAGGCCAGCTGTGGCTTGTCGCGAACCGGCATTTGCCGTATGAGACAACGCTGCAAGACGCGTTCAGAGACGTCAAAATCCTCGGCCAGACGCCCTCGTTCAAACTCTACGCGGCCTCGCATCCCCGCCCCCCCCGAAAAGGATAGATCACATGTCGTTCTCCATCGCTGGAAAGACCGCAGTCGTGACCGGTGCGGCCAATGGCGTGGGCCTGGCCGTGGCCCGGCATTTCGTCGAGAAAGGCGCCAATGTCATGTTCGCCGACATGGACGAAGCGAAACTTGCCGAGGAAGTGGGACAGGTTAGCGAGGACGAGAGCGGCACCATCGCCTATTTCGCTGGCGATTTGCGTGAAAAGCTGACGGTCGCGAATCTTCTCTCGGCCACGATCGACCGGTTCGATCGCGCCGACATCCTGGTCAACGCGTCGCGCCAGATGCTGTCCTCCGATCCGCTCAATCCGGATGATGACGCTGTCATCGACCTTCTGAACCAGAACCTCATGACCTCGCTGCGCGTAACGCAGGTTTTCGCGAAACGGATGATCAAGCAGGCGAAGGACATAGACAACGACGAGGCGCCGACGGGTTCGATCATCAATCTTTCGTCGATCGCCGCACGGCGCACACAGCCCGAACTGCTGGCCTATTCGGTCAGTTCCGCGGCACTGGACCAGATGACGCGCTCAATGGCCGTGGCGCTGGCACCGCACCGCATCCGCGTCAACGGGATTGCGCTGGGGTCGGTCATGAGCGCCTCGCTTCAGGGCGCGTTGAAGGAAAACGAGGATTTCCGCGACGCGATCATCGAATCGACACCCCTCCACCGGATCGCAAGTCCGACGGAACTGGCGGAAGTCGCGCAGTTTCTGGCCTCCGATGGCTCCGGCTTCATGACCGGTCAGATCCTGACGGTCGATGGCGGGCGCACGCTTGTCGATGCGGCCGAGGCACCCGCGCATTAGGCTGCGGCAACCGGTCGGCTGGCCACGCTGCCGGCGTCGGGCAGAGTGGCCACATGACGACTCTTGAGATCGCAATTGCAGGCGCCGGGATCGGCGGTCTGACTGCCGCAGCGCTGCTGTCGCGGCAGGGCCATCGCGTGCGGGTCTTCGACCGGTTCGAAGCGCCCCGGCCCGTGGGCTCGGGTCTGGTGATCCAGCCCGTCGGGCAGGCGGTTCTGGACGCCATCGGCGCAGGTGCCGAAGCCATGGCGCGTGGCGCGAGAATCTGGCGCATGCACGGCATCGAAGCCGATAGCGGGAGGACGGTTCTGAAGGTCGACTACGGCGCGCAGGGCGGCGCAAGGTTCGGGCTGGCGATCCAGCGTCCGGCGCTGTTCGACGCGGTTCTGGGCGCGGCAAGATCGGGCGGTGCGGAACTGGTGGCCGGGCACGAGGTGCTTGCGCGCGATGAACGGTTCCTGGTCTTCTCCGATGGAACCCGCGCTGGCCCGTTCGAACTGGTGATCGATGCGTCCGGCACGAATTCCCGCCTGTCCCCGCTTGTCTCGACACCGCTGCCCTTTGGCGCGATCTGGGCGACGGTGCCCCGGCCTGCAGGGCTGGAGCTGCCCGAGGGTCAGCTGTGCCAGCGATACCGCAGGGCGGACCGGATGGTCGGTGTTATGCCGTCGGGAACGCGAAATGGCGCGGACTGGGAGGCCACGACGATTTTCTGGTCGCTGCCTGCGCGGGGATATGACTCCTGGCGCCGCGCGGGCCTGTCGGCTTGGCGAGACGAGGTCGCATCGCTCTGGCCCGAGGCGCTGCCCGCCTTCGAGGAGGTGAATGACCCGGACCAGATGACCTTCGCGACCTATACCCACGGCACGCTGCGCGCCGTCGCTTCCCCCGGATTCGCGATCATCGGGGACGCAGCGCACCGGGCGTCACCGCAACTGGGACAGGGCGCGAACATGGCCATGCTGGACGCGATGGCCCTGGGACTGGCGCTGGAGCGGTTTCCGGTCGAGGAGGCGTTGAGACACTACCGGATGGCGCGGCGGTGGCATGTCTGGCTCTACCAGGCCATGAGCCGCGCCTTCACGCCCCAATACCAGTCCGACAGCCGGGTTCTTCCGGTGTTGCGGGACCGGGCTCTCTATCCCCTATCCGCCGTGCCGCCGATCCCGGCGATCCTGACCCGGCTGGTCTGCGGCGACCTCATCCCGCCGATGGCGAGCCTGACGGGCCGCTAGAGGGGGCTCTGCCCCCTTGCCCCCGAAGTATTTCCGCCAAGAGGAAGGACGTTCTCAGTCGAATTTTGCAGGTTGAGCGGCGCTGTCGGCCTTGTCGAAAAGGCCCGTCAGCGCGCGGCGGACGAGGCTGGTTACCCGGGGACGTTTGCCGGGAGCAAATGGCAGGGGGCGGCAGACCTCCATGGCGGCAACGCCGACGCGGGCGGTGAGAGCTCCGTTGACCAGGCCCTCGCCGAAGCGGCGGGAGAGTTTCGACAGGACATGGCCGCCGCCGATTGAGCCGATCAGGTCGTCGCCCACGGCGACCGCGCCGGTGGCGACGAGATGGGTCATCACAGCGCGCACCAACCGCCACGACCCCAGCGTGCCGGAACGGCCGCCATAGATCTCGGCGATGCGTCGGATCATGCGGATGTTTGCCGTGAGCGCGGCCACGACATCGGCGAAAGCGAGTGGCACAAGTGCTGTCACGGCTGCGACCTGGCGTGCCGCCGCCTCGACCTCGCGGCGCGCCTCGGCGTCGAGCGGGACAAGGAGCATATCCTCGGCAGTGGCCAGAAGCGTGTCCGCGTCGAAGGCCTCGGACCTGCGTTCGGCCAGTCGCTCCCGTCCCCAGCGGGTGTCCTCGCGCCCCGAGTACAGCGCCGCGAGCCGGTCGGTCAGCTTGCGAGCGCCGTCCAGATCGCCGGATGCGATTACGCGGTCCGCCTCGGCATGCAGGTGCTCGATCCGGGCAAGGCGCGCAAGCGCAGCCCATTCCCGCAGAACGATGGCAAGGCAGACGAGAAGAAAGAGGCCCAGAAGTCCGATCGCGGCCCAACCGAGATAGCTGTTCCGGGCGACCAGGGCGGTCACGAAATCCCAGGCCGCGACCGAGGCGAAGAAGACCACGACCGCGCCGAGAAGCCGCCAGAACCACGCCGCGAGCCGGGACGGCCGGCGCGCGGCAAGCGTCGCCATGGTCTGCATCGCCTGTCCGGTCGGCGGCTGGCCGGCATCGGCCACGGGCGGAGCGTCGGCGGGACTGGGGCCGGTATCGTCCAGTTCGATCAGGACGGGGCCGTTGCGGGTATCGCTCATCTCAGGCGGTCTCCGATCAGGAATTCGGCGGCGCGGTCGAGCCGGATATGCGGCGGGCCATCACCGGGTTTGAGCGTCACCGGCTGAGGCGCGAAGCTCATCACCTCGTAATCCGCGTCAAGCCATTTGTCGGCGCCCTGCCGGGCCGGGTTCAGAAGGCGGGACGGGTCCTCGGGCAGACGCCCCGGGTAGAAGGCGGCGCGCTTGCCGTCCATGAGCGTGCCACGCACCACGTCGAGCGTGCGGCCGCCCTGCTCCACCCGGTCCTCGGTCGTTGCGCGGAGCGCGGCGATGGACATGGCGGCGGTCTGGGCGCCGGCGAAATCGGCGCGCGTCTTCGCTTCGGCCAGCAGCGCTTCGGTGATCGCGGTCAGCTGGGCATGCTGTGCATTGTGGAGATGATCGGCCTTGGTCGCGGCGAAGAGGATCTTCTCGACGCGCTTGCCGAGGAGAAGCTGCGTCAGAAAGGCGTTCCGGCCCGGTCGGAAAGCACCGAGGATATCGGCCATGGCCTGGCGCAGATCCTCGACCGCCTTCGGCCCCGAATGTATGGCGCCAAGCACGTCGACCAGGACGATCTGACGGTCGATACGGGCAAAGTGGTCGCGGAAGAACGGTCTGACGATCTCGCGCTTGTAGGCCTCGAAGCGCCGGGCGAATTCACGCCCCAGCGAGCCGCGCGGATGGCTGGCGGGGGGAAGCGGCGCGAAGGTCAGGACGGGCGATCCGGCCATGTCGCCGGGCAGGAGAAAGCGCCCCGGCGTGCAGTCGGAGTAGCCCGACACGCGGGCCGCCTGGAGATAGCCGGTGAAGGCCTGGGCGAGCGCCTTGGCATCAGGTTCATCGAGTCGAGCCGCCGGGTCGGTTGCGGCCAGCGTTTCTCGGAACGCGGCAGCCTCGGGCCGCGGTTCGATGCGCTTGAGGACCTCTGCCGACCAGTCATCGTAGCCTTTGTCGAGAAGCCCGAGATCCAGAAGCCATTCGCCGGGATAGTCCACGATGTCGAGGTGGAGGGTCTTTGGCCCCGTGACCCCGGCGAGAAGGCCCGTCGGCTGGACCCGGAAGGACAGCCGCAATTCGCTGATGCCGCGCGTGCTTTCCGGCCAGACCGGTTCCGCCCCTGTCATGGCCGCGAGATGGGTCTCGTAGTCGAAGCGCGGGACGGTGTCATCGGGTTGCGGCTGAAGCCAGGCGGTGCGGATGCGGCCCTCGGCGGCGGCGCGCAGCGCGGGCATCCGGCCCCGGTTGATGAGGTTCGCCACGAGCGAAGTGATGAAGACCGTCTTGCCGGCGCGGCTGAGACCCGTCACACCGAGACGCAACACGGGTTCGAAGAACGCTTCGCTGACCGTATTGATCGTGGTCTCGACGCCGCGCGTCAGCCCGTCCGCTATGTCGCCGATAATCACCGCACACCCTCTTGTTCCGGTCCCATAGATAGGTAACCCGTCGCGCGCGCACCAGATTGCAGACGCACAACAACGCAGCGTCGTGGTGAAATGTCCTCTTTCCGCGCACCCTGCCCCTGCCTATAAGCCCCTTGCAACACGAGGAGATCGGCCCATGCGGCAGGCCAGGATCACGCGGACGACCGCGGAAACCGACATCACCGTCGAGATCGATCTCGACGGGACGGGCAGGTATGACAACCAGACCGGTGTGGGGTTCTTCGACCACATGCTGGATCAGCTTGCGCGACATTCGCTGATCGACATGACCGTTCGGGCCAAGGGTGATCTGCATATCGACGATCACCACACCGTCGAGGACACCGGCATCGCGCTGGGACAGGCTCTGAGCCAGGCCCTGGGCGACAAGAGGGGCATCCGGCGCTATGGCGCGTGCCTTCTGCCGATGGACGATGCGCTGGTGCGCGCGGCTCTGGATCTCTCGGGCCGGCCTTTCCTTGTCTGGAACGTGGACATGCCGACGGCCAAGATCGGAACGTTCGACACCGAACTGGTGCGCGAGTTCTTCCAGGCGTTCTCGACCCACGGCGGGATCACGCTGCATGTGGACACGCTGCACGGAATCAACAGCCACCACATCGCGGAAGCGGGGTTCAAGGCCGTCGCGCGCGCCTTGCGGGAGGCGGTCGAGACGGATCCGCGGAAGGCCGACGCCATTCCCTCGACCAAGGGCGCGCTTTGAGGTATCGGCGGGTGCGAGGGGCGCTGCCCCTCGCGCTCCCCGCCGTTTTTGAGCCAGGAAGAAAATGCTGACAGTTCTGATCGACTATGCGGCCGGCAACCTGCATTCGGCGGAAAAGGCCTTTCAGCGCATGGCTGCCGAGACGGGCGCCGGCGAGGTGCTGGTCTCGGACCGGGCCGAGGACGTCGCCCGGGCGGACCGGATCGTTCTGCCAGGCGACGGGGCGTTTCCGGCCTGCATGGCGGAACTGAAGGGCGAGAAGGCCGTGTTCGAGGCGCTTTGCGAGGCCGTGGAGGTCAAGGGACGGCCGTTCCTGGGGATCTGTGTCGGGATGCAGTTGATGGCGCGTCTCGGCCATGAATACGAGACCGTCGAGGGACTGGGATGGATCGATGGCGAGGTGCGCCGGATCGCGCCCTCGGACCCGTCGATGAAGGTGCCCCACATGGGCTGGAACGACCTTGTCATCGACCGGCCGCATCCCGTTCTGAATGGGATCGCCACCGGGGAGCATGCCTATTTCGTGCACTCCTATCAGATGGTTGTCGACGATCCGTCTCAGTTGATCGCGCATTGCGATTATGGCGGACCCGTTACTGCCATCGTCGGACGAGATACGATGGTTGGCACCCAGTTCCATCCCGAAAAGAGCCAGGCGACGGGTTTGAAGCTGATCGCCAACTGGCTGAAATGGCATCCGTGACACCGGCCTGCCTGTCCTGGTCCTCGGGCAAGGATTGCGCGTTTGCGCTCTATCGGGCGCGTCAGGCAGAAGAGATCGAGGTCACGCGGTTGCTGACGACGGTGAACGCCGAATTCCGGCGCGTGGCGATGCATGGGGTACGGGTGGAGATCCTGCGGCGACAAGCGGATGCAGTGGGGTTGCCACTTGTGGAAGTGCCCCTGCCCTGGCCTTGTTCCAACGAAGATTACGAACGGCTCATGGCGGAGGCGACCGAAGCGCTGAAGGCCGAGGGAATCAAGCATATGGTGTTCGGGGATCTGTTCCTGGAGGATATCCGGAACTATCGCGACACCCGGCTTGCCAGCGTCGGGATGGAGACGGCCTATCCGCTGTGGAAGGAACCCACGGACCGACTGGCTCGGGAGATGATGGAGGCCGGTGTCGAGGCCCGCGTGGCGACGGTGGACCTCTCGAAGCTGGATGCGTCCTTCGCAGGTCGGCCGTGGGATGCGTCTTTCCTCGCTGATCTGCCCGAATCCGTCGATCCCTGCGGCGAGAACGGGGAGTTTCATACCTGCGTTCTGGATGGTCCGGCCTTCCGGGAGAAGATCGAAGTCGAGACGGGCGAAACCGTCATCCGCGACGGTTTCGCCTATGCCGATCTGATCCCTATTTGACCCGGTTCCAGGTCTGCGATCGGCAGATGACCGCGACGCAACCGGAGACACTGAGCGTATCGCCGGAGAGTTGCATTTTCGACTTGTAGACCTTGTCGCGGTCGGGCGCCCAGATGCGTCCGCCCGAGTACGTGCCGTCACCTTTGGCGATCATGTCCCAGATCATGCGTTTGCCGAGATGTTCGGAGGCGGTTTCCGTCCCGGAGGCATCGAAGGTCTTGCGGATCACTCCGCAGATATTCGCGTCACATTCGTAGATCTCGACATGGGCGAAACTCCCCTCGTCGCCCGGCTGGGTCTTGAAGGTTCCCGTGACCGGGTCGGCGGCGAAGGCCGGGGTTGCAATGAGACCTGCGAACATCGCGGCCCTGAACATGCGGATCATGCTGTCCTCCCTGAAAGTCGGCACCGGATACCCGGATTGCCCTTGCGTCAGGCAAGCGTGACGTTGGGTCGGAACCAGCCAGCAAATGCCGTTTCATCCGCCATGAGCGGGAAACGGGGGCTTGTACCTCGGGGCCTCCGGGGGCATGAGAGCGCTGTTCGAAAAGGAGAACGGTCATGATCCTCTATCCAGCGATCGACCTGAAAGACGGGCAATGCGTGCGCCTTGTAAAGGGTGAAATGGGGCAAGCCACGGTGTTCAACGACGACCCGGCAGCGCAAGCGAAGGCGTTCGAGGACGCCGGTGCCGAATGGGTGCATCTTGTCGATCTGAACGGCGCTTTCGCGGGCCGGCCCGTGAATGCCGGTGCTGTCGAGGCGATCCTGGGCGCACTGAGCGTTCCTGCGCAGCTGGGCGGCGGGATTCGGGACATGGGCACGATCGAAGGATGGCTGGACAAGGGCCTGAGCCGGGTGATCCTGGGAACCGTCGCGGTCGAGAACCCTGAGCTTGTGCGGGAAGCGGCGAAGGCCTTTCCGGGCAAGGTGGCGGTGGGACTGGACGCGCGGAACGGGCGCGTGGCGACACGGGGCTGGGCGGAAGAGACCGACATGCAGGTCGTCGACCTTGCGAAGGCGTTCGAGGACGCCGGAATTGCCGCGATCATCTACACCGATATCGACCGGGACGGTGCGATGGGCGGGCCGAACGTGGCGGCGACCGAGGCGCTGGCTCGGGCGGTGAGCGTGCCGGTCATCGCGTCGGGTGGTGTCTCGTCGATGGCCGACCTGATCCGACTGCGAGACACCGGCGTGATTTCAGGGGCGATTTCAGGCCGCGCGCTTTATGACGGCGCAATCGATCTCGCCGAGGCGCTGGAAGCGTTAAGGGAAGGTTAATTCCCGGGGACATCAGGCGGATTTCGCGCTCTTGCCCGCCGGGAGCCTACCGTAAACACCTGTTTCGAATTGATTTTCGACGCCCACACATGTGTATGCAAAGCGTCGGCGCGAGGTCGGCAAAGCGTATGGCATCCGATGCGTTAAGGGACTCTTCAACCCCAGCATCTTGAGGTTGGCCTCCAAAGGTTAAGAAAGGGTTTTTCCCCCGACCTCCCACCCCGATCATTCTCCGCCTCAGCCTAAGATTCGGTAAATGGCAACGGGATCACGACTATCCTGAAGAAATCAGGACTGGGTTCACGGGATCAGGACTATCCTGAAGAAATCAGGACCGGGTTCACGAGATCGGAGCTGGATTAACGAGATCGGGACTGGATTTAATTTTCGGGACCGGGACCGGGACCGGGACAAACCTCTTGGGATCGACGCATCGTGGCAAGACCGAAAAACCCTTGCAAGATCGGCAAATCGCCGGCAACCCGCGCAACGCTTGCGGGTTCGAGATAGCCCAAGGTTTCACAGACCGGACCCAGCACCTCCGGGCCGTTCTGACAGGCTCCCTTTCCGGCGAGGCGGACACGAAAGTCCCACACAAACCAAGGATTGGCGATGCAGTCCGAGGGCCATCGGCAGGCGCCTGGAAACCGGACATGCGATCGATGCACGCGAACTCGAACACGCCGGAAGCCGCTCACCCCCCTCAGATCTGCCCTTTCTGCCATCCCGAAGCCAGATCGGCGCGTCTTCGGTTGCCGGCGGCACGCCGTCGGCGGCGGGTCGGATGCCGCAGCGCCTGAGAAGTCCCTTTCCGGCTCCGCCCTTCCCGGCCTCAGGCCCGCATCCGCTCGTGGCCCGGGTCGTACATCGGCTTCAACGAGGCTTTGGCGGAAACGCGTGTTCCCGCAACCTCGATTTCCCAGCCGTGATCGTCCGCGGCCATCGCGGCGGGCACATAGCCCATACCGACCGCACCGCCCAGCGCGTGGCCATAGGCCCCGGACGACGTGTAGCCCACGAATTCACCGTCCTTCAGGATCGGCTCGTTATGGTAAAGAAGCGGCTCGGAGTCGTTCAGCAGGAACTGCACCATGCGCAGACTCGGCCCCTCGTCCTTGCGCCTGAGAACCGCATCCCGGCCGATGAAGCGAGGCTTGGAGGTCTTGACCGCAAAGCCCAGCCCTGCGTCGATGACATGATCCTCGGGCGTTATGTCATGGCCGAAATGCCGGAAACCCTTTTCGATGCGCAGGCTGTCCATGGCGTGCATGCCCACTAGCGCCGGCCCGAAGATCGCGCATTCCTCCTGAATGACCTCGAAGACATGGCCGCACATGTCGGCGGAAATGTAGAGTTCCCAGCCAAGTTCGCCCACGTAGGACACGCGATGGGCACGGACCAATCCGAAGCCCACTTCGATGTCGCGGGCCGTGCCGAAGGGGTGGGTTTCGTTTGAAAAATCGTCAGGGCTGATGCAACGCATCAGGTCACGCGCCTTTGGGCCCATGACCGCCAAAACGCCTTCTGCCGCGGTCACGTCGGTGACCGTGACGCGCAGGTCGCCCGCGTGGCGCTGAAGCCGGGTCTGATCGGCCAGCCGCGTGGCGGCCGGTGTCACAACCAAATAGGCGGTCTCGGACAGGCGCGTCACGGTAACATCTGCCTCTATACCACCGTTTTCATTCAAAAATTGGGTATAAACGATGCGACCCACCGGGACCGACATGTCGTTGCCGCAGACATGGTTCAGAAGCGCCTCGGAATCCGGCCCTTCGACCCGGATCTTTCCAAAGGACGACATATCGTAGACGCCGAGAGTCTCGCGGATCGCAAGGTGCTCGCGCGCGGCGTTGGGAAACCAGTTCTGCCGGCCCCAGGAATAGACGTAATCCGGTTCCTGCCCAGGCGCGACGTACCAGTTGGCCCTTTCCCAGCCCGCGATTTCACCCATCACCGCGCCAAGCTCAAGAAGCTGCGCATGGAACGGCGTGCGGCGAACCCCCCGCGCGGTGGCCTTTTGCCGGTACGGGAAATGGTCGGCATAGAGAAGGCCCAGGGTTTCCTTTGATCTTTCATAGAGATAGCGGGCGTTGTTCTGGAACGGCTGCATGCGGGCGATATCCACCGAACCGACGTCGAACGGCTTTACGCCGTTCGTCATCCACTCGCTCAGCGCCATGCCCGCGCCGCCCGCGGACTGGATGCCGATGGAGTTGAACCCGGCGGCGACCCAGATGTTCTCGGCGCCCGGAGCGAGGCCGAGGTGGTAGGCGTCGTCGGGGGTGAAGCTTTCTGGGCCGTTGAAGAAGGTATGGATGCCGGTTTCGGCCAGGATCGGCATGCGGTTGATGGCCGCTTCGAGGATCGGCTCGAAGTGGTCCACGTCCTCGGGCAGCTGGTCGAATTCGAAGCTGTCGGGAATTCCGTTCATACCCCAGGGCTTGGCGACCGGTTCGAACGCGCCGAGAAGGAGCTTGCCCGCGTCCTCCTTGTAGTAGGCGCATTCATCGGGAACGCGAAGAACCGGCATATCCCGATATCCCTCAATGGGTTCGGTAACGATATAGAAGTGCTCGCAGGCCTGAAGCGGGATGTTGACACCCGCCATCTTGCCCACCTCGCGCGACCACATTCCCGCGGCGATGACAAGATGCTCGCAGGTAGTGGAACCGCTGTTTCCCGCCTCGTCCGTCCAGTCGACACGGGTCGCCTTTTCCCCGTCGCGGTGGATGGCGGTGACTTTGACTCCCTCGAGTGTGAGCGCACCGTTCTGCCGAGCGCCCTTGGCGAGCGCGAGTGCGATATTGGCCGGATCGCCCTGACCGTCTGTCGGGAGATAGACGCCGTGGGTGACGTCAGAGGTTTCCAGCAGCGGGTAGCGTGCCTTGACCTCGGCAGGAGAGATATCTTCGACCGGCACGCCGAAGGCGCGCGCCATCGAGGCGGAGCGCATGAGCTCCTCGCGTCTCTCGCCCGTCAGGGCGACCGAGATCGAACCGCACTGGCGAAGCCCGGTGGCGATCCCCGTCTCAGCTTCAAGGTTGCGGTACAAGTCCGCGGTATACTTGGCCAATTTCGTCATGGTCGACGAGGCCCGCAACTGGCCGATGAGGCCGGCCGCATGCCAGGTGGTGCCGGATGTCAGTCGTTTGCGTTCCAGAAGGACAACGTCGGTCCAGCCTTTCTTCGCCAGGTGATAGGCGATGGAGCAGCCGACGACGCCGCCTCCGATGATCAGTGCGCGGGCAGATGTGGGAACGGTCATGGTCGGGCCTCAGACAATGGTGTGGCCGTCTGCCCGAAGGCGGTCGGCAATGGCGCGGATATGGGCGGGGCCGGTTTCGCAGCAGCCACCGATGATGGTGGCGCCCTGGGCGACCCAGGACATGGCGAAATCGGCGTAACGGTCGGGTGTCATGTCGGGACGTGCTTCGAGCGCATCCACGGTGGGCTTGTCCTTGAGGAAGTCCTTGGTGATCTGCGTGAAGCCATTGGCGTAGGCTCCGAAGGGCTTGCCGAAGGTGGCGAGTGTCGCCAGCGCCGCTTCCATCGCTTCGGGGGCCGAGCAATTGGCGAGCCAGGCGTCGGGCTCGAGATGCGCAAGATTTGTCAGGGGTTCGCGCGAGCGCAGGCGCGCGCCGTCTTCGTCATCGACGGTGACCGAGAGCCAGACGGGTTTGCCCGCGGTCCGTGCACCTTCGAGAGCGGCGGCGGCATGGGCGACGGAGGCGACGCTTTCGGCGAGGATGAGATCGACGCCGGGGCCGAGAAGACGGGCCAGTCCGGCGTAGAGCGGAACGGCGATAGCGTGGGGCGGGTGCGTCTCGGGGCGGTAGCTGGCGACCAGCGGCCCGATCGATCCGGCGATACGGGTGCCCGGACGGCCCTGCCGGGCGGCGGCGGCCTCGGCCAGCGCCTGCGCGACAAGGTCGGCCTGCCTGCCGTCGAGCGGCGTGCCGTCAAGGCGGTCCTTGTGGAGCGCATAGGTATTCGTGGTGGCGATGGTTGCGCCCGCGTCGAAGTAGTCGCTGTGGATGGATTCGACCATCCCGGGATGGTCGACCATGACTTGCGTGCCCCAGAGGGGCGTCGGCGTGTCGCCGGAGCGGTTGACCAGTTCCTGGCCCATGCCGCCGTCGAGAAGGGTGATATCGGTCATGGGATCAGCACCAGTTTTCCGGGGTAGCGTTTGGACATGTAATCCTCTTGTGCAATGGCGATGTCCCTGAGGGGATAGGTTTTCGACACCAGCGGCCGGACGAGGCCCGCAACGATCAGCTCGACGAGGCGGGCGAAGACCTTTCGGGGCTGATAGGTGCAGCCGTAGAGCGTGATGTCGCGGAGATAGATCTCTCGGAGGTCGGCGGTGACGACAGGCCCCGCGATGGCGCCGGAGACGGCGTAGTGGCCGCCCGGCTTCACCGAGCGTATGAGTTCCGGCCAGGCGGGGCCGCCGACCACGTCGATCACGGCGTCGAAGCTGTCTTTCGGGGGCGTGTCCGAGCGGCCGAGCGTGGCGGTAGCCCCGGCTGCGCGCACGGCGTGGGCCTTGTCCGGGGCAGTCTGGCCAGTGACTTCTGCACCGAGGTGGGAGGCGAGCATGACGGCGGCGAGGCCGACGCCACCGGACGCGCCGGTCACCAGGACTTTCTGGCCGGCCTCAACGCCTGCGCGGTCAAGCAGGTTCCAGGCGGTGCCGCAGGCGCAGGGCATGGCGGCAATCTCGATGTCCGAGAGCGGTGAGGCGGTGACGTCGAAGAGGTCATCCGCCTGGCAGAGGCAGTATTCGGCGAAGGCCCCGTCGACTTCCGAGCCGAGCGCGATGAAGGCGGTCGGAGCCTCGGTCGTGGGGCGCGGCAGGTTGACCTGGCAGGTGACGCGGGCGCCTTCGGTCAGCGTTGTGCCCGGACCGGTGGCCGCCACGTGGCCGCAGAGGTCGCCGCCCTGGATGCGCGGGAAACTCAGAGCACCGGCCCAGCCGCCCGCCTCGGCCGGTTCGCTCACCGCGTCCGTGGCGGTGGTGACGGCGGAGGAGTACCAGCCGATGCGGGTGTTGATGTCTGTGTTGTTGATACCCGCGGCCGCCACGCGGACCAGCACCTGGCCCGGTCCCGGTTGCGGAACAGGGATCGTGTCGGACCAGACGAGCTTTTCCGGGCCGCCATGACCGGTCAGGAGCACGCCGGACATGGTGGCGGGAAGGCTCATGGGGTGGTCAGGGGGCTCTGCCCCCGTCCCGGACTCTGTCCGGTACTCCCCCGGAGTATTTCGGAAAAGAAGAAGCGCAGGTGCGGCACTGGGTTCAGGGTCATGCGCGGAGCCGTTCGTTGCCTGGATCCCAGAGCGGTTGGTCGGGCTGGACGGTCGCAGGGAACCTCTCTCCGTAGATCTCGACCTCGATCCTCGTGCCGGGCTCGGTCAGGTCCGCGCGGAGCATGCCGAGCGCGATGGATTTGCCGACTCGGTAGCCCCAGGCGCCCGAGGTGGTCTCGCCCACCACCTGGCCGTTGTGCCAGAGGGTCGACATGTAGGGCGCGTCGGCCTCGCCCGCCTCGACGGTGAGCGTGACGAAGCGTTTCTTCACGCCCTGCTGTTTCTCGGCGAGGAGCGCCGGTTTGCCGGGGAAATCCTGGGGCTTGTCGAAGCGGATGAATCGGTCAAGACCGCCCTCCAACAAGCTGTAATCCGTGGACAAATCGCCCTTCCAGGCGCGGTAGCCCTTTTCGATGCGCAAGCTGTTCAGCGCCCACATGCCGAAGGGTTTCGCGCCGGAGGCGAGGATGGCGTCGTAGATCGCGGGCATGTCGGCGTTCTCGGCATGCACCTCCCAGCCGAGCTCGCCGGCAAAGGAGACGCGCAGAAGCGCGCACCAGCCGCCCGCGATCTCGCTTTCCTGGAAACTGAGCCACGGCAGCGTGAGGTCGGCCGTGCACAGCCCGCCGAGGATGTCGCGCGAGGCGGGCCCCGTGACGATGAGCGTGGACATGCGCGTCGTCCAGTCTTCGAGCTTGAAGGCCGCGTCTGCGGGCATATGGCGTTCCAGCCATTCGCGGTCGTGCCACTGTGCGGCAGCGGCGGTGACGAGGACGAAGAGATCCTCGGCTTCGCGGGTGACGGACATCTCGGTGACGATGCGGCCCCGGTCGTCGGCGAAGTAGACGAGGCCGACGCGGCCGATCCTCGGAAGCGCTCCCGTGACGAGGCCACGGAGCCAGTCGTCGGCGCCCGGTCCCTTGACCTTGAACCGCGAGAAGCCCGGCAGGTCGAGCACGCCGCAGAGGTCGCGGACGGCCTCGCATTCGGCGCGGATGCGCGGCTCCCACGGGCCGGCGCGGTTCCAGGTCTCGGTCGCCTCGATCGAGGTGTCGTCGCCGGGTTGCGCGAACCAGTTGGCGCGCTCCCAGCCGCCATAAGCACCCATCTGGCCGCCCAGCGCCTTCACCTTGTCATGGACCGGCGAGAGCTTGCGGTCGCGGCCTGCGGGCCAGGATTTCCACGGGAAATGCATCCCGTATTCGTGGCCGTAGATCTCCATGCCCTTGGCGACGCAGTGGTCGTGATCAGTGTAATCGGTGAAGCGGCGCGGATCGCAGGACCACATGTCCCATTCGGTCTGGCCTTCGGTCACCCATTCGGCCAGAACCTTGCCCGCGCCACCGCCCTGGGCGATGCCGAAGGTGAAGACGCAGGCCTCGAAGGCGTTGGGAACGCCCGGCATGGGGCCGATCAGCGGGTTGCCGTCGGGCGCATAGGGGATCGGCCCGTTAATGACCTTGGAGATGCCGGCGGTGCCCAGAAGCGGCACGCGGGCCATCGCGTCCTCGATGTAGAATTCCAGCCGGTCGAGATCGTCGGGATAGAGCTGGAACGAGAAATCCTCGGGCATCGGGTCGTCGGGGCTGACCCAGTGCGCCTTGCAGTTCCGCTCGTAGGGGCCGAGGTTGAAGCCGTGCTTCTCCTGCCGGAGATAGTAGGAGATGTCGACGTCGCGGAGAAGCGGCAGCTTGTGGCCCTGCTCTTTCGTCCAGGCCTCGATCTCGGGGATTTCCTCGGAGAGGAGGTACTGGTGGCTCATCACCATCATCGGCACGGTGCGCCCGCCATAGGGTTTGAACCATTCGCCGACCCGCTGGGCATAATAGCCGGCGGCGTTCACGACGATCTCGCAGCGGATGTCACCCTTGTCGGTGTGGACGATCCATTCGCCGTTTTCGCGGCTGATGCCGGTGGCGGGCGTGAAGCGGAGTATCTTGGCTCCGAGATCGCGCGCGCCCTTGGCCAGCGCCTGGGTCAGCTGGGCGGGGTCGATGTCGCCGTCGTTGGGATCGTAGAGACTGCCTCTGAGATCGTGGGTTTCGAGGAAAGGATAGCGGTTCTTCGTCTCGGCGGGATCGAGAATCTCGATCGGCATGCCCTGGTAGCGGCCCATCCCGGCGGCGCGTTCGAATTCCTGCATCCGCTCCTTCGAATGCGCCAGACGGATCGAGCCGGTGACATGGTAGTTCATCGGATAGTCGACCGCGGCGCCGAGGCCCCGGTAAAGCTCGGTCGAATAGCGCTGCATGTTCATGATCGACCAGGAGGTCGAGAAGGTCGGCACGTTGCCGGCGGCGTGCCATGTGGAGCCCGCGGTCAACTCGTTCTTTTCCAGAAGCACGCAGTCCGTCCAGCCCGCCTTGGCCAGGTGATAGAGCGACGAAGCGCCCACGGCGCCGCCGCCGATGATGACGACACGGGCGGTGGTGGGGAAATCAGCCATTGTGGGCCTCCTCAGTAGACGGGCGGCGCGATCACCCAGATCGCGACGCAGGGTTCAGAGCCGGGGTTGGCCCAGCGGAAGGGCTCGCCGCGCAGGCGGAAGCTGTCGCCCTCGGTGAGCCGGTGCGTGGTGCCGGCGACGGTGATGTCGAGCGTGCCGGAGACGATATACCCGACTTCCTGCGTCGGACGGGTCACGGGCGTCTTGCGCGCGGCACCGGGCTGGAAGGTGGAGTGGACGACCTCGAACTCGTCGGTCAGATCGGGGGAGAGCAGCTCTTCCACGAGGCCTGCGGCCCGGTGACCGATGGCGCGGCGGGCACCCTTACGGACGATCACACCTTCTTCGTCCGCGGTGACGGGCCCGGCCTGCCGGAGCGTCGCCAGCGCGACCCCCAGTTCGGATGCGAGGGACTTCAGTTCGGCTTGCGAGGGGACCGAGATGTCGCGTTCGACCTGGCTCATCCAGCCGACGGACCGATCCAGACGCGCGGCCAGGTCGGCCAGCGTCAGGCCCCGCGCCTTCCTGAGCGCGCGCAGATCGCGACCAAAGGTCTTTCCGTCGAGCATGACGCCTCGTGCGTGAAAAATTTGTACGGAATTTCACGGTCCGCGCATGAAAAAGTCAATGAAAATTTCATGCAGCTTCTTCTTTTCCGAAATACTCCGGGGTCCGGGGCGGAGCCCCGGCTTGCAAACAATGTCCAAGGCAAAAGGCCGCGAGCGGGCTCGCTCAGTTTTCGGCGTCGGGATCGGCCTTGCCGACACCCCGGAAAATCGCGCGGAAGGGCAAGGCCCAGACGATGCCCAGGACGACGTAAACCAGGAACTCAAGCCAGATAGGCGGACGATCCAACATGTTCACGACTGTCACGGCCGCCACGATGTAAAGCGGCAGTCCGATAAGAAGGATCACGAGGGACCAGCGGCGGCGGGCTTTGTACGAGAGGGCCATGCGGGCAGTTATGGGACGACGCGCGGGCGGGTCAAGGGTCATGGCCGAAAGTGCCGCAGTCGCTTGAGACCGGGCCGCGGGAATTGTATGCCGGACTTGTCGGAAGGAGATCGCGGTGTCGGAAACGCTGAAGCTGGCTGCGGGCAGCCTACTGGTCGGCATCGCGGTGCTGGGCCTGAAGGTCCTGGCATGGTGGATGACCGGCTCGGTCGCGCTGTTGTCGGACGCGCTGGAAAGCACGGTGAACCTCGCCACCGCATTCGCGGCGCTGGTCGCGATCCGCGTTGCGGCGCGGCCTGCGGATTCGACGCATAACTTCGGCCACCATAAGGCAGAGTACTTCAGCGCTGTCCTCGAAGGTGTGATGATCATCGTGGCAGCCCTGTTCATCATGCGCGAGGCCTACGAGGGGTTCCTTGCCCCCAGGGCCCTCGATGCACCGGTGGAGGGGCTACTCGTGAACCTCGTCGCGACCGCGGTGAACGCGGGATGGGCCTGGATGCTGGTGCGGCGCGGTACGGCGCTGAAATCCCCTGCCCTCGTGGCGGATGGCAAGCATCTCTGGACCGATGTCCTGACTTCGGCCGGCGTGGCGATTGGCGTGCTTCTGGCGCTGGTCACCGGCTGGTGGATATTGGACCCGCTGATGGCCGCTATGGTGGCCGTGAACATCCTCTGGTCCGGTTCGCGGGTGGTCAAGGCCTCGCTGAGCGGTCTGATGGATGAATCCGTGCCAGAAGAGACGCTTCAGAAGATCCGCGACATCATCGCGTCAGAGGCCGATGGCGCCGTCGAGGCCCACGACCTGAAGACGCGTCACGCGGGCAGAGCGACCTTCGTGGAGTTTCACCTGGTCGTGCCTGCTGAGATGACCGTCTTCGACGCGCACGAGATCTGCGACCGGGTTGAAGCGGCCGTCGCAAGGGCGGTGCCGAACACGCGCGTCACCATCCATGTGGAGCCCGAGCACAAGTCCAAGCACACGGGCATCATCGTTCTGGACTGAGGGCCGATCAGTCGGCGAATGGGTCGGTCACGAGGATCGTGTCGTCGCGTTCCGGTGAGGTGGAAAGCAGTGCGACGGGGCACTGGATCAGTTCCTCAATGCGGCGGACGTACTTGATCGCCTCACCCGGCAGATCGGCCCAGGAGCGCGCGCCGGCGGTGGACTCGGACCAGCCGGGCATGGTCTCGTAGACCGGGGTGCAGCGGGCCTGCTGGTCGGCAGCGGTTGGGAGATAGTCGAGCACCTCGCCATCAAGTTCGTAACCGGTGCAGATCTTGAGTTCGGCGAACCCGTCCAGCACGTCGAGCTTCGTCAGCGCGATCCCGTTGACGCCCGACGTGGCGCAGGTCTGGCGGACAAGCACGGCGTCGAACCAGCCGCAACGGCGTTTCCGGCCGGTGGTGGTGCCGAACTCGTGGCCGCGCTCGCCCAGACGGTCGCCGTCGGCGTCGAAGAGTTCCGTCGGGAACGGGCCTTCACCGACGCGGGTGGTGTAGGCCTTGACGATGCCGAGAACGAAATCCACGGACCCCGGGCCGATGCCGGTGCCGGTCGCCGCCTGCCCGGCGATGACGTTCGACGAGGTGACGAAGGGATAGGTGCCGAAATCGATGTCGAGAAGCGCCCCCTGCGCGCCTTCGAACAGAATGCGCTGACCCATCCGCTTGCGTTCGTTGAGGACTTTCCAGACCGGGGCGGCATACTTGAGGATTTCCGGCGCGATTTCGCGGAGTTGCGCGACGAGGCTGTCACGATCCACCTTCTCCATCCCAAGGCCGCGGCGCAAGGGATCGTGGTGCTGGAGCGCACGGTCGACGCGGGCTTCGAGCGTGGCGGCGTCGGCGAGATCGGCGACACGGATCGCCCGGCGACCGACCTTGTCCTCGTAGGCGGGGCCGATGCCCCTGCCCGTGGTCCCGATCTTGGTGCCCTTGGAGGCGGCTTCTTCGCGCGCACGGTCCAGTTCGCCGTGCAAGGGCAGGATCAGGGGCGTGTTCTCGGCAATCATCAGCGTTTCGGGCGTGATCTCGACACCCTGGCCGCGTACGGTTTCGATCTCCTTGACCAGATGCCAGGGGTCGAGCACGACGCCGTTGCCGATCACCGAAAGCTTGCCGCCGCGGACGACGCCTGAGGGCAGCGCGTGGAGTTTGAAGACGGTGTTACCGATAACCAGCGTGTGGCCCGCGTTATGACCACCCTGAAAGCGGCAGATCACGTCCGCACGCTCCGAAAGCCAGTCGACGATCTTGCCCTTGCCCTCGTCGCCCCACTGGGCGCCGACAACCACCACGTTGGCCATGTCCGGTGTTCTCCGATTGAGTTTCCGCGGGCCCGTATAGCCTCTGGCCCGAACGGGTTAAACCGGAAATCGAACAACAGGGGCGCGACACGAAGCGCGCGCCGCCGACCTTGTCCTGACGGGATTCCCATGCATAGGAATGGCTCGTGACGAGAAGCCGGGCCGCGCCGGGTGGTTTCGATATCGATGGGAGGATACATGGCGGACTTTATCGCACTTCTCGGGGTGAAGGGCGGACCGGCGATCCGGCCGGGCTCCAACCGGCCGACCTCGACGCTCTTGTCGCTGGGCGGCAGGACGATCCTGGTCGATGCGGGTCTTGGGGCGGCTCTTGGCGTGTGCGGCCAGTCTGTCGCTCTGACCGATCTGGACGCGATCTTCGTCACGCATCTTCATTCGGACCACTACCTGGAGCTCGGCCCCCTGATCCATACCGCGTGGACTGCCGGGCTTCGGCGAAAGCTGCCCGTCTTCGGTCCGCCCGGTCTCGATCGATATTGGACGGCGTTCCTGGCGTCGATGGAGTACGACATCCGGCTGCGAATTGCCGATGAAGGCCGGATCGATCTGGCTTCCCTTGTCGAGATTCACGTCCTGGACGAGGACGAGGCAACTGATATCCATGGGATTACCGTCAGCGCAATGCTGAACGTCCACCCTCCCATCGAACAGAGTTTCGCGTTGCGTTTCGAGACGGACGAGACAGTGATCGTGCTGTCAGGAGACACGGCCTACATGCCGGAGATGGCGGTCTTCGCGCAGGGCGCCGACGTTCTGGTTCACGAGGCGATGCTGATCGAGGGCGTCGAGAGAGTCGTCGAGATGACGAGGAATGGCGACGATCGGTTGAGACAGCACATTCTGCGCAGCCATACCGCCGCGCACGATGTCGGGCGCGTGGCGAAAGATGCGGCCGTGAGACGGCTGGTCCTGAACCATTTCGTGCCGGACGGCCTGCCCGAATTCACCGAGGCCGACTGGCGGGAGGCCACGCGGGAGACCTATGGCGGCGATCTTGTGATCGGGCGCGACGGCATGCGGCTGGAGCTTGGGTAAACCCGGCGTGATGAACCGGGACGGCATGGCAAAGCGCTGATTTGGTGTTTCGTTTTGGGTGTTTGATGCCCTAGGCTGACTTACATCCAGTTCATGAGCCAGGAAAAGCCGACATGAAATTTCGGGGGATGGAACGACTTTTCGGCCTCGATCGCGGACCGGCCCTGACTGTCACCGCTCTTGTATCGGCGACGGTGCTGGCCGCGAGCCCTCTTTCAGCCCAAGCGTTGACAGCCTGCGCGGGCGAATTGGGAACGCCCGCTGCGGTCGAGGATGCTCTGGACGAGGTACTTCGGCTGGTGCTGAACGCCGATGGCATGGGTGCACCGGGGGCGGTTCTTTCGGTGCGCGGGCCCGGCTGGCATTATGCAAAGGCCGCGGGGACAGCCGATCCTGACAGCGGCGCGCTGCTGGCCTGCGACATGCCGTTTCAGATCGGCAGCAACACGAAGATGATCACGGCGGCCGTACTCCTTCAATTGCAGGAAGAAGGGAAGCTTTCAGTCGATGATCTGCTGGCAGCGCACCTGCCCGAGCTTGCCGCCGGCCTGCCCAACGGAGATGCCATGACGCTGCGGCACCTGGCCCAGCACACGTCCGGCGTCTTCAGCTATACCGACAACGCCCCGGACGGGACGGCCGGACTGATGGAAGGGGATATCAACGACCCTGAAGCGCTGCGGCGACACCTGGAGCCTGACGAGATGATGGCGTTCACGCTGGAGCACGGCCAGCCGAATTTCGCCCCCGGCGCGGAGGGTGCCTGGAGCTACAGCAATACCGGTTTTGCCATTCTCGGGATGGTGATCGAGAAGATCGAAGGCCTGCCGATAGACAAGTCGTTCGAAACGCGCATCTTCGGCCCCCTGGAAATGAAGCGGACCTACATGTGGAATGGTGTCCCGAGGCCCGCTTTCGGGTTGCCGCGTTCGTATCTGGCGGCACCCTTCGATTATGAAACGACCGACTGGAACATGTCGCAGGGTTGGGCGGCGGGCGCCGTGGTCTCGACCGTGGAGGACATGCATGTCTTCATAGAAGCCCTCGTCGGGGGCCGGCTTTTTCAATCCGAAGACACGCTCTCGGAGATGATGACCACGGTGAAGACGACGCATCCGGCGCTTTTCGGCTACGGTCTGGGGCTGGCGCTGAAAGGCGACAACCTCTGGGGCCACGGCGGCCAGACGCTGGGCTTCGAATCCGAGGTGGCGGCCATTACGGACCGAGACATGTCCTTCGTCGCCTGGGGAACGTCTTCGAGCAACGCGCTGGGATTCGGCGCATTCCTGATCGCGGAGGCCTTGAGGAAGAGCGGCGTTCTGCCCGACTAGAACCGGACCATGGCACCAGGTGTTCGGCGTGGCGGATCGGCGACGGAATCCGGATTTTGAAGCCACTCTTGTCGCTAACATTCCCGCGCTGGCTTGTTCGCGGCAGGCGCCAGAGCTAGGAGGGCGGGAAAGGTGACTGGAAGGAGTTTCCCCCATGGCCGACGCGCCCGAGTTCTACGATCGCATGCTATCCCTGGGCCTGGCCCGCGTCAGCGAAGCCGCGGCGCTTGCTTCGGCCCGGCTGATCGGCCGGGGTGACGAGAAAGCCGCAGACCAAGCCGCCGTCGATGCGATGCGCACGCAGCTGAACAAGCTGGACATCAAGGGCGTGGTCGTCATCGGCGAAGGCGAGCGCGACGAGGCGCCGATGCTGTATATCGGCGAGGAAGTCGGAACCGGACAAGGTCCAGAGGTGGACATCGCGCTGGACCCGCTGGAGGGAACGACGCTGACCGCCAAGGACATGCCGAACGCGCTGGCGGTGATCGCGATGGGTCCGAGGGGCTCGATGCTGCATGCGCCGGACGTCTACATGGAAAAGCTGGCGATCGGCCCCGGCTTCCGCCGCGGCGTCGTGACCATGGACATGAGCCCGGCCGAGCGCGTGAGCGCGCTGGCGGCCGCCAAGGGCTGTTCGACCGAGGACATCACCGTCTGCGTTCTGGAACGCCCGCGCCATGAGGATCTGATCGCCGAATTGCGTACCACCGGCTGCGCGATCCGGCTGATCACCGACGGCGATGTGGCTGGTGTCATTCACTGTGCCGAGCCCTCGACCGGTATCGACATGTACATGGGATCGGGCGGCGCACCCGAGGGCGTACTTGCGGCAGCCGCGCTGAAGTGCATGGGCGGCCAGATTTTCGGCAAGCTGTTGTTCCGGAATGACGACGAGAAGGCCCGCGCCAGGAAAGCCGGGATCACCAACCTGAACCGCGTGTATACCCGCGACGACATGGTGACCGGCGACGTGATCTTTGCGGCGACCGGCGTGACCGATGGTTCGATTTTGCCGGGCATCAAGCGCGAGCCGGGCATGCTGACCGCCGAGACCATCCTGATGCGCTCGAAGACCGGATCGGTCCGTCGGATGACCTACAGGAACCCCGTCGGAAAGTGACAGGGGCCGTCAGGGCGGAGGCAAAAGGTACCTCTGTCCGGCGTAGACCTTGTCGGCATCGACCCCGGGATTGAGCGTCTCGAACTCGGCGACATACACCGGCACGTCCTCGGCCCCGGCCTCAACCCCGATGCGCCAGACCCAGTCGCCCTCGGCGAACACGCGCGCTTCGGGCTCCGGCGCGGGATCCGGCGCAGGTTGGGCGCGCTCGACCAGCCATGCGATATAAGCCGGGCCCGCCACTTCCGGCAACCAGTCGGGCATCGATCCGTCGGGCCCGACCGCGGCCTCGAGAACGTCCCGGTACTCGACGTGACATAGATCCTCGATGCGGTCTTCGTCCACGACACTCGAATTGATCGCCAGACGACAATCGCAATCCAGGATCGGGGCTCCGTCTCCCGGCAACTGCGCTGACCGGCACGAGCCGAACTTGGTGTCAGGGTAGCGGACCTTCAGGCCCAAGATCAGCCCCGAGATGAACCCATCTGCTACCTCGATGGCGTTGTTTTCCTGAACGGTGGTCGGGCGCACGGTCTCAAGGCAATCCAACATCCCCTCCCAGTTCTGCCACCCCCCCAGGACGGCGGCGTCGGGCTTTAAAACAGTGATCTCCTGGAACGCCGTCGGGGGCCTAATCTGGAAGTCCTCTTCGTTGGCGGCGTCCTCGCTGGCCCAGTACCACCGGTCATGTGCCAGCGCGCAGCGGTCAGCAGAATATCGGTCGCCAAGGTCCAGCACCTTGTCGCCGCCCCCTTGGGTACCGGAAAAGCCAGGCACCCGATCAAGTTTGTCGATCTCGGTCCCAAACCGGAAGCCGTATTTTCCCTCGTCCCCGGCATTGATGAAACACGTGGTCTCGTTCTGGTTTTGCTTTGCGCAATCAGCATAGTCGCGAAACCTGTGTACCTCTGGAAGATCGACATTCGGATGGTCCTTAATGAAATCGCCCAGATCGAAATTCGTCACCTTGCCTACATTGGTCAGGTCGAAACGCTGCCGCTTGGAATCGCGGTCGCAGTTGCGAACAAAGCCCTTGCTTTCCGCAACCGAAACGCACTTCCCGTTCGTTCCTATCCTGCGGCGAAAGCTTTTGGGTTCCCAAAGCTGCCTGCTTGTCAGCCCGTCGTCGAAGCAGGAGCGAAGCACCATAACCCGGCCCTGATCCAGCCCCAGGTCGACATCTGTCATACACCTGTTGGGCCACATGACGGACCGGATCGTCTCGTCTGTCTTGAGCGTTCCATCCGACGGATAGGCCCGGGTGACGAACCACCATTGCTGCGCCTTGGTCGCGTCGCAGTCTCTCAGGCGGATGATCCAGTCCCCTGTCGCGTCGGCTTCGAGGCATTTGCCCTGGTACCGGGTATGTTTGCTGGCGATCTGGCCAAAGCTTTTGGCCCAGCCGCTGTCGGCCGAGACCAGTGTTGCGAGAGAGAAGACGAGAACAGAGAAAACGAGTCGGAGCATAATGCGCATGTCTGAAATCCTGACTTACTTAAATTAGGTCCATCCTGCTCAATCTAAACGGCAACGCGCAACCGTTGATTGCCCTCTGGCGGAGCACTTTCGACCCGCATCGCACCACACCATCCCTTCATTTGCGCGGGACACGGCGACTTGACCAACACTTTTTGAGGATCTCCGCATACGCTCAAAGACCAGCGAGGCCTCGGCTCCCCCAGCCGATTTTTCACCATAAACTGCAATGTGAGCCGGATGATTTCCTCATAGGGTAGCCGCTTGACGCAAGGCGATCTCTCCCCGCATGCGGTTCTCGGCGTCGAAACTTCGCTGACCGGGCGGCGGTCGATTGGCCTCGATGCAACTGAACTGCGCCTCTCGGAGACGATGGATCAGAAAACGGGCGTGCCCGCGGCGAACTGCGGCGCCGTCATGCGCGCCCGAGGGATGCGGACGCGACAGGGGCCGTCCTTCCAGGGGCTGACGACAGCGCAGGACGCCGGCGCATCTTCACGGCGAATTTGCAGGGGTGGTGGGTGCGGAGGTGCATCTGGCAGGCGGCACCTAGGCCGTCGCTAGATGCCGGCCAGGATGGCGTAATAGATGCCGAGTGTCCCGACGAAACCGAGCGGGATCCCGATCAGCGGCGCGGCCCATCGGCGGAACCGCCCCCCTGCCGCGAAAACCGCCAACACGCCTGCCGCCACGCCCGCGAGGCCGAGCGCGTAGACCGTCCAATAGGCTGGCCCCGAGCCGAACACGTATTCCGGTGTCAGGTCGGTGTAGAAGAGGACATAGCCCACGACCGCGGCCGGAACGAATATCAGCCAGTCCGGCCTGCCGAGCAGATCGACCTCGACGGGGGTGATCAGGATGGAGGCGACGATTCCAAGGAGATAGAAGCCAAGAAAACGGAGTGCGGCGAAGAGAATGCGTTTCATGTCGGGTCGCTTCTGCGCGGGGCTTCGCCTGCGACACTAAACGGAACTGCGCAAGGGCGCAGCCCCGACGTAGCGGCTGTCGGGGAGCATCGCGCGCGCCGCTTTCCAATGGTGGTCGGCTTGGATACGGTAGTACCAGAGCAGATCAACGACAGAACAGAACGCGGGTTTCGTGCCGGACAGCATCGCATCAGAGGCATTTCTAGGGGTCACCGCCTCGCTGACCGGGCGACGCTGGGTCGGACCGGACGCGGCCGCGATCCGGCTGGCCGAAGCGATGGAGCAGATCACAGGCCTGCCCGATGCGCTTTGCCGGGTCCTGGTCTCGCGCGGGGTTGCTCCGGACGAGGCCGAGCGCTACCTCGCCCCTGCCCTGCGCGATCTGCTGCCCGATCCGATGGAGTTGCGCGACATGGAACCGGCGGCGGAGCGCCTGATCCGGGCGGTCGAGCGCCGTGAAAGGGTCGCGGTCTTTGCCGACTACGACGTCGACGGGGGCGCGTCGGCCGCGCTGGTCATCGACTGGCTGCGCCAGCTGGGTGTGGGGGCGACGCTTTATGTGCCCGACCGGATCGATGAAGGTTATGGTCCGAACCCGCCCGCGATGCGCGAGCTTGCCGCCGCCCATGACCTGATCGTCTGCGTCGATTGCGGCACGCTGTCTTTCGAGGCCATTGCGGCGGCGGATGGCGCGGATGTCGTGATCCTCGATCACCACCTTGGCGGCGAGACGCTGCCCGCGGCGTTGGCCGTGGTCAATCCCAACCGGCAGGACGAGACGGGCGATCTTGGCCATCTCTGCGCGGCGGCGGTTGTTTTCCTTGTTCTGGTCGATGCGAACCGGCGGTTGCGCGCGAAGGGCATGGCCGGTCCCGACCTGATGGCGATGCTGGATCTTGTCGCGCTGGCCACGGTTGCCGATGTCGCGCCGCTGACAGGCGTGAACCGCGCGCTGGTCCGCCAGGGGCTGAAGATCATGGCCGGGCGCAAGCGACCCGGCCTTGCCGCTCTGGCCGACGTGGCCGGACTTGATGCGCCGCCGTCGGCCTATCACCTGGGCTACGTCCTTGGACCGAGGGTGAACGCCGGCGGACGCGTGGGGCGCGCCGACCTGGGCGCACGTTGCCTCTCCACGACCGATCCGCACGAAGCGCGCGCCATGGCGGAGCGGCTGGATCAGTTGAACAAGGAGCGCCGCGAGATCGAGAACGCGGTGCGCGACGCGGCTCTTGCCCAAGCCGAAGGCCGCGGCCTGGAGGGGCCGCTCGTCTGGGCCGCCGGCGAGGGCTGGCACCCCGGCGTGGTGGGCATCGTCGCCGCGCGCTTGAAAGAGGCGACGGGCCGGCCCGCTGTGGTGATCGGCCTCGATGGCGGCGAAGGCAAGGGGTCGGGCCGCTCGGTGAGGGGCGTCGACCTTGGACATGCGGTGCAGAGAATCGCCGCGGAAGGTCTTCTGATCAAGGGGGGCGGACACCGGATGGCGGCGGGTCTGACCGTGGCCGCCGACCGGATCGAGGCGGCGATGGCCCGGCTGGGAGAGATGCTGGCGAAAGAGGGGGCGGGTGCGGATGGCCCGCGGGATCACCGGATCGACGCAGTGCTGATGCCGGGCGCGGCGACCGTGGAGCTGATCGAACAGATCGAGGCGGCGGGCCCCTTCGGTCAAAGCGCCCCTGCCCCGCGTTTCGCCTTCCCGGACGTCCAGGTCCTGCATGCCCGCGAGGTGGGCAGCGGCCATCTGAAACTGACGCTGGGGGACGGGCTGGGAACCCGGCTGGACGCCATTGCCTTCGGCGCGTTCGACGGGCCGATGGGCCCGGAACTGGCCAACCATGGCGGGCGGCGTTTCCACTTGGCGGGGCGGCTGGAGATCAATCACTGGGGCGGGCGGCAGACCGTGCAACTGCGCCTCGACGACGCCGCAGCGGTCTCGGACTGAGACTTGAAAAAATCGGTAAGAATCCTCTTGCCCTTGCCCGGGCTTTTGCCTAATTAGCCCCCCACGGCGCTGGCCCGTTCGTCTATCGGTTAGGACGCCAGGTTTTCAACCTGGAAAGAGGGGTTCGATTCCCCTACGGGCTGCCAGTTCTCCGACCTTATCAATCGCTTGCGAGGCTTTAGGACGCCTTGGTTTCCGGTTCTTCGCTGTGTTGCACCTCATTCGTTGCGGTGTGCGCAAACGTCATCTGCTGACTGCAGGATCTGATCTCGTCACATGTTTCCGCTGCGTGTCCCGCTGGCATCTGGTTGGCGTCCGCACATCTTCTGCACGAATTAGTTCCCCGATCGCACAAAAGAACGGCTTGACGGCGAGACTACTCGGTCTAGAATTCGTACAGGGTAGAGAAAGCAAATCAAAACAATGCATTGTATAGTGGCATCCCTTCAAGGGAGACCGAGCCATACCAAGTCGATTGGCGCGTTCCGCGTTCCTTTCGCGATCCTGTCGCTCATCCTGCTCCTGATATTCCATCCGAGCGCGTCGCAGGCGCAGTCCTTCTTCGCGTCCCTTGTGGTCGATCCAACGGTCGGAGCTGATCGGGGGTCTGCTTCGCAGCTCCAGAAAGTCGAGGAGACGACCAGCTTTCTGACCTTCTCCACCACGGGTTCGGAGGAAGCCGGACCAGTCATCCTGGGCTACGGTATCGGGGTTCCGGATCTGGTGATGCCGGGCGACCAGCTCGATGGCGTCGCTGTCTGGGGTGGGCCATCTGAGGATGGCTGGCGCGAGTTGCTGGCCGGTGGCGTAGCCTATCGGTTTCCGGTATCCGGGCTGGAGTCCGTCGGGTTCATTAACGTCGACTATGGCGACCTGGTTCTCGGCACGACCGAAACCCTTGCACTGGACGTGCGCGGCGACCGACTGCAGGTCGCGGCGGGGCTGATCCATGAAAGAGAGCTTGGGAATGAGGCAGAGCTCAAGTTCGGCGTCGAACTGATTGCGCGTGATCTTGGTTCTGAGTTGCTGGGCGTCCCCGTGATCGATGAGAAGCTGCGCATGCTGCGCGCCTCGGTGCTTTATACGAAGGGAATCCCGCTCCTGTTCCAGCAGCGGCTCGCCGCATCGCTGACGAAAGGCTTTTCCGCCTTTGGCGCCTCGTCCGAGAGCAACCCGTTCGCCTCGGTGCCCGGTGCGACGACCGACTTCCTTCGCGTCTCAGTGGCCGCGGAAGCCTCGGTGCCGCTGTCCCGCGAGTGGGTCGTCAATGCCGGGGTTATCGGACAGTGGACCGACCAAAGACTTCCGGCGTCCCAGCGCTGCGGATTCGAGACGAACGCCTATGCACGCGGGTTCGACTATGCCACTGTAATCGGAGATAGATGCATCGGGACAAGGGTGGAATTGGCGTACAACTTCGAGTTGCCCGCCCCGGAGAGGTCAAGGACGGTATTTACACAGGGCTTTGTGGGCATCGATGGGGGTCGGATAGACACTGTCGCCACTCCGCTGTTTCCGGGGAACAAGGACAGTTGGTCGAGTATGTCGGTTGGGGTTCGCAGCCTGCGCGGCAATTTTCTGGGCGAGGTCGCGGCTACCCGCATCCTGGATCGGCCAAGTGGCACCGAAGCGCAGGACGATAATCGGATCTGGATTCGGGCGGCGTTGAAATTCTGAGCCGTGTTTGTAGGGGCTTGAAGTGCGATAGTCAGACCGGCGCGCGGGATTTGGCCGTGCCGGACGAATTAGAGGATCCGGGGACCTAAGTCGTGAGTGAACTCAAAAGACCTCCCAAGTTCAATTTTGCGCCGGACTTCACGTCTGCACAAAGTGAAACCGGAGAAATGCTGCACTTCACCAGGTCCGAGACCCGCGCCCTTGCAACTTTGACCCAGGCCTCCAATCGCCTTGTGACGCGCGAGAGGCTGCTGGACGCGCTGAGCGGCGAAGGCTCGGACAAGAACGATCGCACGGTCGACTTCCTGATCAACAGGTTGCGGCGGAAGCTCTCCGACAGCGCACGAAATCCGCGTTATATCGCAACGAGGTATGGTGAAGGCTATATCTGGATCGCCGATATCGCGCCTTCGGCTGCCGACTTCAAAGAAGCGCACACGATCGTCGGGCCGGTCAACGGGCTTCATCTTCTGGGAGACAAGCGAAGCCAAGGAGAGCTTCTGGCCCGGGACATCCTTCGAGCGGTCAGGTCCGAACTTTCGCCCGAGTACAGTGTCGTTTATGCGGCCGACTGCCCCCCTGCTCATTCCTTCGTCGCTGGTGGTCCCAAGCAATCGGTCGAACTGACCTTCTTCCTTGATGGAGATGTGGTGAACTGCATCGCCGCAGCCAAGGAGTTTCGTTCAGGGTTCATCCTCGCCATGCAGCGGGTGACCCTTACCGACACCGACAAGCCGATTTCGGAGATACATTCAGTCACCGAGCGATTGGTCTCCTCGCTCCTGAATGAGGCATGGCGCACTCTTGCGACCCGGCCGGAAGCGGATGGTCCACTGCCTGTGGCCATGGCGGCAGCGACCACGCGGGAAAATACCGACCCGTCGCGGCATACGGACAGCGACCGAGAGCTGCTGAACATGATCGAGCAGAGTCAGCGTCGGAATCTCGACGTGTGGTCGCAAACGGACCGTCGCATCACGGACCTGCGCAACGCGGAGCCAGACAACCCGCAACTGAAGATTATCCACGGAATTCATATTCATACGAAATACGTCACGCTGGGCATGAAGCTTTTCGCGGACGGAATCGACAATCGCGTTAGAGATGAAGCCACGATTGAAACGCTGACCCTGGAGGCCCTGCCCTATGTTCAGGCCGACCCGGAATATGCCATCATGGCCGCAAAGCTGTTGCATTTCGTCGACCACGGATATGCCGATCTGGCCAGTGTTCTGGCCGAGGAAGCCTACAGATCGAGTGTTTCCGTCGCGCGTTCCCTTGTCGTCATCGGACAACTTCGGGCGTTTGCCGGGGACACCGATGGCGCACTGCAATGTATCGAGCCGTCGCTGAACCTCGTCAAACCGGGGTCGCAGGCGTATCTCTATGCCATGATCATCAAATGCCAGGCGCTTTTGGCCGCCGGGCGGTGCGAGGAATTGCTCAGCGCGAAGAAGGAACTGTATGGGGTGTCTCCGGCGCTGGGCTTGTTCCTCGAACCGCTTTTCACCGACCCCGACAAACCGTCGTTCCGCGCCAAGGCCGCGCTTCTGGCCCTGAACCGCACCCGGGCCACCGCGCTTCTGCTACACAAGCATTATGTCTCGTCACGGCTGTTTGCAGCCCAGGAACACCGGGAGAATTCGATTCGCGCGCCGCTCACCCTGATCGCACGCCGTTTCGGAACCGAGGCGCTTCCCGGGGAGGTCGTGAACGCATACCCGGGTCTTGTCAGGGATATTGGCTGAAAAAACGTCGATATACGCCCCCCATCGAACGGAAAATCGTTGGGTCGCAACAATTCTGCGACAATTGTATTGAATGATGATTTTCGCGGGCGACTCCCATTGCCCGCATTCGGCGAACCGAGCGATGCCTGCGACGATCCGCATCAACCGGGAACCCTTGGACCTGTTCGTGAAGCTAAATCCTCTTCCTTAAAGAATTACTTCACGAACAGGTCGTTTTCCCTGACGAGCTGGCGCGACCAAAGATCAGTGCTCGAAATCGAAGACGATTTCGCGAACGGTTTTCAATTTCACACTGCATCCATAGCTCCGCGAGATGTTACGTGCCTCGCGGTCTATCGCGCCATTCAGCGAGTCGTTCGCATCGATGGGTATCGAGGCGCCTGCCTCTGGCCGCGAATGGTGGCCGTCATCCGGTCGCTGCAGGCTTGAAGCACGATGATGACGGGAAATTCCAGTCACAGGAGCGCCAAAAACGCATGCTTTATCAAAAGTACCAGCGAGATCCCGGTTCAGACCATCGACTTCGATCACGGCCGCATGGACCACCATAACTTTGAGCACCTGAAGATCGCTGGCGTTGAAGTGCCCCGGCAATGTCCGCTTGACCAAACACGGTCGCCTTCAGGCGCAGGAGATTGCCGCGCGCCTGGGAGGAAAACCGATCAGTTTGATTGCCACAAGTGCTCTCTCCCGGTCGGTGCGAACTGCTGTTCCTCTGGCGAAGGCGCTGGGTCTTGAGCCGCAACAAGGGTCGGAGAGTCCCTTTTCGAAGTCTGGGATAGAGCCGGACGCCTGCTGTCGCGCGTGGAGAAGGAACGGTTGCCAAGGGGGGCCGACGTCGCACTCATTGGACATTTTTGGGTCAACCGCATGATTTACGGCCGTGCTGCGGGAATGACTTTCGAAGAGGCATGCCGCTCGAAGGTCTGCCGGCCAAAGACCGGGTCGATAGAAACGCTGGTTCTGGGGGCGCACTCGATGGACGAAAGTGACCGCCGCTTGCTTGATCTGTCATCCGAACCGGTTAGCATCGCGGCGAGATCGGGTCTGGCGGCAAAGTGACCGCGGTTCCGGGTAGCAACGGATCACGTGATGGGCACGGAAACAGACGCACGAAAAGATATCATCGCCGCCTGCATTGAAATGAATGCAAGCGGCCTGAACCAGGGAACGTCAGGCAACATATCGGTCCGGTACGAGGACCGAATGCTGATCACGCCTTCGGCTACACCGTATCGCAGGATGACACCTGATCTGATTGCCTCGATGGACCTTTCGGGCGACATGACGGGAGGATGGGATGGGCCGTTGAAGCCTTCAACAGAGTGGGGCTTCCATTGGAGACTTCTCAAGGATCGCAGCGACATATCCGCTGTTGTTCACGCCCATCCGACCTATTGCACGGCGCTGGCCATTCTTCGGAGACCGATCCCGGCCTGTCACTACATGGTCGCGGCATTTGGCGGCGTCGACGTACGATGCGCTGAGTACGCGACCTTCGGAACGCATGAACTGGCCGATGCGGTCATCACGGCGATGGAGGGGCGTACCGCGTGCCTGATGGCCAACCACGGGATGGTTGCCGGCGGAGCAGGTCTGGAAAAGGCCATGTGGCGCGCCGAGGAACTCGAGACGCTGGCGAGACAGTACTATCTTGCCGCTCAACTTGGAGAACCCGTTCTCCTCTCGACCGAAGAGATCGAGAGGAATCTGAAACTGTTCGCCGGGTACGGCGTGAAGGACAGCTGAACAAAGGCCGGCCGTGATTGGCCGGCCCTCGGCCCTCAGCTTTCCCGGAATGCCCGTCCGAAATAGTCTGTGAGCGGTTTGGTCAGATAGGACAACGGCGTCCGGTTTTCCGTCTTCAGGTAAGCTTCGACGGGCATGCCGGGCAGCAGACTCTGATCCGCGAGTTTCGGCAGCTCTTCCTCGAGCGGAATGAGGTCTACGCGATAGTAGGTCAATCCCGTCACCTCGTCCTGGAACACGTCCGCTGAAACCGAGGTGACTTGTCCGGTGACCTCGGGCGTGAGCCGTTGATTGAAGGCACTGAAGCGAAGCGTCGCAGCCTGGCCGACATGGACCTGGTCGATGTGTATCGCCTCGACCCGGCTGTTTACGATCAGCGGCTGGTCTTGCGGAATGATGTAGAGCAGAGGCTCGGCCGACCGGACCACCGAATTCTGCGCGAACACCGTTGAGCCGTACACAATGCCAGCAACTGGTGCGCGGATGTCGAGGCGGTCAAGGCGTTTGAGCAGGCTGCCGCGTTGTTCCGTCAGTTCGAGTTCCCGGAACTGGATATCGCGCAACTCGCTTATGGCCGCTTCGCGCCGTGCGTTCTGCAACCTGACCGCTTCGATCTCGAAGCTGGCGATTTCTCCCCTGAACCGTGCGATATCGGAGCGAAGCTGCCCGATCTGACCCTGCAACTGGGCGGCCTCACGTCGGAGGGTCGACACCCTTCCCGACTGCGTCAGACCACGCGACAGGGCATCTTCCTGCACGACGAGTTCCTCGGAAGCCAGTTCTTCCTGAGTGTTGAGCGCGGCAAGCTGAGCTTCGGCCCCTTCGATCTGGTTCCGGGTCTGAAGCGTGCGCTCGACAAGCTGGCTCAATTCCTTTTCGAGAGTTTCCTTGCGAGCGACGAAAAGCACGCGCTGGCCCTCTATCTGCGCCCTCGCCTGCTCGCTATCCAGAGCCAGAAGTTCATCCGGGAACCGTATGTCATCCGCCTGATCGCGTTCCGCCTCGAGACGGCCACGGCGCGCGCGCAGTTCGATCAGCTGCAACTCGGCAACCGCGAGTTCCGAACGAAGAAGTGTATCGTCGAGTTGGATCAGAAGGTCGCCGGCTTTGACCTGATCGCCGTCGCGGGCCTCGATACGTTCCACGATTCCGCCTTCCGGATGCTGAACAACCTGCCGGTTGTTTTCCAGAACGATCATGCCCGGAGCGATGATGGCTCCAGAAATCTCGGTTCTCACGCTCCAGACGCCGACGCCGCCCACAAGTAGAGCCAGCGCCAAGAACCCGATCGTGAGCGGCATCGTACCGCTATAGGACGGCTGCTTACTCATCTCGAGTCGCTCCCGCCAATCGCGCGCTGGATATCCGGTGCGTTTTTCATCATCGACTTGATGATCTCGTCACGGGGTCCAAGCGCTTTTACGCGACCGTTCTCGACAACCATCAAGTTATCGCACTCGGCAATCGCGACAGGACGATGGGTCATGATAACGACCGAGCGCCCCTCTCCCTTCATCATGCGGATTGCCGCGTTCAATGCCTCGCTTCCTTCCTGATCAAGCGCAGAGTTCGGTTCGTCGAGAACAAGCAAGACCGGCTCTCCGTAGAGAGCGCGGGCGAGTGCTATTCTTTGTCGCTGACCACCGGACAATCCAATCTGGTTGTCCTCGATACGAGTCTCGTAACCGTTGGGAAGCGACAAGATGAGCTCGTGTGCCTTGGCTTTCTTCGCGGCTTCCACGACCTTTTCGCTGTCAGGTTCAAGCGACATGCGCGCGATGTTCTCGGCAATCGTACCGGTGATCAACATGGGATCCTGCGGCAGATATCCGACATGGGCACCGAGGTCTTCCGGAGAGTAATGCGATATCAAGGCACCGTCGAGACGGACCTCCCCGATATTGGGTTCGATGAGGCCAAGGATAGTCTTTGCAATGGTGGTCTTTCCTGCGCCGCTTCGCCCGATGACACCAAGAGCCTCGCCGGGCGCGATGGCACAGGTGATGTTGTAGAGAACAGGAGGGCTACCCGGAGCGGTGGTCACGGTAACGCCTTTCAGGTCCAGCTGCCCCTTGGGTCGCGGAAGCCGCGTGCGAGGCTGTGGCACCGGACTTTCGGTCAGGAACTTTTCAAGCGACGCCCTTGCCTGCCTTGCCCGTGCGATTTGCGGCCAACGTCCAATGATTTGCTCAATCGGCGCAAGCGCCCGCCCAAGCAGGATGGACGCAGCGATCATTGCACCGGCCGTGATCTCTCCGCGCAGCACCAGCCAGGCACCAAGCGCAAGAACCAGAGACTGCAATGAAAGGCGAAAGGCCTTGGTGAAGGTCGAGAAGGCGCCGGTCCAGTCAACAGCGCCCATATTCTTCTGAAGGGCTGTCGAACGCCGTTCCAAAAACCGTTCCGCGATCGGTCCGAGCATGCCCTGACTACGGATGAGTTCCGACGCGCGTCGCGCGTTGTCAGCGAAACGGTGCGCAGCCTCGACTGTGCTCTGCGCTTCGGCAACACGACTTGACGTAAGAACCTGGCTCAGCGTCGTGATCGCGATCAGGATCAGCCCACCAATGACGGCGAACCAGCCAAGCCACGGGTGGAAAACGAAGATTACGCCAACAAACAACGGTGTGAATGGGGCATCCATGAGCGCCGTAAGTGCGGGAGAAGCATAGAAACTCTGAACCGCCTCCAGATCTCGACTGGCTGACTGACTTTCGGGCGTGCGGCGATCCTGGGTCAGTTGCGCCTTGAAAACCCGGTCGTCCAGGCGGCTTTGAAAGCGCGCCCCGTATCGTGCGATGAGCCGTGTCCGCGCAAAATCGAGGAGCCACATCAGTGCGTAGAGTCCAACCACAAGGATCAGCAACGCCACCAGAGTCTCCTCGGAACGAGAGCCCAAGACGCGGTCATAGACCTGAAGCATGAACAGCGGCCCCGTGAGCATCAGGAGGTTCACGAATATGCTGAAGGCGAATGCGAAAAGGAGAAAATGGCGCGAACCACGCAGCGCATCGGATAATGCCGAATTTTTCGTTGTCCCGGCCGGAGAATGCTTTGACATAGATAAACCCATGAATTTCGGTAAGAACAGTGGGTCAATCCAAAGCGTGCGTCAACTCATGCCATGATGGCACCGCAAAAGGGTGACCTGACTACACTCTGCCATGTTCAAAAGCGCGAAACGGCCCAGCATCGCAAAATCATTCGACATGCGCGGATTTCATCGCCTCCATGAGCTCGACGATCCGAACTTTTTCCATCCTGTTGGGAATGTGCACGAACGCGTCCACCAACCGGTTCAGCATCTCGAGGTCAAGGTTTGAAAGACGGGACAAATCAATGTCGTCCCCCAGGCGGTTCTCGAGCGATAGAGCGAGATCAGATGGACCAGCACCCTCCGGGTTTACAATAGACTCGACCGTGACACCGTAATACCCGGCCAGCGCCAATACGGCGGCAAGGCTGCACTTGGTCTGGGCATCTTCGTATTTTTGATACTGCTGCGGGCTCACATCAATGAGCTTTGCGACTTGGGCCTGCGTCAATCCGTGCGAAGTCCGCAACGAACGCAAGCGCTGCCCTACCAGTCGATAGACTGCGAAATCGGAAGCTTGCGCCATGATGGCTTCTACCCCTTGCCCACGATTCATATGCCCCTCGAAACCATCTTAGGTAGAGCAACCAACAATGTTAACAACCGAATCTTATTCGTTTTGAAAGATGTGGCCACAAGGCACAGGTCGCATGCCAAACTAGGTTCGGATGCAGGTTTGAGACGCCAACTCATTCAGAAAACTGCGAAAAGCGTGTCCCATTCGGCTTATTGAACAGAAAACCGCACCAATTACCGGCTTTGTGCCCTAATTTGGTCCCAATTGCTCGCGCAATAAGCTCTCGGCGTCCCGAGACCGAAAGAGATAATTCGCCGTCGATGCAAGATGTGACCGAAAATGCAGCCTATTTGGAGCGACCCGCACAGGTGCTTGCACCTGGTGTTCAACTGCTGCGCGGGCAGTATTCGATTGATCGCTACCTCGGCATGGGCGGATTTGGCATCACCTACCTCGCCACGAACAGCCTGGATCGAAAGGTCGTTCTGAAAGAATGCTTTCCCGGTGTGCTGTCCATCCGTGACGGTCTCACGGTTCGCCCCCGAAAGACGGGATTTGAACATGATTACCGCACGATCGTGAGCATGTTCGTACGCGAGGCGCGCCACCTTGCCAGACTGAGCCATCCGAACATCGTTGCCGTGCACCAGGTATTCGAGGAAAACGACACAGCCTACATTGCGCTGGACCTAATCGAGGGACGGGAGCTTCTCGACTATGCTAACGCCAAGGACGAGCATTGCAGCCCCCAGTCCGTCGTCCGCCTTCTGTCGCGGCTTCTGACGACGCTGGATTATATGCACGGTGAAGGCATGCTGCACCGTGATATCGCCCCGGACAACATCATCGTGGACTCCCAAGACAATCCTGTTCTCATCGATTTCGGAGCCGCGGTCCTTCGTGAAAAAGTTTCGGAGCGCACACGGACATCGCTCCTGGCCGTCAAGGACGGTTACTCCCCGCCAGAGAACTACCTCAAGGGCGCCGAGCAGACCGTGGCCAGCGACCTCTACTCGTTGGGTGCCACGATGTACCACTTGATCAGCGGCAACGCACCTGCCCCCAGCAACGAGCGAATGGCTGCAGTGGCACAGGGACAATCTGATCCCTACGTGCCGCTTTCGGGTCAATATCCCGGGTATCAGGAGATGGTGCTGGGTTCGATCGACAACGCTCTCAGGCTGGATGCGAACAAACGCTATCAGTCCGCAAGAGCCTGGAGCCAAGCGCTGCCTGCCCAGATATCGAATTCATCTTCGGTTCTGCAACTTCTGAGAAAACGACGTGAAACAACCGCCGCGAATGCTGGCCGTTGAGACATGTGCCCCAAAAACATTCTGCCACGGTTGGACGACTGGAGGGGGACCCCGCGAACGACTAGTTCCTCGCTTGCGACGCCCGCCACTGGGAGAGCCTGTAGCCAAGACTGTAGCTATGCCCTCCCCGTCCCCTCTATATCGGAGCCCTACTCGGCGAGCGCGCAGAGGGAGCACGGGATGTTTCCGGCGCGAAATCTCGGCATCCTTATAGAGGGGAGTTTCATCGCGAAGACCAACTGCGCCGTACGCTGGCCACAGCCTCGGAGAGCCGCGATAGCGAAAGCGACAATCAGATCGGGCCACGAACTTCCTGTCAGCACAACAAAAGCCGCTGCAGCAACAACGGCAGCATTTCCAATTGCGTCATTGCGCGAGAACAGCCAAACCGCCCGAACGTTTGCGTCACCCGCTCGGTGCGGAACCAGAACCATCGCCGCCGCGACATTAACTGCCAATGCGACTAATGCGAGCGGGACCTTGGTCAGACCCGACTTCATCATCGAGAGGACGTTAGGCTTGGGAAAGCCTGCGCGGCGCGCGATTTCAGCCTGGGTGAGCGACGAGTTCGCAATTGCCTCTTCGAGCATGCGGGCGGTAGGTGAGTATGTCATTTGGGCCATCCAGTACGTGAGTTGCTTCTACTCACGTGATAGACGGCGCTTCGAAATCCGCTCGGGAACCAAGGGCTTTAAGCGGGGGGGCAATCCTGAGCCGCGATTGCCGGGTTGATGTGCTGGTTGCAGCATGTCCTAGGGAAAGTCGGGCGCCTTATGAGGGGGCTCGGCATAGTTTCGACGCGGAATCTTAGCATCCTTATAGAGAGGAAATTCACCGGAAACACGAAAGGAACGGCTTCGTCATTGAAGTTCGTTTTGGGCCGGAGAACGCACCTCAGTCTGCCCGCTACGTTTTCATGCTCTCGATAAAATTTGCGCGCTTTTCCACGACTTCGCTCCGATCGCTGACTGTCGGCACGGCGACATCTCACCAGGTGCCACGGTGGGGCGTCGAGAGATATCGGTCGGTGTCAATGACGACGACATAAGGCTCTTTCATTTCTCATCGCTTAGCCAGCGCCTCTTCCCGATGCTTAATAGACTCGAACTTGATGCTCGCGGCACTCAACAGCGTATGGGAATGTAAACCGAACGACGTTTGATGGATTACGTGAGTCCGCACCTTAGACAGATTCTAGATAAGAACGCCAACCTCCGAAGCTGGTGATGTCCGTTGCACCTTCCGTTCCGGCCGCCTCCACAAGGAAACCCTTAACCTTTTTGCCGTCCGAGAGCTCTATTGTTCCGATCGAGAGCGGCGACGGAATGGACGAAACAAAGTCCGCGAACCCCTTGGCCGGCATCGCCCAGACTTCCAGAGAGATTGCTGCGCCAGGTTCCGAGCGAAGCATGCCGGGACGCTGCGGCGGCCCGCCTGCCAACGCGTATAGCCGATATGAGCCTGACGTCTCCGCAGCGGACAGGAACCGCCCACCACGGGATGTCAGTTCATGGTTCAGCGGAAGTCCCGACATATGGGCCCCGACAACAGCCAGAGCAAACTCACCCGGAACCGGTCCCGCAACGGAAGGCGTCGCCGGCGGCAGCCGATGGGTCGTAGCTCCAAGGCATGGATCGGCCGAACGGTGAATCTCTTCTGCAAGCGCAGCCGCGACGACGTCCTCGCCGGCGCGCGCAAGCAGCGTGACACTTCCCGGCCTCCCGTCTGGTCGCGGACCAGACGGCACCGCGATCCCGCAGAGATCCATCAGATTGACGAAATTGGTGTAGGTGCCGAGGCGGGAATTCGGTCCGATCGGATCCGCGTCCAGATCAGCAACAGAGTAGAACGTCGGAATCGTCGGAACGCAAAGCGCATCAATCTGCTCTAGCAGCGGCTCGGTCCGTCTTTTCAGATCTGTCAGCCGATAGATGCCGCGGAAGGCATCGACGGCCGACAGGCTTTCGCCGCCCCCGATGATCTGTCGCGTGACGGGGTGGAGCGCCTCGGGATCCCGGCGGAACAGGTCTTCGACCACGCTCAGGCGTTCCGCCACCCAGGCGCCCTCGTAGAGCATTTTCGCCACTTCGAAGAACGGGGTGAAATCGAGTTCGATGATGGTTGCGCCAAGATCGGACAGTCGCTTCAGCACGGCGTCGAAACTGGCGGCTTGATCCCTATCGCCAAAAAACTCCCGCGTGGCGGCGTCAGGCACGCCGACCCGCAAACTTCGCGGTGGGGTCGTCAGAGACGGCACCGCTATCCTGCGGGAGAACGAGTCGGCATCATCGTAACCCGCCGCCACCTGATAAGCCGCCCAGGCATCCGAAACCGTTGAAGCGAAGATCGAGATCGTATCCAGCGTCCGGCATGCAGGCACCACGCCGGTACTTGAGATCGCGCCAAGTGTCGGCTTGAGCCCGACAATATTGTTCAGGGCGGCCGGCACCCTGCCCGACCCGGCGGTATCGGTCCCCAGTGCAAAGGTTACGATTCTGTCCTTCCCCCCTAGAACTGGGCCATTACTTTGGCCGCGAGAGGGGGATTGGGCATGGCGAGGAAGCGACATTCAGACGAAGACATCTTGAAGCTGCTGCGTGAGATTGAGCTGAAGCTGACGGCTGGTGGTGATGT
>NZ_JBLBVK010000043.1:0-112592 GCF_047314965.1 Silicimonas lutimaris | reverse complement strand
TCCTTAGCGGGCCGAAGCTGGAAGTTGTTTATAACCCACCTTCGCTTGAGGGGCGAAAGCACAAAGAAGCCTTCGCGAAAAGCCGCGAAATGCGGTGGTTTGGGCAGTAGCGATTGCGATAACCCAAAAGGCCCGCATCTTACGAGTTCGCCGTCCGCTTCAAATTGCACCTGCGGCGAAGCCCGGTCTGACGGGCAGCAGCGCAGCGGCGGAAGGGCTTGGTTAAGGTCCGCTTTGGCGCGAATTTGACCTCAAATCCAGAACTTTCAATGCCCGCTTCGTCCCGTGAAGCGGTCATTACCCTTCTTTCCGCGAACGTCCGCTGCTGTAAGAAGCGGCCATTGGCCGATTTCGATCGGTCTGTCCGGAAGCGTGAGTCCGCTTAAGAGCGAAAAGCAGACATCAGCCAGAATAAGCTCGATGACTGAGTTGCGGGACAGAGCGGACGCTCTCATCTTCCGGTCCAATGGCCGCTTTGGCCATGGGTAGCTAGTTCCGCACGACCGAAAAGACACTCGACGCTTTGATCCCAATAATGGCATAGCAGAAGCAGTCGCGTCGGAAGTCCAAGGGATTTTTTCACAACGCCATGCCTGCCGAGCCGGATTGGAATGACTTTCGGATTGTTCTCGCGCTCGGACGGGCCGGATCGGTGGCTGGTGCCGCGCAGGTGCTGAAGGTCGATCCGTCGACGGTAAGCCGCAGGTTGGCGGCCGCTGAGGCGGCTTTCGGGGCCGTGCTGGTTGTCCGCGAAGGAAAGGAATTTGCGCTCACGAGCGAAGGGAAATCGGCATTTGCGGCCGCTGAGGCCATGGAGGGAGCGGCCGACCAGGCCCGGGCGGAAGTGCGCGGTGCCCGCGAGACGCTGGATGGTGTGGTTCGGGTTGCGTGTCCTCCCGTAGCCATTCGCTATCTTGAGAACTTTCCCGACATGGTGGCATCCAGGCACTCCGAACTCGGTGTCGAGCTCTTGTCCGGGCGAACTCCGGTGAACCTCTCAAAGGGCGAAGCCGACATATCAATCCGGGCGGTCAGGCCCAATGACATGGACCTTGCCGTCGCGCATACGTTCGGGCTCGGCTCGGGGGTTTTCGCCGCAAGAAGCTATGTCGAGGCCCATGGCCGTCCCGCCACGCATGCGGACGTCGCCGGGCATGCACTGGTGCGATACGTGGAGCCATTCCTGCACCTGCCACCTTTTGCCTGGATCGAGCAATTCGCGGACCCGATGGCATCGGGCATTCGCGTGGACAACATCGATATCGCGCAGCACAGGATTGCGAGCGGGGCAGGCATCGGGGTTCTGTACTGCATCGCCGGGGACGCAGACGACCGGCTCGTCCGGCTCTTCAGCGAACCAATCGACGTGATCGAGATGAATATCGTCTATCACCAGTCGATGCGCGGATCAGCGAGGCTGCGCGCCGTGCTCGACTTGCTGATTGCATTCCATATCGAGCGGCGCGCAGCGCTGGTCGGTCGCGAGAGCTGATGCTTTGAGTGTCGGGCCTCAGCGATAGAAGTGAGTCGCTTCGAATTCCAGTTCCGTCGGCGGCGCGGTGAAGCTGCCTTCGACACCACGCCCCATGACAGGGGTGAATACTTCGGTCATGAAGCGATTCCAACTTTCCTTGGAGTCCTGGATGGCGATCACCTGGAAGCCGCCGGGGACCGGTCCTGCTACATGGGCGATCTGGCCGTCCGGGATGCGGCCTAGGTCTCCGTTCATCGCCCGCATGGCGGCTTCATACTGCGCGGCGGTACCGGACGGGAAGAAATGAGAAATGACGTAGGGCATGGGATTTTCCTTTCGTTTCATGAGCTCGTTTCGTGAGAAATTTGACCGTTTGCGTATGCCTCTGCCGGTGCCTGAACCGGTTTCGGCGGCGTCGATGTGCCTGCCCCGCCAGAAAGGTCCGAGACGCCGGACTCGATCCGCACGATCCGGCCGTCGCGCTTTTGGTGGACGATCATGGCGCCCTCGCGCGATCCGCTGGCGAAGGACAAGGTCATATGGACGACAAGGATGTCGTCGTTCTCGTAGAGGCAACGCATATCCTCGATGGTGCGATTGCCGGGACGCCAGACCTTTCTCAGCAGATCGCGCATAGCGTTGCGGTCAATTGTGTCGTGAGATTTGTGGCGGACATACTCGAAATCCTCCGCCAGAAGTGCGGCGTAGCGATCGGCATCGTCCGCACGCATTGCCGCCTCCATTTCGGTGTAGATCATCATGAGGTCTCCTTCGTCACGTCGAGCGGCATCGGCCCTCGAAAAGAGGGATCAGACTGCCGAGTTCAGGGTGTTCCAGGAAGCATCTGGCTTCCGACAAGAAGGTTAGACTGGGCCCTCAACTGCGTCGACGGACAACCTTGCACGCGGCGATTGCAGAAATGCCGGTTTCCGAATCGAGACCGACTTCATTGCTGACATTCGGACATGCCGCGGAAATCGTCGAAATGGGCTCGACGCAGTCATCTGAGTGCTTTTGTCAGATGACTGGTATGGACCGAAGGGCGGCCATCGAACAGCGACGATCAGCGGTTCTGGGCGTGAACGGCTGCTTCCATCAAGAGCAGACGCTGGTAAAAAACCCAGGAATGACCGGGTCGCGGGACGAAGCTGCTGTTTGCTTCGGTCCGTTCTAGGGGCGCTGACACGCGCCTTCGGGTCCACAAGTCTAAAAGCTCTGCGCCTGCACTTGTGGCTAATAGGGTATGACCAACAAAAAATGGCGGAGGTGAAGATGAACGGCTCGAAACTCGGAATTGTCTTGTTTGCGTTGGTTTGCTCCGCGTCAACAGCGAACTCGCAAGAGGCCACGCTGGGTGAATTTGAATACATCAACAGTTGCGCTCAATGCCATGGCTTGGACGGAACCGGTAGTGGCGTTCTTGCGGAGTATCTAAAGTCAGATGTTCCAGACTTAACAAGGCTATCCGAAGCCAACGGCGGCATTTTTCCAGTTGCGAAAGTCTACTCCCTGATCGACGGAACAGAAGCGTCCGGCGTTCATGGAACCCGAGGCATGCCCGCTTGGGGTTTCCGTTATTCAGAGCAAGCAGAAGAAGAAATGGAGAGTTTCACGATAGGCTTTGAAGACCGTCGACGTGCCTTTGTTCGCATGCGTATTCTTGCGCTTGTGGAATATTTGTCCACCTTGCAACCAAAGTAATCTGTATCAACGAACCGACTGCGTCAGCTTCGGGCTCGAAGCAACCGATTGGTTGAAACTGCTCGATGACCGCTCAGCGGATGAAGCTGCCGCTCGTCTCCGATGGAGTTGGACTCGTTTTAGGCAGATGACATGCCACCGCAACGTGCGCAGCGTTGCCGACGCACCTCAATGTCCAGTCTGCGAACAAAACGGCCAATCCTTTCGATCTTAGCGCAGCCGATTTTTTATCGCGGCCTCCTCAGTTCGAAGGTCGCTCAATCTTCCGCAGAGACGGAAGACGACCGAGGCGTCGCCGCGAGGGCGTTGACCTGCGCGGCATTTCGCAAGCGCCACTCCAAGTAGCGCTTGTAGCCAAAGCTGTTGACGGCGGCCTTTTCCTGCGCTGACAGCGCATCGAAATCATCGAAGCCTACGCCGGGCACGAAAGAAAGCTTGATGCTCATGTACGCCCGCGTGCAGCTTTTCGCTTTGTCGAAGCTCAGAAGCTGCATCTTGGCCAACTCGGAGCATTCGAAGAAGTATTTGAGGTCGGCCTCGTCCGGCTCAGGCTGTTCGGCACGCGCGTCTTGGGCCGCTGAAGATGCGGCGGCCAGCATTGCGACTAGAAGGCAAGTTGCAATGCGGCCTGTCGCAGCTCTAATCCCCGCTAGAGGAGCGTGAGGGCAAAATGCAAGCGACCGGCGACACTTCGAACGCACCGATATCGATCGGGGCAGCCTTTCAACTGCGGCCGCCACGGATGGAAGTTGGCTCGATACTCCGCGATGGATTGAAAAAGCAAACATGTGATCCTCCAATGCCGTGATCGCCCGAGCATTGGGGGATTTCCTCGGGGAGGTCTTGGGCGTGGGCGAACCTTCAATATGCCTCGTGCGAACCATGGCGAGGATGAGTTTGCCTGTAGCGGAACCAGGTCCGTCCGTGGTATTTTCAGCTTGTGGCGGCTGGTGTGGAGGCACCGATGTCGAGCGAGGTCCGTAGGGGAGCATCTTTCGAACTAACTACGAACGGCGTCGCGCCATCCTTGGGATTGTCGCAACTCCGTGAGCTCTTTGAAACCAAAGTGCAGTTGCGCTTCGACGCCGATCCGGATCAGCGGATCGATGCACGAATGACCGTCCACGGCCTGCCGGGTCTCAGGTACGCCAACATGGTCTCGAGCATGAACGTGTCGCTGGAACGGCCAACACAGCTGCTATCTGACCGGGAGGACGACGTCTGCCTCATTCTCAGTACGGGCGGGCCAATCGCCATCGCGCAACGAAACAAGCAGTCTCAGGCGAACGACGGGGAAGCCGTCCTGCTGGTATATCGCGAGCCGGCGGTCCTCCGCTTCCATGCCATGAACTACGTCGCGGTCCGGGTTCCCTACGCCGCTCTCGCCCCGCTCACGAAGAACATGGCCGCCGACGCCGGACGCCACATCAAACGCGATACGGTGGCGCTGACGCTACTCGAGACGTATCTCAGGTCCTTGCCAATTAGTATCGCCGACCCGCAATTGAGAGGTGTGGTCACCACCCACGTTTACGACCTCATGGCACTTGCGATCGGCGCATCGCGCGAGGGCACGGAGATTGCGGTGCAACGCAGCCTGAAAGCCGCCCGCCTACAGGCGATCAAGGCGGCGCTTGTGAACGACCGCGACCTCTCGATCCATGAGATCGCCCGTAGCCAAGCGGTCACGCCGCGATACGTGCAGAAGCTCTTCGACGAGGCCGGAACGACGTTCACCGAGTTCGTGCTTGCTTTGCGGCTCGAAGCGGCCCGTGCGATGCTGCTGAGCCCGCGCTATTCGCATTGGACGGTCGCAGCCATATCGCAGGAAGCGGGGTTCGGAGACCTGTCCTACTTCAACCGACGCTTCAAGGCGCGCTACGAACAAACTCCCTCCGACGTCCGCGCGCAGTCTGCTTTGCCTTCGTAAATTGCCGCATCTGACGTTTGCAAACTTGTGCTGACTCGCGCTTCAGACGGCGTGCTTCGGAAAAAATGGGCAGCAGACAAGCGTCCTCGCCGCGGGTCGGCTCCGGGCTCTGAGCGGAAATCTGAGTCATTCTGTCAGACGACCGGTCTGTCCCTCTAAGCCGTCATTGACTGGCGGCAACGCCGAGTTTCAGCCCTAAGTGCCCGCTTTCTCCATCACCAAGCGCTCGTCTAAATTGGGGCACATACCGCTTCGCGGACATACGCAAGCACCCAATCTTTCGAAGCAAACGCCGATCTTTTTCGACTGATGTGTTTGCTGCAACCCGACCGCGATGTCCGTGAAGCAGTCGTTCAATCTTGGGCTAATTTATCGTTCTGACGCACTTTCTCCGCCATCACTTCTGCAGCTTCTCGAAGCGGATGGTCGGCGAGATGAGCATATCGTTGGGTCGTGGATGGATTGGTGTGGCCAAGAAGACGTCCAACGATCGGCAAGCTTAGCCCGCTTGAGACGAGGTGCGAGGCGTGGGTGTGCCGATTATCGTGGATGCGATAGTTCTCTAGTCCCGCCGACTTTGTGACCGAGCGCCAGAAAGCCTTTAGGTCTCTGTATGGCTGATCCGGAGATTGACCAGGAAAGAGCCACTGAGTCACTTCGGAGCGGTCTGCCTTCATGTTTAGCAGCAGCGTGCAGGCTGCGTTCGACAGGGGCAAGTGTTCTCGGCGCTTCTGTTTTGTGTGATGCGATGGCTTCGTCCATACACCACGGTCCAGATCGAAATCTGTCCATTGAGCCGTCAGAACCTCTCCGATCCTGGCGCCTGTTAGCAACTGAAGACGAACTGCATTGGCCGCCACCCGATTGGGATGCTTGGATAACGCCGAAAGGAGCCTTCCTAGCTCTTCGTCCGACAGCCAGCGGTCCCGTTTCTCCTCGGTATACTTCTCGACGCCCCGTGCCGGATTGTCCGAGCGCATGCCCCATCGGATCGAAAGCTCAAACATCTTTGACAGCAATGCGAGCGTCCGGTTTGCCTGATACGGCGTTTCGCGCATTTTGTTGTGAAGTTTTTGAATGTCGGTGTGTGTCACTTCGACGGCGCGAAGCCTGCCGAATTTCGGCAAGATGCAATTGTCGAGCATAGACCGGTCGTTCCGAACACTACTAGGGCGCTTCTTCGGAACCGCATGCTCGGTCATGTACTGCTCGGCAAGATCAGCGACGGTTGGTGACTGGCGAAGTGCTTGAGAGTGTGCGACCGGGTCTTCACCGCGCACGACATCGGCCAACAGGGCCCTAGCCATATCGCGCGCCTCATGCAGCGAGAGTGTTGGTCCGTAACGACCGAGCGTTTTCCGCTTCGATCTCCCCGTATTCCGATTGCGATACTGCACAACGAAGCTCTTCACGCCAGTCGTTTTCACGCGCAGTCCGAAACCTGGCAACCCTTCGTCCCAAAAGATCGTGTCCCTGTTCGGAGTCGGCGTCCGATCGACAATGGTTTTGGTCAGGCGCTTGACAGGCATTGAAGGCTCGCCGGAACTTGGGTAAGCACTAGGTAAGCAAGTTGCTGCGAGATGTGAAGAGCAGTATCGAAGTTAAGATTGCCTTCATTTCCAATGAAATTGGGGAAAAATGAAGTCTAGCGGACTGCTTAGGAACAGATCGAAGTCAATTCCGTAAGACTTCTAATCAGCAGGTTCGGGGTTCGAGTCCTCGCGGGATCGCCATATCAACCGAACGTTGCGTGAATGAAGGCTCCGGTGACGCGGGTACGGACCCGTTTGTTCGCCATGTGTTTGGGGCGGAGAGCCTCGCTGATCCGCTCGAGAATGGGAACGAGTTCCTCTTCGGTCCCATTCATCAGCTTTATGACATGGCCACCTTTCTTGGTGCGCATGCACAGTTTGGCCGGGTTGGGCGATGAAGCTCGGATCAGGAAGAAACTTTGAGCATCGTTCGCCGAATAGGTCTTCCGAAGCGAGAAGTTCCCTTTCGAATTGACGGAGCCGACCTTGACCTCCCTTTTGTAGGGATCGACCCGCAACTCTTTGCCCAGACCGCGGGTTGCATATGTGAACAGGGCGAAGCCGACGAGCGCCATGGCAATGGCCAAGCCGATGTTCACGGTCATTGAACCGTCTTTTGCGGCTGAAGTGCCGGGAAAGAGGAGAAGTAGTGCGCCGAGGGGCATTAGGAACACGCCCATTGCCTTCAGCCCTTTCTCAAGAGCATTGCCGTGAATGCGGTCCGAAGTGTCTGTTACCGCGAAACCCCAATTGGTCTTCCGCAGCCGTAACTGCGAACTGGGTCGTGAAGAGCCAGGTGCTCCCCAAAGCTCTGCGCCAAACGCATTCATTTATCTCATCCCCTGTCATCAAGCGCGACTTCACTCGGCAACGACAATCTAGAGTTGATAAAGAGAATGCGTCGTTAAATTGACTTAATCAGGATTATTGTTGGACTATGGATCAACGGATATTTGGTCGCTCTGAGTGAGATTTCTTTTTGTACATCAGAATTGTCCCGGACAATTCAAATACTTGGCTCCTGCGCTTGCGGCCGAGGGCCATGAAGTCGTGTTCATCAGTCAAAAGAATAAACCGACGCCTGCGGGAGTGAAGAAGGTTGAGTATGAGCCGCACCGGAAGGTGACGCCGAAGATTCATCCCTATCTGGCCGGCACAGAGGCTGCAGTTCTGAATGCTCAGGCTGTGGCCCGAACGGGTTTCGCGCTGCGTCAGAAAGGGTTCATGCCGGATGCGATGATCGGAAATCCAGGCTGGGGAGAGACGCTCTTTCTCAAGGATGTCTGGCCTGAAGCGCCGCTGATTTCACTGTCCGAGTTCTACTACAACGGGCTTGGTTCCGATGTCGGTTTCGATGCAGAGTTTTCCACCGGGCCTGACGCGGTATTGCGTGCGAGGGCGCGCTCTGCGCAGCATTTGCTGGCAATCGAGGCTGCCGATCTGGCTTACAGCCCTACCGAGTGGCAAAGAGCTCAGTTCCCGAAAGCCTATCAAGACAAGATCCGGGTCATCCATGATGGGATTGACGTCGAACAGATCCAACCGGACGCGACTGCACGCTTCAGATTGCCGGGAGGATCTGAACTGAGCCGAAGTGATGAAGTGCTGACCTATGTGTCGCGAAACCTTGAGCCGTATAGGGGGTTCCACAGTTTCATGCGGGCCTTGCCCGCAATCCTTGAGGCAAGACTGGATGCACAGGTCGTCGTGGTTGGTGGTGACGAGGTAAGCTACGGCGGGCGACCGAAGGAGGGCGGTTGCTGGCGAGAGGTCATGCAGGCCGAGGTTGGTCCATTGCCGGACAGGGTGCATTTCACAGGACGGATTCCCTATCGTGACTACCTGAGCCTGCTTCAGGTTTCGTCCGTGCATGTTTACCTGACCTATCCTTTCGTTCTGAGCTGGTCGATGCTTGAGGCCATGGCAGCCGGTGCCTTCGTACTCGGTTCGGCCACGCCGCCTGTCGAGGAGGTGATCGAGGACGGCGTGAATGGCTGGCTTGTGCCGTTCTTCGATGCTGACGCAATCGCTGCGCGGGTCAGCGATGCGCTGGCATTGCGGAAGGACGTCGATGCGATCCGGAGCGCCGCACGTGAAACTGTTGTGTCGCGCTTTGCGCTTGCCGATTGTCTTGGGAAACAGAAGGCGCTTATCGAGAGCGCCGTGCAGGCCAAGTAACCCGGCGTTAACCATCCCTGAGTCATAAGGTCGGTGCGATTTGCAGGACCGGGGCAGGCATGAGCAACGACACGATCAACGGCGGCGATGGCAATGACACTATCTTTGCCGGCTCCGGCAACGACATCGTATCGGGCGGGAATGGCAACGATGTTATCTTCGATGGCAGTGGTGATGATAGCGTCTTCGGGGATGCTGACGATGACACGATCTATCTGGCAACCGGGCCCGGGGATGGCAGCGATTTCGTTGATGGGGGAACCGGCACGGATGCGCTTGTGGAAGACCTGTCTGCCGCTCCACGAGGGAGCGTTTCCGTTTACCTGAACCTGACGACCGGAACGCATTTTCACGAAGAAATGCCGGGCGTGGGTGTTGATACCCTTCAGGGTATCGAGAATTTCACTCTGATTGGGCCTGTCGATGGCGTCCTTGTCGGTTCTTCCGACGCAAACGTTCTGATTTCCGATAGTGGTGATGACTCGCTTAATGGCTTTGGGGAGGCTGATACGCTGGTTTCCGGCGCCGGTGCGGACACCCTGATCGGCGGTTCGGGCGCCGACAGTCTGGATGCCGGGCCGGGAGACGACCTGATCTTTGTGGACAATGCCGGGGATATCGTGAACGGCGGAGACGGGAACGATCGGGTGGTCATCGATACGCCGCTTGGACTCTCCGTGTCGCTGGCGAGCTGGGTCAGCGTGGAACGCGTCACTGGCGGGAGCGGAAACGATACGGTTGATGCTTCGGGGGTCGGTGGTGCCGTCAACCTCCAAGGTCAAGGTGGCGCGGACCGTCTTGTCGGAGGGCTTGAGGAAGACACGCTGAGCGGAGGTGACGGCGCCGATACTCTGATCGGCGGATCGAAGAGGGATTTTCTGTTCGGAAATTCGGGAGCGGATCGGATCGAGGGCGGCGCGGGCAATGACTACGCCTATATCGAAAATCCCGGTGATGTTTTTCTGGGCGGTGACGGTTTCGACCGGGCCGTGATCGATACAGATGCCGGGTTGGATATTTCCGTATCGGGCTGGTCCGGTGTCGAGCGGATCGACGGGGGAGGTGGAAGCGACCGCATTGATGCCAGCACGTTTTTGAATGGTGTCCGGGTTCAGGGCGATGACGGTGACGATACACTGATCGGCGGTTCTGGTGACGATCAGCTATTCGGCAATGCGGGTTCTGACAGTCTGGTCGGGAACGACGGAGCGGATGTCCTGGCCGGGGATCTGGGCGCGGACTTCATGGATGGTGGGCCCGGAGACGATGTGTTCTTCATATCGGAGAACGGAGATATCGCCATCGGGGGTAGCGGTCTTGACCGTGCTCGGATTGCGCCGGGTGTGTCGGGCATAAGTCTTTCTCTGGCAGGCTGGGATGCTGTGGAAAGGCTGAACCTGTCGCCGGGGAACGACACGGTAGACGCCAGCGCCTATTCTGATGACATCAGCATAAACGGCAACGCCGGAAACGACCGGATTACCGGAGGCGCAGGCACAACACTTCTGTTCGGCAATGCCGGCGATGACACTCTGATTGCCGGCAGCGGGCAAACCTTCATGTGGGGAGATGCAGGTGCCGATCAGTATTGGGGAGGCCCGGGAGACGATTTCTTCTACCTCGATGATGAAGGCGACAAGGTTGTCGATGCCGGCGGCGGGTATGACAGGGCAACGCTGATCCGGGCTGGATCGGTCCTGAACATCGATAGCAGTTGGGCTTTGCTGGAGCGCGTGGATGCGGCCGCCGGGGCAGAGACTGTGAATGCGACCGGGTATCTTTCCGACCTGTTCTTGGTCGGGAATGGTGGAAATGACAGTCTGACCGGAGGCCAGGGCAATGACTCGATCTTTGGCAATGATGGGAACGACGTCCTCAGCGGCGGAACAGGCGGCGACGATGTGATGCTGGGCGGCGCGGGTTCCGACGTTTTCGTTTTCGCGGATGGCGCCGGAATCGACCGCATCAACGATTGGCAGGACGGCCTCGACATCATGAATTTGAGTGGAATTGCCGGCATAAACGGCTTCGGCGATCTGACGATTGATCAAGCCGGGGTTTCCACGACGATCACCGCAGGGTCTGAAACGATCATCCTGACCGGTTTTCTGGGTGTCATCGATGCATCCGACTTTGATTTCGCGGCCTGAGACATGAAGCGTCTGGCCAAGCTGATCGATGGCGGGATGAGGATGCTGGAGCAGGAGCGGTTGGTCGGCAACTCGGGGTATTTCAATGCGGATTGGTACGCACGGACATATCCGGATGCCGGAACCCCGCGTCAGGCCCTTGCGCATTTCCTGCGCGAGGGCACGGTCAACGGGAACGACCCGGGGCCGAAATTCAGCACATCGGCCTACCTTGCGGCAAATCCGGATGTGCGGGAGGCCGGATACAATGCGCTGGTTCACTTCCTGAGGTTCGGCCGGCAGGAAGGGCGCGGTGTTTCGTCGGTTGGAGGCCAGCGGCCTGAACCACTCGGTACGGCTGCAATGGAACGCATCGCCGAGGCATTTGATCGCGACTTCTATGCGGCGACGAACCCTGATCTGCCTGAAGACAGAGTCGGACTGCAGCATTTCCTGGGGCCGGGCTGGCGCGAGCGGCGCGACCCATGTGCATGGTTTTCGGTGGAGCACTATCTTGCCCAGCACGAGGATATCGCCAAGACCGGCCAAAATCCTTTCGTCCACTACCTTTTGTGTGGTTGCCGCGAGGCGAGAGACATCCAGCGCAGCAAACGTGCCGTCTTTCCCCGCGGAGCCAATTCTTCCGAACCTCGTAGGCTTGCCGCTTTGGCCATGGTGCGCAACGAGGGCGACATCATTCGGGCGTTCTCGGCGCATCTTCTCGCGCTGTTTGATGACATCGTCATCGTGGACCATATGTCGGATGACGGGACAGGTGCTTTTCTGGACGCGTTGTCGCGAAGGAACCGCCGGGTCACGGTTCTGCGTCTCGAAGATCCGGCCTACCTCCAGTCCGTCACGATGACCTACGTGGTACGCGAGATGGAAATTCTGCGAGAGGCGGATTGGGTTTTTCTGCTGGACGCCGATGAGTTCCTGCCTTTTGCCGACAGACCCCAGTTCGAGACTGCGCTAAGCGCATATCGTGATTGCCCGGTCATTGCGATGCACTGGCGGAATCTTGTTCCGGAAGAATACTGGAAGGATGAGGTTCAACTGAACTCCGAGTTGCGTTTCATTGCACCTCCCGATCTGTCACCGTTCCGCAAGATCGCATTCCAGCCGAAGCGTATCAGTCTAAAGAGAACCGTGGTGGCGCAGGGTAATCACGCCCTGATCGAGACTCTGAACGGGCTCGAAGTTCCGGCCTTCGTTGCAGACGTTACGGTTCTGCACCTGCCGGTCCGATCAGTCGACCAACTTGTTCTGAAGCTTAACCAGGGTGTCGAGGCCTATCGGCAGATGGGCAAGACCCGGGACGCGGCGCATGGAACGCATTGGGACCAGATGCTGCGCGCGACAGCCGATAAAGAGCTTAGTCCTGAACTGCTGAACGCGGTTGTCGTGCGTTACAGTGAGGATAAGCCGGAATTGGCGCCCTTGTCGGTCGAGAGTCTCTTGAAGGATGGTCACCGATCGGTCTCTTTTGATCTTGCCCTTCAGGAGACTGGCGTGGGTAGGGTTCCCACGCGGAGCATGGGCGAGTTGCTGATGCGGTTGCACGCCATACCTGCTCCGGACAGAGAGGTGCAGGATTGCGTCGCAACCACCCGGGTAGAATTTGAAGGGCGTGTCTTAAGAAGGTCAGCGGAGGACTGGGGCGCTGAATACGGACCCCTGCCGGAAGTTACAGCCGCCGCCGATGACGGGTCAGCGTACCGCGCATGCCTGAGCCAGATCTTCGCGTCCAGCTATCGCGACATTGCTGATCTCGTTCCGTCGCAAAAGCAGCAGCACATCCCCTTTCTGATGGCGGCGACTGGTCTGGTCCTTCCCCGACGGCTGGCCGAAATTGGCACTCTGCGCGGCGCCAGTTTCCTGGCCTTATGTCAGGCGGTTCGCGAGGGAGAGTTTCAGTCAGAGGCGATTGCTGTCAGTGGCTGGGCTGTGGACAGGGTCGGCTCGGACGACTATCGAAACGCCTTTGAGACTTTCAGCTTTCTGGCGACGAAGTACGCGGACTTCGCGGCCTTTCTTCGCCAGCGTCCAGAGGACGCGGTTTTGCGTTTTGCCGACGGATCGTTGGACTTGCTGCACCTCGATGGCTTTCGAGAAGAGAAGCCATTGCGCCGTGCATTGGAAGTCTGGCTTCCCAAACTGTCCTCGCGCGGCGTCTTGCTGATGCACGACACCAACGCCCGTGACGGTGAATTTGCAGTTTGGAGGGTCTGGGAGGACCTCGCTGAGAGATACCCCGCCATGGAGATGCCGCATGCAAACGGCATGGGTCTTGCCTGTATCGGGAACGACGTGCCTTCGGGGCTGCCCGCGTTGTGTCTCGCCATGCGTGAGGATCGACATCTCCGCTCCCTCGTTCACCAGCATTTCGACCGGTTGGGCAAAATGGCCTGTGAACTGTTCTCGCGCCGTTTCGATATGGCGCAAGGGGAAGCGCGTGCGCGCGCAGAAGCGGCTCAGGCCGAAGAGTTGAGCTGGTTGCGGCAGGAGGTCGACTCGCTGAAAGGCGAGAACGACGAATTGCGAGAATTGCTGAAAGGAAACCTGGCGCATGCCATCTCAGGATAAGCCGCGCGTCATTCTGCATATCGGCGGCGCCAAATGCGGAAGTTCAGCCATACAGGCCTATCTCGCGCTGAACAGAGACGTCTTGGCCGGGCGCGGTGTGGCTGTTCCGGGTGTCGCAATGGATTTTCTGTCGGAGGTCACGGGGGAACAGATCTGGTTCTTCGAAGACGCGGTGACTTCGGGAGATCTACCGCGCATCGAGATGCGACTCAGGTCGCTTTGTCGCGAGGCGGCGGAGCGGGGTTTCGACTCGGTGGTGGTGAGTGCCGAGAATATTTGCAACCATCCTCAGTTGGCTCCCCTGTTGGCCGGAGTGCTTTCAGATACCGAGGTGAGGATTGTCTTTTACATTCGGCGTCAGGACGACTTCCTGATTTCAAGCTGGCAGCAATGGAACCTTAAAAGGTTCGCCAGCCTGGAGGAATTTCTGTCTGCTCGCGTCGGTCGGGATGCGGGCTGGCTGCGCATGATTGCGGCTTGGGCCGATGCCTTTGGCGATGATCGTGTGACGGTCAGGCCTTTCCTGCGCAGTGCCCTGCGCAATGGAGACGTGATCGACGATTTTTTTGAGAACATCGGTATGTCACAGTAGGGGCTGTTGCCCTTGGCCCGCAACGCCAATCCGTCTTTTGACGAGGCGCTGGCGCGTCTGGCGCACCGGGTGCGCGACGTCTTTGACGGCCCACATGACAACAGGTTCTACGATGTCATGGCGCGACTGCTGGGGCAGGCGGCTTTCAAAAAGGGGGCGGCCTCGTCCTTGATGAGTCTCGAAAAGCGTCGCGAGATCTTGAATGTCTACGAGGCGGAAAACGAGGCGCTGAAAGCGCGCTTCCTTCCGCATCAGGCAGCCGGTCCGCTTTTCCCCTTGCCCTGCGCCGACGACGTCATCGAGAAGACCGATGCAGAGCAGTTGTCGGATGACATCGCCATGCTTACGCGCACCGTTTACGCGCTTGCCGCTCGGACGGAGGGGCGCAGAGATTGACCCGGCTTTTCGGTTTTCGGTCATCTCGGGGTCCGAATGCAGTGCTGCCCATCGATCGAGAGTTTCTTGAGCAACAGGTGCCGTTACTGGCGGGGTCGAACCGTCACGCGGAGTACTATCTGGAAGAAGGGCTGAAACAGTCTCTTGATCCAACGAAGTTCTTTTCGACTGATTGGTATGCCTGGCAAAACCCGGACTGGTCGGAGCGCTTTGAGACACCCTACCTTCATTATCTTGAGGTGGGCCGTTGTCAGGGGCGTGACCCTTCGCCCATGGTCGACGTTACGAAGTTTCTGGATTTGGCCGGAGGCGCCATGCCGCCGGAACGGGTGTATTCGGCAATCCTTGGCGGCGTGCGAGGAATTGCCATGGGTGTTTATGAAGGCGCGGATGATCTTTTGCGTTGCCAACGTACATTCTTGGACGGGGTGGTTCTTTTTGCGCATCGAACCAGACTTCCGGGTAATCCGCGCAGAGCCTTGGTTGTTTGCCAGGCCGGGAGGGGGGCTTTGATCGACCGCTGGGCGGGGCATTCCGGACGGGAATGGGATCTTATGCTGAATTACTACGATGCGGCCGGGATGCGGTCGGGAGTCGGTGAATATGCGGTCTTTCAGAAAGGTACGAAGTTCACCGCCATGAAAATGCTGACGGACCGCTTTCCACAGATTTTTTCCGCTTATGACCATGTGCTGTTCATCGACGACGATATCGAGACGAGCGGGGAGGATCTGAATGGACTTTTTGCGGCTTGCCGCAGGCATTCGCTGGATCTGGCGCAGATGGCCCTGACGGACGACTCTGCCTGCAATTGGAACGAGCTCTTTACCCGGCCGACCGGCAGCGATCCTCGACGGGTCAGCGCGGTTGAAATCATGATGCCTGTCTTTTCCCGTCAGGCGCTGAAGTGGGTGATGCCGACATTCGGCCAGTCGATCAGCGGATTCGGTCTGGACCTTGTTTGGGGACAGATCGTCGCCGACAAAGGAGGCCGTATCGCTGTTCTGGATGACATTGCCGCAAGGCACGCGCGTCCCGTCGATCAGGCTGGTGGAGCCTACTATCGATATCTTCGGCGGCACGGGATCAATGCCAAGGCGGAGCTTTGGACATTGTTGAAGAGCTATGATGCCCAGCGCGAACTGATCGCGGTCTAGGAATTTCCGAACAGGGCTTCGATCCGTTTCAACAGACCGGCGACATCGTCGGGATGGCAATCCAGTACGTGCCCGTTGGGTGCAACCCCGGATGCTTCGCCCTGAGCGCCCAAGTCGAATGTCAGGACAGGTAGACCTGTGGCCAATGCCTCCCGGGTTGTGAACGAAAAGGTCTCAGGCCAGATCGACGGAATCAGCCAGAGGCCGACACCGTGCTGACGGGCCAATCGAGTGATGTCGGCACGTTCGTATCTGCCTGTCGTGCGGTGCGGCACGGGGAGCCGGTAATTCGGGTCCAGATCTCCAATGATAACGATCTTTCGATTGCTGCCTGATGCCTTGATTTCGCGGGCAAGGGAGACAAGGACACCGGCGCCTTTTGCGAGGTTGATGCCGCCAAGTATCCCAATCGACGTACCTCCGCTTGAGAGCTTGGCCGGCAAATCGTCGGGCAAGGTGTGAGGAGTGACGACCAGCTTTTTCCCGACCTCTGGATATGCTTCGCGGAAGACCACGGCGCTGGCGTTGGAGAATGCGGAAATTTGCTGCGCGCGTGCAATCACCGGTCTCCAAAGCTCGCTCCACTCCGCAAGCGAACACCGATGCCTGTCCGCGATCGCAGGCAGGCAATGGGCGGGATCATCTCCGGATGCCAGGGGAACACCGCGATATCTGCCGTGGCTGTCGAGCAGGCAGTAGGAGGGGCTGATCACAAAATAGTCGTGGAGCAGTAGCTCGAGGCTGTGCGTTTCTTCACTGGTAAGAGAAAGCAGAACTTCCGGTATGTTCCGCGGGTCCCGTGCTCCGACGCCGCAGGAATAGATGACACGGCGGCGCGCGATGGGAGCAAGTAAGGCAAGCAAGGTTGCAATGTCTTGAACCCTGCAGACATGCTTGAACGATGCAGCTTCGATTTCGATCCTCCAAGGCGTGGTGCCCCCGGTTCGAAGGATCACGATACCCGGCGCGCCTCTCTCCAATGCCTCGTCCACCTGTCTGCGAAGGACAACCTCCGCACCCCCACCCAACACGTGCCCGATGAAGACGGGCACAGGTTCGACAGATACGGCGTCGAGCCAAGCCACAGTCAAGGCGCAACGCTGAACAGCGTGCGGGGAGGTCTCAGCCCACTCCTTCACGACGCGATCGTACCCGGGGTATCGCGCGGAGATTATGCGATTGTTGGCTTGGGTTCTTTCCTGCTTTTCGGCGGTCCCGAAGCTGGCGCTGCCTGAGTGACCTACGAAGACTGACGTTGCCAGGACATGCCGTCCACCTGCGGCGCGCGCACGTTGGCACCAGTCGACCTCCTCTCCATACCCGCGGCCGAAGGTGCTGTCGAAGCCGCCGATCTTTTCCAGGAATGCGCGGTTAATGGCCATGGCGAAACCGATGCCGGTCGGGATGTCAACATCGCGCCAGGCGGGGGCGAAGTTGCGGGCGACCCTGTCTATACGGTCAACCAGATCGTTGCCCAGTTTCGTCTCGACGCCCTGTGCGGGGACCGAGGCAATCTCGGCCGTATTCGAAACAGGTGTCACGCTGGCAACGTTGGGGTCGCTGGCTATGGGAGCGAGGAGACGCCCAACCCAACCGTCGGGGGGCAGGGTGTCGGTGTTCAGAATAATGATATGCCCCTCCAGATCACGAGCCGTTTCGAAGCCATGGTTGATCGCGGCGACGAAGCCGTGGTTCACTTCGAAAGTCTCGACAATTACTCGTGTGGGGAAACGAACGGCGAAAGATCGCAGCAGGCGATTTATGCGCGGGTCATCGGACCCGTCGTCAATCAGAACGATCGTGTGATAGCTGTTGGTCGTTGCGGCAAGGCGATCCAGAAGACGCGCAAGATCGTCGGCGGCATTGAACACCGGGACGACAATCGTTGTCGCCAAGTCAGCAGTCGATGCCGCATGTTCAGGGGCAGTAAACAGGTCGGTCGGAACGAGCGGTGAAGGTATTTGTTCATCGCCGTGACCAAACGCATCGCGCAACGCAATTGCTGTTCCGGGATCGCCGGTTCTGAGGAAACGGACGATCTTTTGACTGTGCGCGGCGGCGAAGGCGAGCGCGCCCGGAAGCTGGACGAGGCGTGCCATCGTTTCGGCCAGCCTTTTTGGAGGGGCGAGTTGAAACTGAGTGTCCTGCAAGCCAGTCGCTCCGACCCGAATTTGAATTGCCGCGTCGATCCTACTGCGCTGGATTTCGACTTCGAAACCCGTGTGCAGAGGCCGGTTCGCATCGCTTTCTTGGATATCTTGGCGTTTCATCCATGTTTGGACTTCTTGAAACGCTGCTCCCTCAAAACCGACACGAATCTCTGGCTCCGTATGCCAACCGCTCAATCGAACGCTCGTTTTGCGCCAGCGGCAATTTTCGATGCGTCCCACGGTCTTGCCGTTCAGGATCATGAGTTGAGTCTGATGGCAGGAGACCTCGGCGCGCAGGTCCAGTAGTCTTTTCAGGGCATTGCGACTGAGCCGAGGAAAGGCGGCGAGGCGCGTTAACTGCATGGTCACTCGGTCATCTTCCTCGCCCGGCGAGTGCGTTCTTCAAAGAGATAGCTTCAAACTCCGGCTTGCCGAAAATGTGGCAATGGCCGGTCAATGATGCAGAGAGACATCGGAACATTTGGTTAATATCCAGTTTCTACGAAAGAATTTGGTTTATGATTTTCGGTCGGCTGTAGAATTCTGTAAAAGCGAAGGCGGGCGGGCGCATCAATTTTGCAGGCGACCGATAGTGGTCGGCTTAGGCCTCGCTGTCGGGTTGATTATCGCAGCGCCATCAGAAGCAATGGACCCGGACTGTTCCTCCACTCTTTTGGAACGCTTGGCCTGATCAAGATGCCGTCAGTCGGCACGTTCAAGGATGCCGGTTTCGCTACCAGTCTCGCAGGTTTTTCCGGTCAGACCCGCAGGACTCCGAATTTAAAGAAAAAGCCGCGATGCAAGGGCAGTCCTAGGAACCTGCGGACTGCCGGCTTTCAGCCGGGAGACCGCACGCTGTACCATAGGTCCTTCTGTATCAGCTTTCAGATACTGACCGAGACGGCGGAGTGCGGCTCAAAGTTGACAGGCGGCTTTGCGATACGGTCAGAGAAGCCCACCAGGAAGAGTTTGCAGGAAGTTGAGAGTTTCTGGCGATGATGAGGTTTTTGGTGATTTCCGGGCCCGCCTTTTGACCGCAGCGTGCGGAAACGCACCAGACCGAACGCAACCCCGGCGAATTGGAAGTCTGGTTCCGTGGGTGGCGCCAACGGTTCAGGTCAGTCCCGAGCGTTTGGTGAAGTCTGGGTTGTCTTGATTTGCTGAGCCACTGTTCCTGGCGGTCCTGAAGAATCCGGGATTTCCGAGCTTCTGGTCTCCTTTGACGAAAACGGCGGCGTCCGAACTTGTATAACAGTCGGCTGGCAAACCGTTTCAATCCGCACTGGTCGTGTAGCGGCTAAGGTGGGTTTGGGTGCCGACCTCATGTCGTCGAACGCTCCTGTGTCCGCCGCTAGTTGCCGGAGCGCTCAATTACTCGAAACGTTGAATGCCGCCAAGGAAGCCGCAGTTTCGAATTGGTCTGCCAATCGGATGCCGGGGTTCATGCAACCCTGCAGCTTTCTTCCGGAGCAACCACGTTGTGATGCGGGGCAACGTGGCATACGCCTATGGGTTTGGATTTATAGCCAGGAATAGCTTCTGGGTCGGAGCGGATATCCGACCACGCTGCTCGCGCCACTGAATAAGGCCAGGGACGGTTTGCCCCAAGGTGCAGTTCGTGAGGCCGTAGGTGTGCGACTCTCGGCGCGAGTCGCCCGCGATCACGAGATCGTCAATAAGAAAACCGATCAGAATACCTCCGGATCTGCCGCTCCGAGTGCCCGCGACGACCTTGTCATGCACCATGAAAACCTCGGGCTCGATCTCCGGTTCTCCAAGCCTGCCGGCTATGGCCGGGGAGAACGCAGACGCACAAACAGAGGCAATTCGCAGCCCGGTAACGAATTTCTTACCGATATCGGGCACTTCTTGCATTGGCCAAGCCCCCCGTTTCGCAAAGAGGCGCCGATTGAATCGTGGGCAAAGTCGTATTCAAAATCAGATGGAAGAAAATTAAATGAAGAGTGCGCGTTGCAAGGGAAGGTCTGGCAGGACAGACAGAATGCCTTTCAAGTTTGGCTTAGGCCAGGTTGTAGCGTTGCTCCTTGCTCCGTTTGCGCTGTTGGTTCTTGCAGTTCTCTATGCGGTGGTTGTTCCACTGCACGGCCGGCCGTTCATCTTTGCCTCAGAACGGATGCGCGGCCCGAACAAGTCGTTTCATCTCTACAAGATCCGCACTCTTCACCCGCCTGAGCCTGCTTCTGAGGAAACCGTGCTTTGCGGGACGCAGGCTAGGCGTGTGACTCCGGTCGGAAAGTTTCTTCGGCGCACCCGGTTGGATGAATTGCCTCAGATATTCAATGTTCTGAAGGGAGACATGCGGTTTGTTGGGCCGCGCCCTCCGCTGCGCCGCTACGTTGAGGCCTATCCGGAACTGTATGCAGAAATCCTGAAAGATACCCCGCCTGGTATAACGGGCCTGGCAACCGTGATGGTTCATCGAAGGGAAGAGCGTCTCTTGTCGCTGTGCAATGATCCGATCGAGGCCGACCGCATTTATCGGACATACTGTATTCCGCTGAAGGCCCGGCTTGACCTGATCTATCGTGATAATCGCAGCTTTTCGCTAAACGCTCTTGTTCTCTACAGAACACTGTCCCGCCTACCTTCGCTTTCGCATCCCTCGGCTTGGGGACGGAGGTCAGAAACCCGCCGGACGCTGTCATTGGCAACAGGAATAGCGCCATCTACATTGCCGTCGGATCGTCGGGAAGCGGCCTGATCAGGGAAGGGACGAACTTCCAGACCCGCTTCGCATCACGCCTTGTCCGGCGGTAACAGTTTAGATCCTCTTGATGAGAGCAGCGAGTGACAGGGCGTGATTGCCGCGATTTGTCTGTCGGTACACTCCCGACGTGCACAATGCGGACAACCTCGTGCGCATGTTGCCGGCCCTTGCTTTCTTGAAAAGAGCAAGCGTCTGGCGTGCTTGAGGAGACAGCCAATGGTAAGCCGCCTCAAGGGCTGTGATGTTGGCAGTGTTCCAAGCACGATATCTGCCTTGAAATACCTGCACGACCCGGAAAACACTGGCCAGCGCCGTATCGTTCGATCCGATCATGTTGGCACCGTGCTGGCGGTACAGCACCATGGGCTCTGGGTCGTAGATGACTTGGCCGCCGGCGCCGCTCACTATCTGATAAATCCACCAGTCATGGGCGACGATGCCTTTGGCATGGCGCGCGGTTTCCTGAACCAGATCAAGTGCGGCCCGGTTCAGGACCATGGTGTTGCCGCCACCGATACATTGCACGAGAGCATTCTGGAAGCTGGGCGGCAGTTCGAAAAGAGGGGATCGCCTCAAGGGGCGGAGGCCTGCGTCGCAGACAATTGTCCGACCTGCATAAAGCGCCGGTCGCCCGGCGGGCAGGGTATTCAGATGGGTAAGAGCTCTCTTGAGTTTTTCCGGAAGCCAGACATCGTCCTGGTCTGAGAGGGCGGCATAGGGGACGCTTGGACCCGCGGCACAGAGCAGGCGGAGGAAATTCTGCGGAAACCCTAGCCGCGGTCCTTTAATCAGCGTGACAGCCTGCTGACTATTCAACGCGAAATCTTCAACCAGGTTTGGACCATTGTCCGTGCTGCCGTCGTCGGAAATGATTAGCGACCAGTTACCGTGAGACTGATCGGTGTAGCTTCTCAGCTGATCCGCAATGTTGGTGGCACCATTGTAGAGCCCCATCAGAATGACGACGTGATCCTGTTCGATTTCCTGACAAGTGGGGCCGGCCAGGCTTCGGTCGCTCAGGGCGCTGTTAACGAATTCATCAGCATTCCGGGTCATTTGTGGATCAGACTATCGGCGTGACGGGACATCAACATGAGACCAACCAGGATAAGGCCCAACGACAACGCGTACGCATACGGTGAACTGATGTAGCCGGGTGCGTAGGTGGGATAGATGCCGTCCCGCATCTCGCCTGTCGCATGGAAGACCGGGTTGAACCACAGAATCTGCCGGACCCAGGTGGGAAGATCCTCGAACAGGAAGAACACACCCGAAACGATGAAGAGCGGCCGTGTGATAACCATCCAGATACGCTCCCAAGCCGGAAAGGCCATGAAAAGGTAACAGTTTATCAATCCCACCCCCAAGGCCAGCGACGCCGCCATGCCAAGGGCGTTCGCTGCTGTCGGCAGATCAGGCGCGGCACGCGTATCGAAGAGAATGATCATGGAACCAATGACCAGCATCGTGACCATCAGATGGGTCAGAAGATTGAGAAGGAACCTTGCAATGATCGCATCCAGCCAGGTCACCGCGGAGAAGGTGAGCAGAGACTGTGAGAACCGGAGTGCCGTCGCCGTTTTGTTGGCCAGGTCATGGAACAGCATGTAGACCAGATAGCCTGTCGCGTAGAACAGGCCGAAGCTGTTGCCGAGGGACGGGGCATGGAATGCGAGCGAGAAAGCAAAAGACAGAAGCGCGATCGCCGCGACGGGTTCAAGGACGGCCCAGATGTAACCTCCGGGAGAACGGCCATTGGTCGTCACCATCTCGCGCAACATCAATGCCACCGTCGTGCGAATGGTGGCAAAGCGTCTGTTTGCGAGCGGCGTCAGCGGTGGTGTCATGGCCTTTTCCGCAAACTGCATTTCCTGTCCGACTTTATATACCAATGGCAGGTAACTGGCATTCCTTTCCAAGGAATTAAGGGGTTGGAGCTTGATGCTGCCTGAACCGAAACAGCCTGATCCACATTTGTCCCGGATCACCCCGGTACGTCCCCCTGCAGAGGCTGCGCGACCACGTCGCCGCCATTGGGGTATGCTGCTTTCTTTTTCGGTTGTCGTGGTGATCCCGGTTCTGCTTGCGGTGGCCTATCTCTGGATGCGTTCCGCGGACCAGTACGCATCGACGGTCGGATTTTCAGTCATAAAACAGGAGGTTTCGTCTCCCATCGAGATGTTCGGAGGCCTCGCAGACTTCACGGGTGTTGGTGTTTCGGACAGCGATATCCTTTACGAGTTCATCACAAGTCAGGAACTTGTCGAGACGCTGGACGCGCGTTTGGGACTGGTCGAGATTTATTCCAAGCCCAGTGGTGATCCGGTGTTCGGCTATGATCCGACCGGAACGATCGAAGATCTGCACGATTACTGGGAGCGCATGGTGCGCGTGTTTTATGACGATAGTGCAGGGCTGATCACAATCCGGGCACTTGCTTTTGCGCCGGAGGACGCGCGTTCGATTGCCACGGGGATTTTCGAAGAGAGCGCTAGGCTGGTCGACGAACTGTCTGCGATCGCACAGGATGACACCACCGAATTTGCCCGTCTGGAGGTCGAGCGAGCGGTTGAGCGCTTGAAGGGCGCGCGGGAACGGCTGACGGCCTTCCGTTCGGAAAACCAGATCGTGGATCCGTCGGCGGATCTTCAAGGGCAGATGGGGCTGCTTTCGACGCTTGAAGCGCAGCTGGCCGAAGCCTTGATCAGCGCCGATTTGCTGCGGGAAAGCACCCGCGAGAGTGACCCGCGCATCCAGCAAGCCGAGCGCAGGATCGCGGTGATCGAGGCGCGTATCGAGGGAGAACGTCGCAAGCTCGGCGTCGGCCACAGTGGCGGGCAGGGAGGCGACTATGCGACCCTTCTGGCGGAGTACGAACGCCTTGCCGTCGATCGCGAGTTCGCCGAACAGGCCTATGTCGCCGCCCTAGCAACCTATGATCAGGCTTTGGCCGAGGCGCGGCGCAAGAGCCGGTACCTCGCGGCCTACATCAAGCCGTCATTGGCGCAATCGTCGCAATTCCCGAACCGACCTGTGATTGTCGGGATCGCCTCTTTCTTCTTGTTGGCGCTCTGGGCGATCGCCGTGCTGGCCTATTACTCCGTTCGAGACCGGCGCTAGGCAGATGATACGACTTGTCGACGTCTCGAAGACCTTCTACGCCGATGGGATCGCGAAAACAGTTGCGAGCCGCATCAGCCTGACGTTTGCCTCTGGACGCTCGGTGGCGTTGATCGGCCGGAACGGAGCCGGGAAATCCAGCCTTCTTAAGATCATTTCCGGTACGATGCGTCCGGATTCGGGGCACGTGGAAGCTGTGGGCAGTGTTTCCTGGCCGGTCGGTTTCGCCGGCAGTTTTCACGGAGATCTATCAGGTTTACAGAACACGCGCTTTGTCGCGCGCATCTATGGGGTAGACACCGATCAATTGGTGGATTTCGTTCATGAGACCTCGGAACTTGGGGATCAATTCTATCTTCCGTTTCGCACCTATAGCCAAGGCATGCGTGCAAGACTGGGGTTTGCCACTTCAATGGGCATAGATTTCGATACCTACCTGATCGATGAGGTCACCAGCGTTGGCGATGAGTCTTTTCGCCAGAAAAGCGAGCATATGCTGCGCGCGAGGCTGGAGACCCGGGCCGCGATTGTTGTGTCTCACAGTGCCCCCCTCTTGAAACGCATGTGCAAAGCTGCCGTCGTCATCGAGAATGGCGAGGCCGCATGGTTCGACGATGTCGATGCCGCACTGCGCCAGCACCGCCAGAACATGGAGTTGCAGCCGTCCCCGATCTGATCCGTTATTTCGACTTTCCGACCGGCGCACCGCCTTCGAAAAGATTGGGGCCGGCATGTTTGATAGGGGCTTCCTGCATCTGAAGATGCAGGCCGTCGCCTTTCCACGGATTTGCTCGAGCGAGATCTTCGTCAACTTCGATGCCAAGCCCGGGTGTTTCGGGAGCGGCGATATGGCCATCCTCGACACGGATAGAGCCCCTAATCAGCGCGTCGTGATATGGGGTCTCGATCGTTTCCGCCATTAGGATGTTCGGGATTGATACGGCCAGATGAACATTCGTGGCCCATTCGACCGGCCCTGCGTAAAGATGTGGCGCCACTTGTGCGTTGTGGGCTTCGGCAAGCGCCGCGATCTTCTTGGTTTCCCAGATGCCGCCTGAACGGCCGAGAGCGGGCTGCAGGATATTGGCGGCACCAGCACGCAGTACGGCGGCGAATTCGGCCTTCGTGGTCAGCCGTTCCCCTGTAGCGACGGGAATCGACGTGGCGCGGGCCACTTCGGCCATGCTTTCGATGTTGTCGGGTGGCACAGGTTCTTCAAACCAGAGCGGGTCGTAGGGCTCGACCGCCGCAGCGATGCGCTTTGCGCCGCCTGTGGAGAACTGTCCGTGGGTGCCGAATAGAAGGTCGGCGCGGGGTCCTATCGCCGCGCGAAGCGTCCGACAGAAGTTGACAGAGATCTCGATGTCATAAAGCGAGGGTTGATGACCGCCGCGAATTGTGTAGGGCCCCGCCGGGTCGAACTTTACGGCCGTGTAGCCGCGGCCGATGAGATCAAGCGCTGACTCCACCGCCATCTCGGCATCGCCCCAGAATTCGGGCAAGGGGTGATGGGCCAGAGGATAGAGATAGGAATACGCCCTGACGCGTGGCGTCATTCGCCCGCCGATCAGAGCCCAGACAGGTCGGTCGCGGTGCTTTCCGATAATGTCCCAGCAGGCGATCTCCAGCCCAGCGAAGGCTCCGATGACCGTTGGATCCGGCCGCTGGGTAAAGCCCGACGAGAACACGCGACGGAACATCAACTCGACGTTCTCTGGGTTTTCCCCTGCCATGTGCCGCCCGAATACATCGCGAATTACCGCGGTCATGGCCTCAGGTCCGACGGCACTGGCATAGCACTCACCCCAACCGACGATACCGGTGTCTGTTGTCACTTTGACGAGAATCCAGTATCGCCCACCCCATCCCGGTGCGGGTGGGGCTGTAACGATCACTTCCATGTCTGTGAGTTTCACGCGCGCCCCTCCGTTGGTTTTGCTTTAATTATGTCTCAGAACCCAATCACCATTCGCAATCTCGGTCCAGAGGACGCGCATATTCTTGATCGCGTTCGACCCGGTACTTTCGATAATGAGGTTGATCCCGCGCGGGCATGGGCCTTTCTTGCGACCCGGGTCAACGAATTGGTCGTTGCACTGGATCGAGGCGAGGTCATCGGCTTTGCCAGCGGGACGGTGATCATGCATCCTGACAAACCAACCCAGTTCTTTGTCAACGAGGTTTCGATCCATCCGGATTTCCGTAGACAGGGCATTGCCAAGCGGCTTCTGACCCGTATCAGCGAACTTGCTTCGGACAGGGGCTGTGAAGAAGTCTGGGTCGCAACAGAAGCAGACAACGCAGCGGCCCGAAACCTGTATGCCAAATTGAGCAGCAAGGTGTTGCCCGACGTCGTTGTGTATTCTTGGAGCGATCCGCACCTCTGAAACTTCAGCGTCAAAACACGATGACGTTTCGCCTTGCAGCGCCCGACTTGGTGTCGGCGATTGCCTCGTTGATCTGCTCCAGCGGCCAGCTCTTGGAAACAAGCTCATCCAGTTTCAGACGCCTTTGTCGGTAAAGGTCGACCAGCCAGGGGATGTCGCGCGACAATACAACGTTGCCCATCTTGGAGCCGACCATGCCCTGCGACAGGCTGGCAAAAACATCCGGTTCATAGGACGAGGTCGCACCGGACGCGGGCATGCCGACCATGACCAGTTTGCCACCGGGTGCGAGGTAACGAGGAGCGAGATCATAGGCCGGAATGGCACCGACGGTGACAAAAACGGCGTCCGCCTTTCGCCCGATCAGATCCGCCACCTCGCGCCAAGGTGCTTCGCCCGTCGCCAGAACGCCATCGGTAGCGCCAAATTCAGCGGCGTCGGCAAGTTTCTCCTTCGTCATGTCGACGGCGACGATCCGACGTGCACCTGCGATGCGGGCACCTTGAATAGCATTGAGTCCGACGCCGCCGGCGCCGATCACGACCGCATCCTGCCCCGGTCGCAGCCTGGCCGCGTTGACGACTGCACCGATCCCGGTGATGACCCCGCAGGACAGGAGTGAGGCGACCGTGGAGGGCATGTCCTCCGGGACCCTTGCGATCTGGCTTTGGTCAACGACCACCTTTTCAGCGAAGGCACCGCAGTTCATCGCCGCTAGCAGCGGTGCGCCGTTCGCAAGTGAGAGGGGTTGAGGGCCGTTGGGCGTTTCGCAGCCGGTCGGCGTTCCGGATGAACATGGAGCACAGGCTCCGCACGACCGGATCAGGGTCACGATGACCTTGTCTCCGATACCGTATCCGGTGACCTGGTCACCGACGGCAGTTATCCGTCCGGCGGCTTCATGGCCATACACGGCGGGAAGTGTGCCGCCCCAGATTCCTTCGGCATAGGAAATGTCGGAGTGGCATATTGCACAGGCTTCGAGCGTGACCTCTAGTGAGCGTCCGGTAGGTGCCGCAATCTGGACGTTCTGGATGACCAAGGGTTTGCCAAACTCGTGGCAGACTGCAGCGCGTATCGTTGTCATGACCTCTCCAGTTTTTCGCCAACCTGAAGCCAAGGCCCGCCGCTGACTATAGCGAAAACGACATTGCCGTTCCGATTGCGCTCAGCTTTGCACGGTTCTTCGGGTGGCGAGGATGGCGAAGAGGCACACGAACATCAGTATGGCCGAAAGCAGGAATGGTGCGCCAGGCATGTAGGGGTCGGCGTCCTCTGCCGCAAAGACCGCAAAAGCATAGGTCATTGCCAAGGGCGAGAAGATGGTGGCAAGCGCCGCAGATGAGGAGAGCACGCCCTGCAGTTCGCCCTGACTGTCATCTGGAGTTGCGCGAGACATCATGCCCTGAACCGCAGGCGTTACGACGGCGCCCAGAGCGGTCAGCGGAATAAAAAGCATGGCAACCAGGCCGCTTTCCACGAAGCCGAGAACCAGAAAAGCGAAGAAATTGAAGACAATGCCGTAGATGACGGTTCCCCGGTCTCCAAGCCAGTTGAGGATAAACCGGATCAATCCGCCTTGAACGATGGCCATCGCCATTCCAAACGCGCCAAGTGACAGGCCGATCATGCCTGGCGACCAGCCGAAACGTGCCTCGGTGAAATACGCCCAGACCGCAGGATAGACCATGAATGCAACCTGGTAGGCGAAGAACAGGATCAAAAGATTTCTGAGGCGGGGATTGAGACCTACGTTCAGGAATGCGCCAAGCGGATTTGTTCGCGCCCAAGTCAAGGGGCGCCGCGTTCTGTCGGTTACAGTCTCGGGCATGACGAAATAGCCGAAGACCATGTTCGCGGCGGACAGAGCGGCAGCCCCGTAGAAGGGCGCGCGAGTGCCAAACTCGGCCAGAAGGCCACCGATAAGTGGTCCAATGACGAAACCCATGCCAAAAGCAGCTCCGATTAGACCGAAGCGGGCGGCCTTTTCGTGGGGTTCCGAGATGTCTGCCATGAAAGCGGATGCCGTTGACTGTGTGGCAGCGGTAATTCCGCCGACGATGCGACCGGCGAGCAAAAGCCAGAACGTCTGGGCAATGGCCATCACGAGATAATCCAAGGTCATCACGAACAGCGCGATCAAAAGGATGGGACGCCGTCCGTATCGATCCGACAAGGCACCGATTACAGGGCCGAAAAGAAATTGCATCGCCGCAAAGGCGGTCATGAGCACACCGCCCCACATTGCTGCATCTGCAAGGGGAACATTGCCGATCTCGCGCAGGAGGGCAGGCATGACGGGGATGATCAGGCCGATCCCGATTGAATCGATCATCGTCGTCATGAGTATGAACACGAGTGGTAATCGCATGGGCGAGCAGTATGCGAAAGGGGCCGGTCTGGGAAGCATGGACCGGTACGCTAGCGTCATTCAATTTGCCGGACTTTCAGCCCCGCTCCACCCGCGCGGCTTGGGCGAAGCGCCTTGCCTCGGCAGGGGCCTCGCCAAGCTGATGAACCGGATCGAAGATGGTGGACAGATCCAGCTCCGGATGTAACGTGCCAGCGGCCTCACGAAGGCTTTGTCCATTTGCGTTCGCCGTCTCTATCAGTGCTTTAACCTCGGCCTGCGCGTCTGCACGCGCCATGTGCGCCGCCAATGCAAAGCTGAGCGCTTCCGAGAAAAGCTTGCCGCCGGTGCTTTCGATGTGGCGTGCCATCGCGTGGGGCTCGGGCACGATTGATTTTGCGAGTTCGTTCGCGACCGAAACGGCGCGCGCCGCAAGGATCACCATTTGCGGTAGGCTCATCCACTCGGTCATCCAACAAGCGGCGTCGCGCTCCTGACGGTGGGGCAGGGTGGACTGAACCGCGGTATTCAGGCCGACGACCTGCCGGGCAATGGCGGACAGCACAGACGGCAGAACAGGGTTGGACTTTTGCGGCATCGTCGACGAGCCGCCGCCTGAGCCAAGGCGAACTTCGTTGATGCCTGATTGCGCGAGGATCAGAAGGTCTTCGCCCATTTTTGCAAGGGACCCTGCCAGACCGGTCAACCATGAGGCAAGGCAGGCGATGCCGTCGCGCTGTGCGTGCCAGGTCGATCCGGGGTCAGAGAGGTTGAGCGCGTCTGCGAGAGCCTGTCGGATCGCCGGACCCTTGCCGCCCATCACCGAGAGCGTTCCGGCTGCCCCGGACAAGCTGACACGAGTGACGTCCTCCCGAACTTGTATCAGTCGATCGCGATGCCGCAGAAGCGGGTTGCCCCAGCCAGCCACATGAGCGCCGAAGCTGGTTACGACTGCCGACTGGCCATAGGTTCGCGCAACCATTGGCACCTCGGCATGCCTCTCTGCCTGTATTCCAAGTGCCTTGATGGTTTCACTCAGGCGGACTTCTATGATCGCCAGGGCTTGCCGCAGTCGTAATGCCAGCGCGGTATCCATGATATCCTGGCTGGTGGCGCCCCAGTGCAGATATTGCGCGTGCTCTGGAGCTTGCATTGCATCGCGGAACATGGAGACAAGCCCAGGCACTGGAACGGCGTTGAGAGCGACGCCACTGGCTAGGCCCGAAGGATCGAGTTGCAACTCCATGGAGGCACGGTGGATCGCCGCCGCCGCCGTCTCGGGGATCAGGCCCGCGTCGCCCTGCACCTTGGCAAGCGCGCCTTCGACCAGCATCATCGCCCGCACTTCCGCCGTGTCTGTAAAGAGCTTTCCGACCTCGGCGTCACCGAGGAGATTGCGGTAGATTGCACTGTCCGAGGGTGCACTCGTCATCACGCTGCCCGGAGCCCGAGGATTTGCCGGGCCTCTGCCACCGTTGCAACGGGCCGATCGTACTTCTCGCAGAGATCGACCACTCGTTTCACAAGCGCGGCGTTCGACGGCGCAAGTGTATCGCGGTCGAGGCGCACATTGTCCTCCAGCCCGGTTCTGCAGTGACCGCCACTGGCGACGCACCATTCGTTGACCAATATTTGGTCCGGTCCGATCCCGGCGGCGCACCACTCAGCATCCGGAGCAAGGCGGGCCAGGGTTTCGCGGAAGAAGTCGAATGACGGTCTGTCCACAGGCATCGCATTCTTCACGCCCATCACGAACTGAACATAGAGTGGTGTTTTCAGGCGCCCTTCATCGGCCATCTTCGCGGCCTGGAAGATGTGCGACAAATCGAAAGCCTCAATTTCGGGCTTGATGTCGTAGACAAGCATTTCGGAAGCGAGCCATTCAACCAGATCCGGGGGATTTTCATAGACGCGGGTGGGAAAGTTGTTCGATCCAACGGTCAGTGACGCCATGTCCGGGCGGAGCGACAGCATGCCGCCGCGTTCTTTCCCTGCGCCCGACCTCCCACCGGTGGAAAACTGGATGATCAATCCGGGGCAGTGTTTCTCAAGCCCTTCCTTGAGGCGAGCAAAGCGCTCGGGGTCTGACGTCGGTGTCTCGTCCTCCGTCCGGACATGAGCGTGGCAGATCGAAGCGCCAGCCTCGAATGCCTCGTGCGTGGACTCGATCTGTTCACTGATGCTGATCGGAACGGCGGGGTTGTCCTTTTTCTTCGGCACCGATCCTGTGATGGCAACGCAGATGATGGCTGGCTTTGTCATGTTGCGGCAATCTTTCCGAGTATTCCGGCGAGCTTACCGGGATGTGAGAAGAAGGGCGAGTGCCCCGAGGCAATCTCGTGCACGGTTTCCTCGGGCCAATCGGCCGAGACATTTCGCTGGTATGCCGGATCGACTGTCCTGTCTTCTGTGCAGAGGATATAGTGGCGCGGGACCGTCGGCTGGGTGAAACTCAGGACTTCACCCAGGAGACCGATCGGTTGCGGCGACAGGCGCGCCACTGCGAAAGCCACATCTTGCCCGGTGCAGTCGTGATAGAAGACCGAGCCGGCCCGCCCGGGATCGACGGTGGAAACGCCGCGTTCTCGGTCGACCGTAACGATGCTTTGCAGTTCGGCAGTGATCGCGCCTTTCCGGATTTCCGCAAAAGCCTGGCCCGATGGGGGCACGAAGGCGCAGAGATAGACGAGACTGCGCAGTTTCTCGGGCGCCTTGGCCGCGGCCAGGGTGATCGTCAGACCACCAAGGGAATGTCCGACAAGAATGGTATCCTCTTCCAGTGCGTCCACGCAGGCCGAGACATAGTCCGACATGGTGACAGTTTCGGGTGGAGTCGGATCGGCGCCATGGGACGGCAGATCGATCGCCCTTGCCGTGTGGCCGGCGGCTTCCAGATGCGGCAGGAGTTTCGACCAGCACCACGCTCCGTGCGAGGCGCCGTGGACCAACAGGAAATGTGCCATCACATATCGAGGAATACGGTTTCTTTATCGCCCTGCAGGTAGATATCGAACCTATAGGCCCGTGTTCCCGTTTTCCTGGCGATCAGTGTCTGGACCCTATTGCGCTGTTCAATCCGGTTTAGTACCGGGTCGGTGCTGTTGTCCTCGTCGCCGAAGTAAATGCGCGTCTGAAGTCCCGTATTGATTCCTCGGGCCACGATCCAAAGCGCGATATGCGGAGATTGATCCCCGACGCGTCCAGGCTTCACGGTTCTCAACGTGAATTCACCGGACTCGGCGTCTGCGGCGAAGCGGCAGAAGCCGTTCATCTTTGGGTCGGCGTCCGGCTGCCCAGGAAATCTTCCCGCAGCGTCGCATTGCCAGGATTCGAACATGGCGTCGCGGAAGGCCCAGCCGGCTCCGTCATATATCGACCCAGTGATCGTGATGATTTCGCCCTCCGCCCCGTCGTCGATGGCGTATTTGCCAAGGTCTTCGGGATAAATGGCGCCGAGCCCGGCGAAGGTCGGAATGCATCCTATGTGAACGTAGGGTCCGGCTGTCTGGCTTGGCGTTTCGCGCAGGTTGTCAAGAGGTTGTACCATCTTACAGGCCCTCCGGTCGGTTTTCGAACATCGTCTGGCGGCGGCCTCTGAGGACAATGTCGAACTTGTAGGCGAGGTAGTCCATTGGCTTGGAGTGTGCCATGTCGAGAGGCGCGACAAGACGGTCAAGCTGGCTGCGATCCTTGATGGTCGCAGCGATGGGACAGAGGTCGATGAGCGGGTCGCCCTGAAAGTACATCTGGCTGATCAGGCGCTGGCCGAAGCTGTGCCCGAAAATCGAAAAGTGGACGTGCATCGGGCGCCATTCGTTTCCGCGGTTCGGCCATGGATAGGCGCCGGGGCGGATGGTCATGAATTCGTAATAGCCATTTTCGTCTGTGAGCGTCCGGCCGCAGCCGCCGAAATTTGGGTCAAGCGGCGCGAAGTAGGTATCCTTGATGTGGCGGTAGCGCCCCCCCGCGTTGGCTTGCCAAATCTCGACAAGAGTGTGGGGAATTGCGCGCCCGTTTTCGTCCATGACGCGACCATGCACCCGGATTCTTTCTCCGACGGCTGGCGCCTTTCCTTTTGTGAAGTTCAGGATCAGGTTGTTGTCCAGGGCACCAAGTATGTTATGGCCGAAGACCGGTCCCGTCTCTTCGGTTGGAGTGGACGGCAGCGACAGGAGCGGCAGGTTTGGCGATCGCGTGACCGCTGTCTTGTAGTCGGGGTCGTATTGCGCCGGGTGCGCTGTGCGGTCCCTTGGGATCAGGCGTCCTCCGTCAGCCATTGTCTTCCTCCATCTCTGCGTATGTGTCCCTGGCAAGTTTGATTGCATGGTTCGCCTTGGGCACTCCGGCGTAGACGGCGACATGCAGCAGTGCCTCCATCACGTCCTCGCGCGTCGCACCGGTATTCGCCGTGGCGCGAATGTGCATCGGGATTTCGGCGAAGTTTCCCGTCGCTGCCAGGAGCGCGATCGTCAGCATGGATCTTTCCCTTAACGGGATCGTGTTACGGGCCCAGACCGTTCCCCATGCGCCTTCGGTGATCATCTCCTGGAACGCCGCGTCGAATTCTGATTTCTGCGCCTCGGCGCGGTCCACGTGGGCGTCGCCCAGAACCTTGCGGCGTATCTTCATGCCTTTCTCGTAGCGCTCAGACATGGCCGATATCCTTGAGAAAACTGGTGAGTATCGATGCGTATTCCGCGGGCTTTTCCACGCAAGGCAAGTGTCCGGTTCCGCGGATCAATTCAAAACGACTGCCTTTGATCAGGTCTGCTGTTTCTCGAACGAGATCCGGCGGGGTCGATCCGTCCTCGCTGCCTGCAATCGCAAGCGTCGGAAGGGTCAGCGAGGCTGTAGTCGTATAGAAGTCGGTTCCGGCAATTGCGGCAGAACAGCCGGCATATCCTTCGGCGGGCGTTCTGACCAGCATGTTGCGCCAAAGTTTCAGCTCTGGGGTCGCGCGGAACTGCTTTGAGAACCAGCGCTCCATGATGGTATCTGCCAAGGCTTCGATACCGCCAGCCTGGACGGCCTTGATCCGGTCGCTCCACATTTCGGTCGTGCCGATCTTTGCCGCGGTGTTCGAAATGACCATGGCGCGCACCTGATCCATGCGCTTGACCGCCAATCCTTGTGCGATCATGCCCCCAATCGAAAGGCCAATGAAAACGCAGTCGCGCACGTTCAAGTGGTCCAGCAAACCTTCCGCGTCCGAGACGAGGGCGCCCATGGAGTAAGGTGCGGGCGGACATGACGAGAGGCCATGCCCGCGTTTGTCGTATCTGATGATCCGCAAATTCGACGGCAGGAGCGGGATCACGGCGTCCCAGAGCCGCATGTCGGTACCGAGAGAATTGGCGAACACAACCGGCGCACCATCCGGGTCACCGTCTTCACGGTAGTGCAGCGAAGCACCAGAGAGTTCTGCTATCTTCAATACGGTATCCCCACGTATTGCTCCGCCAAAGTGGACTGCGCCGCCGTCGATGTCGACAGGTAGTCCAGTTCGCTGTTCTGGATCTTCTGGTCGAACTCGGTTTGGTCGGGAAAGCGATGCATCGTCGTCGTGAACCACCACGAAAACCGGATTGCCTTCCAGACGCGGGCCAGGGCCTTGTCCGAGTAACCGGCGGTGGCGCCCTTTTCCCCTTCGTATTCGGCGATCAACGCTTCGGACAGGTAGTGCACATCGGAAAAGGCGAGGTTCAGACCCTTGGCCCCGGTTGGCGGCACGATATGCGCGGCGTCTCCGACAAGGAAGAGGCGCCCCCATGCCATCGGCTCGGCCACGAATGATCTCAAGGGTGCAAGTGACTTTTCGATCGAGGGGCCGGTGACCAGTGTGTCGGCTGCTTCGGGGGGGATGCGGCGTTTGAGTTCACCCCAGAAGCGCTCGTCCGACCAAGCTTCGGGCGTGTCGGTCAGAGGTGCCTGGACATAATATCGGCTGAGGTTCGTGTTCCGCATGGAGCAGAGCGCAAACCCGCGCTCGTGGCCGGCATAGATGAGTTCGTGGCTGACGGGCGGGGTTTCGGAGAGAATACCAAGCCAACCAAAGGGATAGACCCTTTCGTATTCCTTCAGGACAGCATTGGGGATGCAGGTACGGCTGACGCCGTGGAACCCATCGCATCCCGCTACATAGTCGCAGTCAATTCGGCGCTCGGCGCCGTCCTTCCTGTAGGTCACGAACGGCGCGTTCGTGTCGAGGTCATGCGGGCAGACGTCGAGGGCTTCGTGGATGACGGTACCACCCATGTCGTCGCGCGCCTTGTAGAGGTCGGCGGTGACCTCGGTCTGACCATAGACCATGACCGATTTCCCGGTCAGGCCCTTGATGTCGATCCGAAAACCTCGGTTCTGGGTGGACAGGAAGACGCCATCGTGCACGAAGCCTTCGCGGTCCATTCGCGCGCCGACCCCGGCCTTGCGAAGCATTGCGGCACTGCCTTCTTCGAGGACGCCGGCACGAATGCGGGAAAGAACATAGTCGCGTGTCCGGCGTTCAAGGACGACGGTGTCAATGCCGGCCCTGTGCATGAGTTGCGACAGCAACAGGCCGGACGGCCCGCCGCCGATGATGCAAACCTGGGTTCTCATTGGTCCTCCCATTCCGACTTATGCAAAGGTAATTGTCATCGTCAATCAAAACTTTGCGACCGGTTGGGGGTCGACAGGGGGAGGTTGTGCGGGTAGCGGTTGGAACGGGTGAGAGAGTCTGCGAGGCGGCACATGAGGGCAATTTTTCTTTTTGTTTCATGCTGTTTGCTGGTTGCTTGCGGTGTGGCGCCGGAGAAGCGGGCACCGGCGACCTTCGAGGAAATCGCGGCGCTTGCGGCGGAGATCCGGGCGCTGGGACCCGAGGTCGATCCGGAGGAGGCGATGCGGGCAGCGCGGATCTCCTATGAGCGGACACGCGAGCTGGCTATCCAGTACGAGATCGTCGATCCGCCCCTCATTCACAATACGAAGGTCAATATGGGCCTGAAGCCGAGGGGGCTTTGCTGGCACTGGGCCGAGGACATGGAAAGCCGGCTCAAGGAGGAGAACTTCGAGACTCTGGTACTCTATCGCGCCATTGCAAATGCCGATAATCCCTACAGAATTGACCATTCTACCGCGATCATAGCGGCAAAGGGCACAGGCATGTATGACGGCATTGTCCTCGACCCGTGGCGGACCGGCGGCTACCTGTTCTGGGACCAGGTGCGCGAGGATACACGGTATGAGTGGGTGCAGCGCGAGCTTGTTCTGGATGCCAAACGCCGCCAGCTGATCGCCGAGGGCAAGCTGGCCGCTGCCTCCGGTTCCTGATGGTTAATGTGGCGTACGCGTGCAGTGCGTTGCGGAACGGATCGTAAATCGAAAACGCTTGTGTTTGCTGGCATTCCATTGCGTTTGGGCAGGTCGGCAAAACGTATGGCAAACGTCGGCAAAGCGTATGGCAAAGGGTGCGGCTTGTGCGCACTGGACCTTCAATTTGCTGCGGAGGTTAACGAAAGTTGCGATAGTGTTAATGTCGCCGCCAGACGAGGACAGCCATGCAGGAGACCGGCTTGAGCAGACCCGATACCGCGCCTCACCCCGATGTGATGGTGATCCGGTTGGACGGAAGAGGCGGCGCAAGGACGGTCGATCCGGCCGGGGAAGGTGCGATGGCGCCGCCGGAGGAAGGAGACGGGTTCCTTTGGGCTCACATCCGTCTTGGGGCCGCCGAGACGCCGGAGCGCCTTAAAGCGGCGGGTCTGGACGATTTCGTGATCGACGCCCTTCTTGCGGATGAAACACGTCCCAGATGCACGGTCCACGGCGATGGCGTCATCGTGAACCTGCGGGGCGTCAACCTTCAGGCGGGCGCCGATGTGGAAGACATGATCTCGGTGCGTTTGTGGCTGACGGCGACACGGGTCATCGGAGTTTGGCGACGCCCACTGACGGCCACAGCGGATTTGCTGGCGTCGATCGAGCGCGGTCGGGGGCCGGTGTCTCCGGGCGATTTCATCTCACGGTTCGTGCTTCGGCTGGCTGACCGGGCGGAGCCGGCTGTGGCGGATTTGAACGAGCTGGTGGATGACCTTGAAGAAGCGCTTCTTGAGCGACAACCGGAGATCGAACGGTCCAAGCTGTCGTCGATCCGAAGAACCGCGATCATTCTGCGCCGCTATCTCATGCCCCAGCGCGATGCCCTGACAACGCTTGAGATCGAGGATCTGGACTGGTTGAGCGAACGAGACCGGTCCCATCTGCGCGAGGCGGCGGAGCGGATCTACCGGCTTGGCGAAGACCTGGATTCGATTCGTGACCGCACGCAGATCATCAGCGAACAGATCATGGATGCGCGTGCGGAGCGTCTGAACGACAGGATGCTGATCCTGTCCATCGTCGCGGCGATATTCCTGCCGCTCAGTCTGCTGACCGGGCTTCTCGGCATCAATGTCGATGGCATTCCCGGGGCAGAGAACCCTGGCGCGTTCTGGGTGGTCTGCCTGATCCTGCTGGTGCTGGGCGTGTTGCTGTTCCTGATTGCCAGGCGTTTGGGGATGTTTCGTTAGGTTTGACGAAGATCGAAGCTGCTTCGCAGTTTCTCGATGCTGTATGATCTGCCAACAAGGCGACAGGGCGATAGCTGACATTTCAGCTGTCGGGCGGTGCGCCCGAAATGCGGGAGGGTCATGGGGCGAGCGTGGTTCGTACGCCGCGCCTTTCTGCCTCAGGCGAACCTCTCCAGTGCGCCCCGGAAAACATCGGCATCCACGTTGCCGCCCGAGCAGACGACGATGACGTCGCGGCTGTCTTCGTGGTGCCAGAGCGCTGCGGCCAGCGCGACGGCTCCGCCCGGTTCCACAACGATCTTCAGGTGGGTGAAGGCCATTGCCATGGCCCGCAGCGCGTCATCATCCGGAACAGCGAGGCCGGGTCCGCAGAGCCGCTTCAGGATCGGGAAAGTGAGATCGCCGGGGCGGGGCGTGACGATGGCGTCACAGATCGAGCCTGACATCCGGTTGTTGGTCTGGATCGCGCCCGTCGCGAGGGACCGGGCGACATCGTCGAAGCCTTCGGGTTCAACGGGTCGTGCGGTGAGGCCGGGAGCCTCGGCTTCGAGAGCGAGGGCGATGCCGGAGGTCAGGCCACCCCCGCCGCAGCATACGAGAACGTCGGCCTGGGTGACGCCTGCTTCCGCGGCCTGCTGGGCGATCTCCAGACCGGTCGTGCCCTGACCCGAAATCACCTGCTCGTTGTCGAACGGCTTGATCAGTGTCAGGCCGCGCTCTTCGGAGAGCCGCGCGCCGATCGCGTCGCGGTCTTCGTTGGCGCGGTCGTAAAGGACGACCTCGGCGCCGTAGGCTTCGGTATTGCGGATTTTCATCGCGGGTGCGTCGGCGGGCATGATGATGACGGCGGGCGCGCCCATCTCGCGTGCGGCCAGCGCAACGCCCTGCGCGTGGTTGCCGGAGGAGAAGGCGATCACGCCGCGTGCACGCGTCTCGGGATCGAGCGCCGAGACGGCGCTGCGCGCGCCGCGGTACTTGAACGAACCGGTTTTCTGCAGGCACTCGGCCTTCACGAAGATGCGCCTTCCGGCAGCCGCGTCGAGGAGCGGCGCGTTCAGGAGCGGTGTGCGCAAGGCGTGACCGGCAAGGCGCTGGGCTGCGGCTTTGATGTCGATGGTCATGGCAGGAGGTCGATCCACTGGTTGAGGGCGCGGAGCGCTTCGGGTTCGTCGAGGAAAGGCACGTGTCCCCTGTCGGGGACATCGGCGAAGATCATGTCGGGGCGGCGGCGGCGCATTTCGTCTGCAGTCTCGCGCGTCAGGAGGTCGGAGTTCATGCCGCGGATCAGTGCGAGCGGCAGGCCCTGGAGTGCGTCGAAGAACGGCCAGAGGTCGATGGGCGGCGCGTCGGCAATCTTGAGCGTCGCGTCCCGGAGCGCGGGGTCGTAGTTGATCTTCAGACCCTCCGGGGTCTCGATGTAGTGCTTGGCGACCTCTTCGGCCCAGCGGCTTTCGGGGACGCTGGCGAAGCCGTGCATCAGTTCCGCCCGGATTGCGGTGGCGTGGGCAAGGGTTTGAACCCCGGGGTTGCGCCCTACGAAATTCTTGATGACCTCAAGGCCCGCGGGCGCGATTTCGGGGCCGATGTCGACAAGGGCGACGCCCGTCAGGCGTTCCTTGGCCCCTGCGGCGAGGCCCATTGCAATGAGGCCGCCGCGGGAGGTGCCGAGGATGGCAGATTTCTCGATGCCGAGATGGTCGAGGAGCGCGAGGGCGTCGAGCGACTCGTTTGGTACGGTGTAGGTGTCTGCCCCTGTCCACTCGGACTTGCCGCGGCCGCGATAGTCCATTCGGATCAGGCGGACGCCCGACAGATGCGGGGCCACGTAGTCGAAATCGGTAGAGTTCCGGGTCAGACCCGAGAGGGCGAGAACGGGCTTGCCGGCGCCTTCGTCGGAATAATGCAGTCGGGCGCCGTCGGGAGCGGTGAAGTGGGGCATCAGAGGGATTTCGCGAGCTCTGGGATGGTGGTGAGATCGGGCAGGATGTGTTGCGGCTTCGCGGGAAGGCGATCCATCGGTTCGCCGGCGCGGTTGACCCAGGCGGTCTGGAAGCCGTAGGCGGACGCGGCGGCGGCGTCCCAGCCGTTCGACGAGACGAAGAGCACCTGTTCGGGCTGGGTGCCGAAGCGGTTGTGCACCATGTCGTAGACGCGCCGCGCGGGCTTGAACACCTGGACGTCTTCGACGGAAAGCACCGCATCGAGCCAGAGTTCGACACCGGCGAAGTCGACTGCGCCGGCCAGCATATCGGGCGAGCCGTTGGAGAGGATCGCCGTCAGGAAGCCCTCGGCCTTGAGGGTGGCGAGCATCGCGGGCACTTCCTTGTAGGCCGGGAGTTCCCAGTACAGGGCGAGAAGCGTTTCGCGCAGGACCGGATCGTCGAGGCCCGAGGCTTCCATTGCCCAGTCGAGCCCGTCCTTGGTGACTTCCCAGAACGAGACATGGTCGCCGGTCACGGCCCGCAGCCAGGTGTATTGCAACTGCTTGGTGCGCCAGTCGGCGGCCAGTTTCGGCCACACGCGGGCCAGTTCCTCCTGTCCCGGCTGCTCGGCGGCGACACGGGCGGCGGCGGCAACGTCGAAGAGCGTGCCATAGGCGTCGAAAACGCAGGTGGTGACGGGCATGATCGGGCTCCTTTCCGCGCGGAGACTGGCACGGGACGCGGGCAGGGGAAAGGTGGGGTTTACATGAAGCGGCAGACATGTTGGGCTGTCGGGGATCGCCTGGGCCGGGATGGCCCGCAAATTTCTCCAGAAAGAAAGTGAACACATGTCAGAAGCCAAGGCGGGCGATACGGTCCGTATTCATTACACAGGCACGCTGTCGGACGGATCGACCTTCGATTCATCGGCTGGTCGTGATCCGCTGGAATTCACGCTGGGATCGGGCCAGGTGATCCCCGGTTTCGACAAGGCCGTGGACGGAATGACAGTGGGTGACCAGAAGACCGTCGAGATACCTGCCGACGATGCCTATGGGCAGCGTGATCCGAACGGGATGCAGTCCTTCCCGCGCGATAAGGTCCCCGATGACATTCCGCTGGATATCGGCACTCGCCTGCAGTTGTCGACGCCTTCGGGTCAGCCCGTGATGGTGACGGTCAGCGAAGTGACCGAAACCGAGGTCATCCTGGATGCGAACCATCCGCTGGCCGGTCAGGACCTGACCTTCGAGATCGAGCTGGTCGAGATCGTCTAGGGGGACAGGCGGCACGACGACCGCCGCAAACCTCGCGCTTGCGTCGCCTTGATGGCGAGTAGAGGCGACCTCGAATTTTAACCGGATACCATTCGGACAGGCTGAAAATGGAATTGTCGGCCTGTCCAGTTTTGCGAGATCAAAACTGGAAATCGGAGATTTTGGAAAGGCATCATCTGAAATTCGCCTTTACTGGCTGGATGGCTGCCAATCAAATGCAGCAAGGTTCCTTTCAACGGAAATTTGGGAGAAGACCTTACTCAATCCTCTTGGGACTTTATTGACATTCCAGGGAACATCCGAATTTCGGATTGCATCGCCAATGGATCGAGGTTCGTTTTCTGAAATTCTGGCATAGCCTTGTGAAACGAGAAAATCAGAAAGTGAAACCGAAAATTCTTCGAATTGCCGGGAGAGGCGTGAGTGTGCACTCTTCAACTCATTTACCGCCTGTTCGCGCCCCCGGATGAGGTCCTGTGCCTTCGCGATCAGCGCTTCCCTTTCGTTCGCGGGGTAGACAGGCAGATCAATACCCAAGAGCCGCCCGATCCCATCAGATTTATGGCTGTTCGATGGGGTCAAGATTACAGGCGTTAACTGCGAAAGCGCTGAAATTGACGTATGATAACGTCCGCCGATAACGAACGCCGCGTTTCGAACAATACCCAGCATGTCATGGAAGCTCGGCACCTGCCTGGACGACACGAGTTCTACCCGGTCGCCCAATCGGCGCGACATCTGTTGGTACAGGGGCATGTCCATGGGCCGCGAGACCAAAACCTTCAAGCCAAGTCTCAGAATTGAGGCTATCTCTTCGAGTGTGTCGCAATACTGGTCCAGGTTGTATGTATCGAATGCCGCCGATCCAGTGGCGCAGAAATAATCCGGAGCGCCTGATTTCATCTCCGCCAGATCGAAAAGGTCGCAAAACGCCATGTCGGGGCAAACCAGAATATCGTCAATCCCAACCTCGGAGCAGAAATCGACGGAAGCTTGTTCGCGGACGGCGTTCAAAGAAAAGCTTTCATAGATGTTCTTCAGCGTGCTTTTGTCCGCGCTATTGCGCAAAGTGATGGTTTGATTGAGAGAAATAACGGGTTTCTTCCAAAGGCGCGCCGCGATGTACGGCAAGCCGAACAATCGCGTTTGAACAAAATGCCGCGAGGGTCCGATGCTGCCCTCTCCCTGGAAGATGACGACATCTGCGCCACGGACCCGATCGGTCCAGCGTCCAAAGCGCGACACAACGAGACTCTCAAGCCACCGAAGATCCGTCTCGCTTGCATTCGGATCGCTCAAGACATTCCGGATGCGCGCGCCGAACCTTTCCCGTTGGACGATGTCCAGGAGGCAGCCGGGAGGAAAGGCGACGGTTTCGAGGCTCTCAAGGCCGAATTGTTGCAGAACCACTTTGGAGAACCGGTAGAGATTGTAGCTCGTGGCCTGGCAGCCCCAGTTCTCTCGTCCTCCGGTGAAGTTCACGATCACTGCCTTCACGTGCCCACTTCCTTGTTCATTCGTTCCAACACTCTCCAATTCGTCAGTCATCTGGCGTCCACTCTAGCGGGAACATACCCGGGTCACCACACAGGTTCCTTCATGTTGTCCAACCTTCTTGATCCAAGCCGCCACGATACTTGTCGGAACAACCGCGCGCGGATGGACAAAGTGAAATCGTCATGACCGTCGCCTGCGCGAGCTTGTCGCTGTCTTGCATTTCTGCTCCTTAAGACCCACAACGCGTCCCGAACCGTCCGTCCCGATCGAACATGGTTGCGAGCCGCAGTGAAAAGCCGATCCATCAGAAAAACTGCCAGCGTTGAGGCAAAGGATCGGCTTCAGAACTTTTTTTTCAGCATGTTCATCGGTGTTGCCCTGCTTTTGCCCTACGGCCTCCGCGTCAGGTTCATTGGCTGGCTGGTGTCGACTGTCGTAGCTCCTTTCTCCGGCTGGAAGCTGCGCGTGCATGAGAATCTGGCGCTGGTCATGCCCGAGGTGCCTGAGCATGAAGTGAGGCGAATTGCGCGCAGGGTGTGCAATAATGTCGGACGGGCACTGATCGAGATATACTCGGGAGAGGAATTTCTGCGCCATAGCGCCTCGACAAAGTTCGAGGGGCCTGGTGTCGCGGCACTGGAGGCGGCCAAAGCGGATGCCCGGCCGATGGTTCTCATCACCGCGCATCTGGGCAATTACGATGTCGTTCGAGGCATCCTGTCCCGTCAAGGCCTGAACATCGCCGCTCTGTACAAGCCCATGTCGAACAAGGCCTTCAACCGGCGGTATGTCGAAGCGATTTCTGCCATCGCCGAGCCTGTCTTTCCGCTGGGGCGGGCAGGAGTATCGAACCTTGTCCGGCATCTCAAGTCCGGCGGTTGCGTTGGCATCGTTGCCGATGTTGCCAATACCAATGCACCTGTCCTGTCCTTTTTCGGCAAGCCTGCGCATACGCCCCTGTCCGCCGCGGAATGGGCGGTCAAGTACGATGCGCTGCTGGTTCCGGTCTTCGCATTGCGCGACATCGACGGGCTGCATTTCCGCATTCACGTGGCCGAGCCCATCCCGCACGGCGAACCGGAAGCGATGATGCAGGCGTATAACGATATCGTCGAAGAACTGGTGCGCGAGAACATGGATCAGTGGTTCTGGATTCACCGGCGGTGGAAGCTCCCGCCTGCTGCGCAAGACCCGCTGACGTCGGATAGCCTCGGCACTTAGACTTTAATGCGGAACCAACCTGGTCTAAGCTTCGGCCCAGGTAGCCAGGAACTGCGCGCAATGCCCAACGATGCGTGGGAGGCGATCTACGCGAGCGGGCAGCAACTTAATCGCTATCCGTTTTCAGAGGTCGTTTCTTTTTTCTATCGCAACAGGCCCGCTCTCGGAGACGGAGTGCTGTCGGCGTTGGACGTGGGTTGTGGTTCCGGAGTGCATTCCGATTTTCTGGCGCGCCAGAGTATCCGGGTTCTGGGGATCGATTTCAGCGCTTCCGCAATCGCGGCGGCGCGGCAGGCGCATCCCTCCGAGGCCATCACGTTTCGCATCGCCGATTTCGAGACATTCGATCCAGGCGAAGAGGCATTCGACCTCGTCGTTGATCGCTGTGCCACGACCCATTCCTCGGTGTCGACGGCGATCGGTTTCTACCAGCGGCTTCGGTCTTGTCTGAACCCGGGAGCGCGCCTTTTCTGGCAGGGTTTTGCCTGGGATAATTCGGGGCGGCTGCTGGGTCGTGACATGGGCGACGGAAGCTGGTCGGAGTTCACGGGCGGCGTGTTCCGGCCGCTTGGGCGGACCGCGTTCTTCACCGAAAAGGACGTTGCCGAGGTGTTTGCGGGTTACCGCATTCTGGCACTTCGGCATATTTCCGACCGGGATGCCCGGACAGGGTACGATCACACGAGCTGGATCGTGGAGGCGGCCTACGATGGATAGCTTCGATACGATCGTTGTCGGGGGGGGCTTCAAATCGGTCGCCGCTGCCTGGGCCCTGGCGCGGCAGGGGCAGTCCGTGGCGTTGGTGGAGCAGGGGCCGAAGATCGGCGGGTTTCTCTCGCCCATCCACTGGGACGGATACTGGATCGACAAGGGTCCGCAGTTTTTCGACAATTTCGAGCCGAGTGATGCCGAGATGATCGAGGACATGATCGGACCGGACGTGATGCAGGATATCGGGTTCGAATATGGCTCTTACATGGCGGGGCATCTGAACTCGGATTTCGCGATTCCGGACTGGCAGTCCCTAGGTGATGACGTTGCCGTGGAAGCGTTCGAGGCGCTGTTCGCGCAGAGGCTTGAGGAAAAGGGGAAGCCGCCCGAGTTTGCGAATTTCGATGACGTCCTTCGCCATGACGGGGGTCCGGTTCTGTATCCCAGGCTGCGGGAACTGACGCGCAAGTTCATTCGGCGCGATCCCGAAGAGGTCAGTCCGCGGACAAGGTCGATGGTTTCGTACCTTGGCCGCAAGAAGCTTTTCGATCAGGACATATCGCTGGATCTGAAGAAATCGGCTTTCATGGATTCCTTCCTGGCCGCGCGGAAGGTCTCGGTCGACAGCGCGCGGGTCAATCTTTACCCGAAGGGCGACAGCCTTGAGCGCGTGCGACGGGCACTGGAGGACGCGCTCGACCGGGCGGGTGTGACGGTGCTTACTGAGACCAGTCTGGATGTGTTCGACGCGGAAACCGGCACAGCGCGCGGCAGCGGCGCGGAAATCGGCTTCGGACGAGTAATCTTCGGAACGGATATCCGCGAGACCGAGCGCATCCTGACCGGGGGAACCACCATCGCTGAGCGAACCCATGTTCTGCCAGAGATCTTTCACTGCTTCGTGGTGCCCGCCGAAAGCGTCGTGGCGCCCTATTATGTCGTGGACTATGACACGGGGCACCTGTCCTCGCGGATCACGAATTTCCTCAACTACATGGGGTGCGTGGACCACGAGGGTTACGGCGTCATCTGCGTTGAAGAGCCGGTGGACCTGAACGACGCGCACTGGTCCGATCCCGAGGCGCATATCGACCGGATTTTCTCGGAGGCGCGGGAAACCGGCGCAGTGAGCGCCGAGAGCTATCGCAAGGCCAAATCGTTCCGGGTGCCGGCGACCTACAAGTTTCCGCTGGTCGGGATAGAAGCGGCGGTCGAGACGTTCTTCGAGCGGATGGACGCGCGCTTTGGTGACAAGATCGTATTGCCTGATCCTTATGCGCTGACGCGGAAGGAAGCGATCGACGATTTGCGCCGCCTTGGAATCTTGTCGTGAAGCTGGGCTGCGTCAGGCCGCTCGACCCGCAGGAGTGGGTTGATCTGCTTGAGCGTTCGCCGCAACGCACGGTCTTTCTGGAACCGGAGTTCGTTGAGATATTCGACGTGCCGTTCCGGTTCTGGGGACTGGAGCGGAAAGGCGTGGTGATCGCCGGGCTGGCCGTCATCGAGGCCGAACGATTGGGCGGCCGGTTCCTGCCATGGTGCTACTATCAGGGGATAGTGTTTCACGAAGAGGTCTGGCGTGCTGCCCCGGCCAAGCGCACCCAGTATGAAATCGAGATAACGGAGGACCTTGTCACCGGTGTCGCCCGTGAGGAGAGCCATTTCTCGCTGTCGCTTCATCCGATGCTGGGAGACGTTCGCGGTCTGGACTGGGTTCATTACCACCAGCCGGATTTGCCGCGTGTCCGGCTGTTGCCCCGCTATACCGCCATCCGCACATTGTCCGGCGAGACGCGCGAAAGCATCCGGTTGAGCGCACGAAGCGCGCGTCGGCAAGAGGAGGGCTATGCGCAGAGCCGGGAAGGCGTCTTGTCCGCCGGGGACGGTACTGTGGAGGAACTGGTCGCGCTTTACCGTCAAACATTCGAGCGGCAAGGCGTGGAGCCGTCGCCCGTCGAGATGCGGCTTCTGCCGGTCTATGCCCGGTTCTTCCTGGAATCGGGGCGCGGGACGCTGCAGGCCGTGAGGAAAAGCGACGGTACGGCCTGCGCCATCGCCTTGGTGTTTTCGGATCGTGACGGCACTGTGCATGTGCCGGTGGTCGGAACCGGCGATACCCGGTTCGGGGGCACGCTTCTTTATTTCGATATCCTGGACCGCGCCCTGTCCGAAGGGGCGCCGAAGGTGGATTTCAACGGCGCGAACTCTCCGAACCGGGCCTATTTCAAGCATTCGATCGGTGCCGGGCCGGTTCTCTATTTCGAGGCCACGTACGAAGCCAGCGGGGCCGGTTAGATGACTCTCGTTGGCGAAAGCGATGCTGCGCTGGGCGAGTGGGCCCATGCGCTCGCGCGGGAGCTTTGGCCCTTGCCACGATCTTTGACCGGCGGGGGCGTCCGGAAGACGATCGATATTCTGGCACGAGAGATGCCCGGGCTGACGCGGCACAGTGTTCCTACCGGATACCGCGCGTTCGATTGGGAAGTTCCGCGCGAGTGGAACCTGAAGCGGGCCTGGATCGAGACACCCGACGGGCGGGTGATTTGTGACACGGACGTGCACAATCTGCACGTGGTGGGGTATTCGACGCCGGGCGAGTGGCGGGTGACGCTGGGCGAGTTGAAAGAGCACCTTTACACCGAGCCGGATCTTCCTGACGCCATTCCGTACGTCACCAGCTACTATGCCGATCGCTGGGGGTTCTGCCTGCCCGAACGCGACCTTCAATCCCTGCCCGAAGGCACTTACCGCGCGGTGGTGGATGCAACGCTGGAACCCGGACAGCTTGACTACGCCGATCTAGTGCTGGCGGGAGAAAGCGACCGGGAAATTCTGGTCTCGACCTACCTGTGTCATCCCTCGATGGCGAATAACGAACTGTCTGGCATCGTTGTCGCCGTGGCCCTGTCGCGGATCGTGGCGGCGCTGCCTCGGCGCCATTACACCTATCGGTTTGTCTTTGTGCCTGAGACAATCGGGTCTCTGGTCTACCTGTCCAGCCGGCTCGGCCATTTCCGGGACCACGTGGACGCGGGCTTCATCCTGACCTGCGTGGGAGATGAGGGGCCGTTCTCTTATCTCGCCTCGCGGCAGGAGGACACGTTGGCCGACCGGCTGGCATTGCGCGCGTTGCAGGCCGCGGGGGTTTCCTATCGCCGCTATTCCTTCCTGGATCGTGGCAGCGACGAAAGGCAGTACTGCGCGCCAGGTATCGAATTGCCGGTCTGTTCGGTCATGAAGTCGAAATACGGGACATTCCCGGAATATCACACCTCGCTCGACGATCTTGAGTTCGTGACGCCGTTGGGGCTTTCCGAGAGCATTTCGGTCTTCCGCCGGATCATCGACGACCTCGAAAACACTCCGCGTCCCAGAACACTCACGCTCGGCGAACCACAGCTTGGCCGACGGGGACTGTACAGCACGCTGTCGCGAAAAGGCTCGGCCCAAAATGCGATGCTGGTCAGGAACGTCTTGGCTTATGCTGATGGCCGGTTGGATCTCGAGGAGTTGAGCGCGAAGATCGGTGTGCCTGTCGAAAATGTCAGAGAAACGGTCACTCTGCTGCAAAGGCATGGGCTGGTGTCCGTTCACATGCCTTGAGGCTCGGTTCTTGCACCGCGCGGATGTAGAGCATACTAAACCCGGAAACAGATGACGGGGCGCAGATGAGACGCAGGTACCAGCTCGGAAAGCACTGGAACGGAACGCGCCTGAGCGTCGCCATGGTGGCGTCTTTCCTGGACCCGGAGGCGCGCACCGGGCTTGACATCGGAAGCAACGAAGGCGCGCTGACCTGCGTTCTGGCCAAGAGCGGTCTGGACGTTTTGGGTGTCGAGATGACCGGGCGGTTCCGAGAGAACGCCGAGATCCTCGCCAAGGGTATGAACGTTTCGCCACGCTTCGAAGGCAGGATTTTCTCTCTCGAGGACATCGAGCAAATGGACGAGATCGACGTCGCATTGTTCCTGTCGGTCCATCACCAGCTGGTCGCGCATAACGACCTGGAATATGCCAACGCGTTCCTCAAGGCGCTGGCACGCAAGACACGGATGCAGCTGTTCTTTCAGCCGGCCTGCATTCTTCGGAAATACAAGAAGCCGATGCCGTTCGGAGACAACGACATTCAGGCGATCATCGCGTATTTCCTCGATTTGCTGGAAGACATCTTCCCATACCGTGGTCTTGTCGGATTTTCGCTGAACGACCTTCCCCGCCAAGAGCCGCTGAGGCCCATGCTGCTTTTCAGCCACAAGCCGATCCAGCCCTATCCGGGTCGCGACGTTGTCGGCTTGATCGACGAAATCCGGCAAGCGGGCCGCCCGACGCATCCCCTCATGCGGAAGCTCAAGCATTTCACGCCGAACGGCTGAGACGGATATTCAGTCCCGAATGAGACGCCCCTGTTCGGCGTCCCACCGAAGGCCCAGGAAACTCGCCATGTTCTCGAACCTGCGGTTGCGGGCGTTGTGGCGTAGCCTTTTGAAGATCTTCTTCAGGCCAAGCGGGTTGGGGTCGCCAAATCCGTCTACCAGTACAAACCGCGGTTCAGGGCCGGTTTCATCGAGCAGGAGGTTGTTCGGATTGGTGTCGTTGGCGACGACGTCGAGCCGGACCAGAGCGTCGATGAACCGGTTGAGGGCAGCCAGATGGCGGTCCGTCAGGCCGCCTTCTTCCTGCAATGTGGCGAGCGACCGCGCAGGGCCGGCGTTCGGACCGCGGATCCGTTCGGCCACCATGCCGAGACCACGGGAAGTTTCCTGAAGCCAGCAAAGGTGGCTGACAGGAAATGGAACTTCGAATGCCAAGGGCGACAGGCGGCTTTCCAGGTAGGCTTCGTATTCGCGGAACATGAAGCGATACAGCTGGCGTGCGCTTCGCGCTTTCAGAAAATTCCTGATGGGGCGTCCGGGACGGTATGCGGCGCCCGGCTTCAGAACCTTGACGACCAGATCTTCGCGCTCCGGGTAGGTGTAGACATCGCGATAGGTGCCACTTGCGATGGGAGCCGCTTCGCCGAGGTCGAGCGGTAGCATCGGCTGGAGCGCATGGCCGATTTCAGCGCGGCGGTCCGTGGGAGTCATTCCGGCTTGTCTCCTTCCCTCTCGAGAACGATCGTATCGCCGTCCGAGACAACGTGGAACCCAAGCGACAGGAACAGTGCGCGGCTTGCGGCATTGTCGTGTTTGACGAGGGCGCGGAGCCGGACCCCACCTGAACGAGAGGCCGAGATCGCGGCGGAAAGGACCGGGCCGGACAGGCCTTTGCCGCGATACGCCGCATCCAGCAGGATACTAACCGTCGCCGTGTCGTCGGCGCGGTCGAAGCGGACCATCCCCATCGGTTGACCCGCGTGCTCTGCAATGAGGATTTCGCGGCCGGGGTTCCGGAGCGCGCGGCGGTACCATTCCAGATGATCCGGAAGGGGAATGTCTGTGCTGTCGAGCGATGCACGGCGCACGTCGGGCGCATTACGCCAGCGCCAAAGCGTTTCGCCGTCGCCAGGGGTCGCCGGGCGTATGGTGATGTCGTCAATCATGGCGACGAAGCGCCTTGACGTCTGTCGTGCCGTTGTAGAACGGGTGCGCGGTCATCAGCCGTTTTTCGATCGCGGGAAGATCGCCGGGGGCGATGCCCTCGAAGGTCATTCTGAACGCGGCGAGCGAATTGGCCTCGGCGGTCTGGCGCGCCTCGTTTCCGGGCTCGCCGACGCCGAGGACTTCAAGCGCGACACCGTCGCCCAGAACAAAGCGGAATATCTGCTCGGTCCGAGCACGGTGATATTCGCTGGTAATCACGAACAGGCGACGAGGTTTCACCGCAAGAGCAAAGAAGACGGCATCGCCGACCGTGTCGCGCGACCTGTGCAGCCTCAGAATACGGGACTCGGGAATTCCGTGGTCCCGTGTTGCGGCCATGGCCATGGCGTCGGCAAGCGTCGTGTCCGTGTCATTGCGGTAGCCCCAGCCGGAAGTGACCAGCATTCCGTCCGGGTGCCGTTCCAACTCACGGACCGCCCTTGCGAGCCGGCGCGCGGATTCCGAAGTTGGCGAGCCGTCGGCAGCCATCTCGTTCGACAACACGAGCACCGCGGTGCCGATTTCCCGGCGGGCGGAATCGGAGGCCATCTTAGCGCGCCCCCGGCCCTTGAGTTTCGATTACCTGTTCGATGATGTACATCGTTCGCTCTGTTGCCCCGACATGTCGCTGGGCGAAGCTTTTCGCATCGTTGGTGAACGCGTCCAGCGCGGATTTGTCCGACAACAACCGTGTGACCTGATCCTTTATGGTGTCAATATCGGGCAGGATGCGGACGGCTCCGTCGCGGTCGGCGTCGATTGCCGGGAAGGTGATGCCGTAGATCGAGGGGCCAACGACGACGGGGCGAGCCAGTGCAAGCGGTTCCGAGACGTTATGACCGCCCTTGTCGGCAATGGTTCCTCCGACAAAGACCAGATCGGCCATCTGGTACCATACGTTCATTTCGCCGATGGAGTCGGCGACGAGTACATCTGCATCTGCCGGGATGTCGCCCTGCCGGCTTTCGTCGAGGGATTTGCTGCGCCTCGCGACACGGATGCCGTTTTCTTCGAGGCGTTCCGCCACCGAGGCGAACCGTTGCGGGCTCCGCGGGGCCCAGATGATGCGGGGAGGTTTCTCGAGGGCAAGAAGCTGACGCACGAGATCTAGGAGCGCCTGCTCTTCGTCGGCGACCGAACTGGCGATCAGGAAGACATTCCGATCCGGAGACCAGGCGGTCCGGAACCGTTTGCCGTCTTCGAGATGTCCTGGCTCAATCCATTGGTCGAATTTCAATTCGCCGACGATCAGGATCCGTTCCGGCTCCACACCCGCCGCAAGATACCTCTGCCGGTGACCTTCGCTTTTCGTCAGTATCGCGTGGAAGCGGGTCAGGATGTCCATGCGGATGTTTCGGGTCTTGCGGGCACGGTCGAGCGATTTCTGATGCAGGTTGCCGTTGATGTGGAGCATCGGGACGCCAAGCCAGTTCGCCATTTGCAGATGGCCGGGCCAGAATTCGCCTTCGACGACAAGCCCGATGCTCGGGCGAAGGCGGGACAGAAACAGCCATGTCGACCAAAGGAAATCGAACGGGACATAGCGGTGGGTGATGCGGGGATCGTCAAAAAGACGCCTGCCCTCTGTCAGCCCGGCTGGGGAAGAGTGTGTCAGGCAAACTGCGTGGCCCCTGTCGAGCAACATCCTGATCAGAGGGCTGACGGCGCGTGTCTCGCCCAGGGAGGTTGCGAAGACCCAGACCGCGCCTATTGGCCCGACCGTTCCGAAACCGAAACGCTGGTAGAAATGGCGGCGATAGAGCGGTTCCTTGCGCGACCTTGCGAGGAAAAACAGAAGCGCGAAGGGCAGCATCAGGTGCGCGAACACCTGCCAGACGGCGAAGAATACGCGCGTGCGCAGCCTTGGCGGCGGAAGGGGTTTCGTGGCGTCGCCGGTGTCGGTCACGTGTCGAGATCGTCGTAGGTGATGGGATGTCCTGACGGCACGGCGTGACGGAGACGCGCACCGAGAAGCGCCGCCTTGTCTGTCGGCGGTATGCCGGCGCTGGGGCGGACGAAGCGGAAATCGGCCTCGGTGACAACATGTCCCGCGGGCAGGTCGCGGATGGCGAAGGACGACCGGCGGCCGATGGTTTTCTGCGCCTCTTCGGCGGGCCTGATGGCTTTTTCGGAACTGCCCTTGAGCGCGTGAATGTCGCGGACACCCCTTGCGATCTCGGTCATGATCTCGGGCGTGGCCGAGAAGCGGTGGTCGGGCCCCTTGCGGGCAGGGTCGTTGGTGAAATGCTTTTCGACGGCAACGGCCCCCATGGCGACGGCGGTCAAGGGTCCGATGCTTCCGATCGTGTGGTCGGAAAAGCCCGTCATACGGCCGAATTTCTCGCCCATCGCGGTCATGGCGTTCAGGTCGATCTGGTCGAGCGGCGCTGGATAGCTGGAGCAACAGTGCAGAAGGATGACCTCGCCCGAGTTGGCCTGGTCCAGCACGTCGAGCGCATGCCCGACTTCCTCCATAGTCGCCATTCCCGTCGAAAGAATGATCGGCTTTCGGGTTCCCGCCACGGCGATCAGCAAGTCGTCGAAGGTCATCTCGAAGGATGCGATCTTGTAGATCGGGCAGTCGAGGGCTTCGATGAAGTCGAGGTCCATCGGGTCGTAGACGGACGTGAAGGGCAGGAGGCCGCGTTCGCGCGCCTTGGCGAACAGAGGCTCGTGGAACTCCATCGGCATGGCCGCGTTTTCGTAGAGGTCCCAGAGGTTTGTCGTTCCCCAGACCTTGTCGATCGTCAGCGACGGATGGTTTGAGCGAACGGTCAGGGATTCGGGGCTGTAGGTTTGCAGTTTCAGGCAATCCCAACCCGCATCTGCAGCGATATCCACCAGTGCCAGCGCCTGGTCGAGATCGCGGTCATGGTTCGCACTCAACTCGGCGATCAGCAGGGCCGGGGCGTCGCCGCCAATCTTCCTGTTTTCGACTTCAACGGCCATGTCCGCTCTCCACGCTGCAAGCCGTGCCCATATGGCCGAGACGGGCCGGTTTCTCAAGTGTTCCTGCCCGCGTGTCAGGCGCGATCCTGCAGGATGCGGGCAAGGATCTCGGCCCGCGTCCAGTCGTCTTCGGTATCGATGTCCTGAACCCGCCAGCGGGGCACTCGGATCGCTGCGGTTTGGCTGCCGAAGAGTGTAGTCGCTGTCTTCCAGGACGGAGTTCGTCCCCAATAGAATTGTCCTGCGTCGTGCCAGGCTTCCGGTAGGTCCTGCGAACGGGTGTTGAACTGCTCGGGGTGGAACATCTCCAGTCGGTCGTCGCCGGTCAGCCGAACAGCGCGCTGGATCGGAAACTCGAACGGTGTGACCGGAAGTGCGAAATCGGCGGTTTCGAGCAACGCCCGGCCTTTCCGGATATCCTCGGCAAGCGCAAATGGCGCGGTGGCGTAGAGGCAGCAGAGTGCGTCGGGATCGCGACCGGCGGTTTCGAGCCAGTCAATGGCATGGCGCACCACGTCTATTGTCGTGGCGTGGTCGTCGGCGAGGTTCTCGGGGCGGACGAACGGGACCTCGGCCCCATGTGCCGCCGCCACGTCGGCGATCTCGTGGTCGTCGGTCGACACGATAATCTGGTCGAAGACACCCGACTGCCGCGCGGCTTCGATCGACCAGGCGATCATCGGTTTGCCGTTGAAGAGCCGGATGTTCTTGCGGGAGATCCGTTTCGATCCGCCGCGTGCGGGTATCAGGCAGACACTCACGCCAATGCCTCGGTCAGCACGCGCACGACCGTGTCCTGATCGTCTTCGGACATGGTCGGATACAGCGGGATGCTGATGGCGCGGGCGTAATAATTCTCGGCAACAGGGAACTGTCCATCATCGAAGCCGAACCGTCGCCAGTAGGGTTGGGTGTGGACCGGGATGTAGTGCACGTTGGCGCCTATGCCGTTGGCGCGGAGATGATCGAAGACCTGCCGCCTGCGCGCCCCGTCAACCCGGATCACGTAGAGATGGAAGGCGGAATAGGCCCGGTCGAGCCGTTCGGGCCGGTCGAGAGGAAGATCCCCGAGCAGCCTGTCGTAGCGGTCGGCCAGCGCGTTGCGCCGGGCAACATACTCGTCGAGACGCGCCATCTGGGCGACGCCGAGCGCCGCCTGGAGGTCGGTCATGCGGTAGTTCAGCCCAAGTTCGACCTGTTGGTAGTACCAGGGGCCGTGGCTTGCGCCTTCGTAGAGCGTCTCGTCCCGGGTGACCCCGTGTGAGCGGAACAATTCCATGCGCTGGGCGAGGCGCGGGTCCTGGGTCGTGGCTGCGCCGCCCTCGGCCGTGGTGACGATCTTGACCGGATGGAAGCTGAAGACCGTGATGTCCGAGTGCTGGCAGTCGCCGACCGGGCGGTTGCCGAAGCGTCCGCCGATGGCGTGACTGGCATCTTCGATCACCGAGATGCCGAACTCGCGTGCCAGAGAGCCGATGGCATCCATGTCGGCGGATTGTCCGCACATGTGCACGGGCATGATGATCTTGGGAAGGCGCCCCGCCTTTTTCGCTTGGGCGAGTTTGTCGGCGAGCGCGGTTGCGGACAAATTGAATGTCCCGGGCTCGATATCGACGAAATCGACATCCGCGCCACACAGGTGGCCCACGTTTGCCGAAGCGACGAACGTGATCGGCGAGGTCCACATCAGGTCACCCGGGCCCAGATCAAGCGCGCGGCATGCGATATGCAGGGCCGAAGTGGCCGAATTCGCGGCGACGCAATGCGGCGCACCGGCGGCCTTCGCGACCGCCGCTTCGAACTCGGGGATTTTCGGACCCTGGGTCAGGTAGTCCGACTGCAGCGTTTCGACGACGGCTTCGATGTCCTCAGGCCGGATGTCCTGTCGCCCGTAGGGGATCACAGATGCAGATCCTCGACCATTTGGAGAAGCTCGCGATCCGTCAGCCAATCGGTGTTGTTCCCGGAACTGTAAGAGAAACCTTCGCCGACCGGCGTGCCGCGTTCGCCGTTCCTGTTCGTCTCGAAGTCCGCCCTGAAGCCGAAGGAAATGCTGGGCTTGATGACGTAGTGGTCCTCGAATTCGATCGTCAGGTGGCTGTCGTCCGCGGGGCACATGATTTCGTGCAGCTTTTCTCCGGGTCGAATGCCGATGATATCGTGAGGCAGGTCGGGCGCCAGCGCTGCCGCCAGGTCGGTGACCTTCATCGACGGAATCTTCGGCACGAAGATCTCGCCGCCGTGCATACGGGCGAAACTGTCCATAACGAACTGTACGCCCTGATCGAGCGTAATCATGAACCGCGTCATTTCGGTGTGCGTGATCGGAAGCGATGTCGCGCCTTCGCGGATCAGCTTGAGGAAGAACGGAATGACCGAGCCGCGCGATCCGACGACGTTGCCATAGCGCACGACCGAGAACCGGGTCGGCCGACTGCCCACCATGTTGTTGGCTGCGACGAACAGCTTGTCGCTGGCCAGTTTCGTCGCGCCGTACAGGTTTACCGGGTTCGCGGCCTTGTCGGTGGACAGCGCGACGACCTTTTCAACGCCCGTCGCAAGCGCCGCCTGGACGACGTTCTGAGCACCGTGAATATTGGTCTTGATGGCCTCGAACGGGTTGTATTCGGCAGCGGGCACCTGCTTGAGCGCCGCGGCGTGCACAACATAGTCGACGTCGTCCATCGCTTGCTGGAGCCGTTCGCAATCGCGGACATCGCCAATGAAGTAGCGCATGCAAGGCGCGTTGAAGGTTTGGCTCATCTCGAACTGCTTCAACTCATCGCGGCTGTAGACGATCAGCTTTTTCGGTTTCTGCTCTGCCAGAACATGCTCGATGAATTTCTTGCCGAAGCTGCCAGTTCCGCCGGTAATGAGAACTGTTTTCCCGTCAAACATATGCCTTGCCCATCATTTGTTGACCGTCCTTCTACGCTGTGTCGGGCGGAGATTAAATACTCGAAGTGTCCAAGAGCGGGAGGTGGGCGGGAGGCTGCTGCGCGCTTGTTTTCGCACCGACCTTCGACTAGGCCGGACAGGAGAGCAGAGGTAAATCGACTTGCCGCGCCACGACGGGCCATTCCCCAGGCTGACCTTGTTCCTAGGGCCGCAGAGCCGCCATGCTTTGGCGGTCAACCTTGCCGTCAGGAACAATCGTCCGGCGATGAACCGCTCCGGACTTGCAGCATTTCCGACAAGGCTGGCCTCTCCGGCACTTCGCGCGCTTGCCAATCCGGACCAGAGCCTGGACGAGCGGCGCGCTGCGTTTCGGGCGCTGTCGGACAATGCACCGGCGTTCTACTCCGCCCTGAATTTTCTCGGAGCGTCGAACAAGGGCTTTCGCACTCCCGAGCTCTTTCCCAGTGCGGCGATCCAACTTGGCCTGTTGGCGGAGGTGGCTGAAGACCAGCCGTTTCGGGTGATCCTTGCACCTGATGCGCTGCCGGATCTTTTCCTGGCTGTCGATTCCGAAATCCTGGCCGAGCAAATCCGCAACACGGCCTGGGAACACCTGTACGAGGTCAGTTGGGCGGAACTGGTTGGCGAGATTTGCGACGCCTTGCCTGCGGCGGAGGTCGTTGTTCTGACCCATCGCGGCGTGGCCGTGGGAGGCGAGAACGTGGCGGAGTTTCTATTCGGGCCGGCCGCCTGCGAGGTCGCTTCGCGCCATTTCCTGTGGGAGGCCCTGAACGCGACCGGGCAGGCGGTTCTGGATCGCATGGGTGAAGGCACACCGCCTGACGAGGTGGCGCGGGATCTTTACCGATCGTTCGGAAATCGCGTGGATGAAACGGCTTGCCGGGAGAAACTGGGGCTGGATCGTCTGAGCCGCAAATTGCTTTTGCAGAGGTTTGATGAGGATCTGGCCGAGATCGCGGCGACGCGCCGAGTTAAGGTGATCTGATGCCCCTGTGGCGGCGCAGACTTCAAGGGTTCGACGTCGGCGGGGTGTCTGTTCTTGGCGGCGTTCGACGTTCCGATGACGTGCTGCTCGCGCTGCATCCGGAAACGTCTTCGGAGCAGATCCGAAGGTCGCTGGGGCATGAGGCGCGGATTTTGGGTGCCCGGGGCATTCCGTTGGCGTCAACGGACTGGACGCCACAACTGGACCAAGCCGATGCCGCCGAGCCGGAACTTCTTGCTTCGGGCAACGTGCTGTTCGGGTTTCACACCGGCGAAACCGAGGTCGCGGTTTGCGACTGGCTGAACTGGCACAGGCGCTTTCTGGGAGCGGATTCAGCGCTGATCCATGCATCGCGGCACGCCGACGTTCTGGAGGACGCTCTATCCGGACCGGGCGCCAGCATGCGGATCGTGCTGGTCGAGGGGGACGCCGATCTGTCGCCGGAGACATTCGGTTTTTTCGAGTTGCTGCGTCACCGGTTTCTGTCCGAAGCCCGCGCTGTCGCTTGTCTGTCGATCTCGGATCTTTTGATGCAGGACCGGATCGGCACGCCTTTCGACCGTGCCGGCGGACTGGAAGGCGAGGCGTTGGCACTGACAGGAAGCGAGATCTTCCCTTGGCGACTGAGACAGGGAAAACCAGCACATCACGGAGATCACGTCGCGGCAAGGCTGCACGACATACGGCGGCTCGCGAGCTGGTGTGTTGCCCCGGGGACCTGCTCCGACCGGGCAGTCTGGCGGCCAAACCGCATCGGAAACATGCCGCTGGCAGAGGAGCGACCGGCGGAGTTTCGGCGCGCTATGGGAGTGGCCCATCCCGGTGTCACCATCGGAAAGCTGGTGTCGAAAGGCACGCTGATCGAGGACCCGGTGCTGGTCGAGATGATGAGTGGCGCCTACAAGAGACGCCCGCCCGTCCGTCGCCCAGCGAGGAGGGTGTTGCAAAATGGGCGTTCCGAAGCTTGCGATGTCACCATCGTGACCGCGATGAAGAACGAAGGGCCGTTCATCCTTGACTGGATCGCGCACCATCGAGCGATCGGGATCGAGCGTTTTGTCGTCTACACGAACGATTGCGAGGATGGCACCGACCGGCTTCTGGACCTTCTCGAAGACACGGGCGTGGTGCGGAGGGACAATCCGCACGGACGGAGTGGGCAACCGCCACAGCGCGCCGCTTTCCGTGCTGCCGAGGCCGAGGCTGTCGTGCGAGATGCAGGCTGGCTGCTGACGCTCGATGTCGATGAGTACCTCAATATCCATGCTGGAGACGGTTTCGTTTCGGATCTTTTTGCCGCAACGCCCGGAGCGGGCGCGATCTCGATTCCCTGGCGGCTCTTCGGCAATGCGGACCGCCATCGGTTCGAGGACACGCCCGTTGTTCGGCTGTTTCCCTTGTGCGCGCCGGAATATGCGCCCCGGCCCCTGCAGGCCTGGGCGTTCAAGACGCTTTACAGGAACGATGGAACATTCGGGCGTATCGGTGTGCATCGACCGAACGATTTGAATCCTGAAAAGGCGGAGGCGCTGCACTGGGTCGAGGGCACGGGCCGTCCGCTGCCGCGAAGGCTCTGGCAGTCGGGGTGGCGCATGACGCCGGAGTGCTGGGGCTATGAAATCGCGACCATCAACCATTATGCCGTGCGGTCTGCCGAGAGCTTCCTGGTCAAGCGGGAACGCGGGCGCGTCAACCATGTCGGTCACGACCAGGGAGCGGGCTATTGGTTTCGGATGAACCATAATGTGACCGAAGATCATTCGATCCGGCGGTTTGACGATCGCGTGGCGGCCGAGCGGGACCGGTTGTGCCTTATTCCCGGCGTGTCCGAGGCGCACAGCGGGGCGGTTGACTGGCACAGGTCACGTATCGCGCGATTACGCGCGGACGCGGACTATGCCGCCTTTTATGCGGAGATCACGGGGCCACGGTTGCAGAAACTGTCGCGGATGACCCCGAATTTCGGGTCGCGCGTCTTCTATACCGGGCCTCAGGTCATTCCGGATGCCATCCTGGAAAGAGACGTCTCCGAACGGTTCTATTTCGGGATCTGATCGAGGGGCCACCAATGCACACCTGCGGGCGGGATCGTCTGGCCTTGCCACGTCACCGGTTCGGGCGCGTAGTTGAACGCGAAGCGGTGGGATGCGGTGTCGCGGAGGCGCAGGCCATCGGGCAGCAATGTCGTCTTCAGCCCCGCATCGGTGGCGGCCAAGGCGATGATCCGGTTCCAGCCCTCGGCGTCAGGCCACCCGGCGAGATATCGCAGTGTACCCGAGCCTACCAGTGCGGGTCGACCGGCACGCGTGACGACCAGGGCATCCGCCCCGCCCTCGAGATGCTCGGACCAGCGGATGAACGCGCCGTCGCCATCGAAGGGTTCGCTGACACGAGGAGGAAGGCTTTCGACAAGGCTGACGGTCGCGTCGAGGCCCGGCAGGTCCGGGGGAAGCGGCACGGGGATTGATCCTTCGGGGGTCTTGGCTCCGGACCTTGGTCCAACGATGGTGATCGCGCCCGAGGCCGCAAGACGGCTTTTCAGCGCGTCGGACATGATTGCAAGGCCCGGGGCGAGGATCAGACTGTAGTCCTCGAGCGGTGCGTCGGGCGGCACGATATCGATTGATACCCCGGCACGGCGGAGTGCTCGGTAGGCATCGAGTACGAGACCGAAATAGGTGAAGTCCGCACCTTGGGGCTGGGTCTCGAAGACCCAGGATGCTTCGTAGTCGAAGATCAGGGCAGCGGGGGCGTTCGTCGGAGAGACTTGCTCGAGGTCAATTAATTCACGAGCTACTTCAATAGCTTCAGAAAGAGCAGGTGCTGCCTCGCTGTCAGGGCGGAGCAGTCCGGCGTGGTGCTGTTCCTGCGCGAAAGGTGCCTGTCGCCAGCGGAAATAGCAGACTGCCTCGGCACCGTGCGCGAAGGCTTCCCATGCCCAGAGGCGGGCCATGCCCGGCAGAGGTGCCGGGTTCCACGGTGCCCAGTTCACCGGGCCGGGTTGCTGTTCCATAACCCACCAACGGCCGCGTCCGACGGCGCGGTAGAGATCGTGATGGAACGCCTGGTTGTCGGGGTCACCCTGACGGAGATAGCGGCACTTGTCCTCGTCGGACGCGTCGAGGCGGTCGGAGAGGAAGCCGATCGGGTAGCTGTCCCATGACGCGATATCAAGGTCGGCGCCGACCTTGAAATGATCGAACGAGGTTTCGCGGCCCATGTAGTTGTGGATAAGGGGTCGGTCGGTCAGCGGGCGAAGCGCATCCGTCTGAACCTTGTTGAACGCAGCCACCTGATCCGATGAGAAGCGGCGGAAATCGAGCACATGGGCCGGGTTCGGCTCTGTCACTGTCAGGTTGGGCAGGTCGATTTCCGAAAAGTCGGCATACTCCATGGACCAGAAAACGTTGCCCCAGGCGCGGTTGAGGGCGTCGGGAGACTGGTATTTTTGTGCCAGCCAGTTGCGGAACCCGCGGAGGGCGGCGTCGGAATAGCTGACCGTGGTGTCGTGGCAGGCGTACTCGTTGTCGATCTGCCAAGCCTGCACATGGGGGTTTTTCCCGTAGCGTTCTCCCAAGAGCTGCGCGATGCGGCGGCATTCCTCGCGGTAGCCTTCGTGGCTGAAACAGTAGTGACGGCGAGAGCCAAACTTGCGCGGTCGTCCCTGCGCGTCCACGGCCAGCATGTCGGGGTGGCGCTCGAGCATCCAGCGGGGCGGAGTGGCGGTGGGCGTGCCAAGCACGACCTTGAGACCGGCGGCGCCCAGCGTGTCGATAGCGCGGTCGAGCCAGGCGAAAGTAAGTTTTCCGGGGTGGGCCTCCATGCGCGACCAAGCGAATTCGCCGATCCGGACCCAGGTCAGGCCAGCTTCTTTCATGCGACGCGCATCATCGGCCCATTGCTCTTCCGGCCAATGTTCGGGGTAGTAGCAGACGCCGAGAGTCGGTGTCATGATGTCCTCTGAGGTTTGCCGCCGGAAAGGCGGCGATGCGTATACAGACAGGTTCGGCTTCAGTTCAGAGAATGACCCTGTGTTCGGCCTGACCCTTTGCGACGTTCTCTTCGTAGAAGACCTTGCCCTGATCTGCCGAGCGGGTCCGGTCCTCGTCCGTGACCCTGCCGCCGGCTGTCGTCACGAAGAGGGTGGTCAGGTCTTTGCCTCCGAAGGCGGGGCACGAGGAATGCGCGCCCCCCACCGCGACGGTTCGGGTGAGCGTGCCGTCCGGTGCGTAGCAGGCGACGCGCCAGCCGTTCCATTGCGCGTTCCAGAAATTACCGTCGGCGTCGATGACGGCGCCGTCGACGCCCCAGGGTTCGCCCGAGAGATCGAGCCAGACCTCGGGTTCCGCGGCGGGCCAGCCGGTTTCGGGATCGAGCGCGACCCGCTTTACCTTGTTATCGATGGTGTCGCAGAAAACCGCCTGAGTGCGATCGGGCGTGAAACAGCAGGCGTTCGGGATCGTGATGCCGCCGTAGAGCTGGCGTAACTCGCCGCGATAGAAGCGATAGAATGCGCCTGTCGGCGTGCCTTCATGCTTGGCCATGGTGCCGATCCAGAAGCCGCCCCAAGGGTCGGCGCGGCCGTCGTTCGAGCGCGTGTCGCGGTTGTCGGCCTCGAGTCCGATCACGTCTTCCGAGGCACCGGTTTCCACGTTGAAGCGAAAAAGCCGGGTCTCGGAAGCCACCAGCAAGTGAGTGTCATCGACCCAACCTGCCGCCGAGACGTTCTCGTCGAAGTCCCAGCGCCGGTGCGTGCCGTTCTCGTTCGTATGGAGAGCGGAGCCATGGATGTCGAACCAGTAGAGTTGGCCGCGTGTCGGATGCCAGAGCGGGCCTTCGCCCAGCGAGCAGACGGTTTCATCATAGACCTGGCTCATTTTTCCGTGGCCTCCCATGCCGTGACGATTGCGCGTGCCTGATTGGCGACCTTTTCGGCGGTATCGCCCGGACGGTAGAGATTGCTGCCCAACCCGAAGCCGTTCGCGCCGGCCCTCCGCCAGGCGGCGAAGCCTTCAGGTCCGACGCCGCCAACCATGTAGACCTGGGTTTCAGCGGGCAGCACCGCGCGGAGCGCCTTCAGCCCTTCGACGCCCATCTGGAAGGCCGGAAAGACCTTGAGCCCGGTTGCCCCGTATTTCAAAGCCGCGAAGCATTCGCTCGGGGTCAGAACGCCCGGGAAGCTTTGCAGACCTGCCGCAACCGTGGCTCGGATCACGTCCTCGTCGCAGTTGGGAGAGACCACCAGGCGGCCGCCCGCATCGGCGACTTCGCGTACCTGGGCCGCGGTCAGCACGGTGCCTGCGCCGATCAGGGCGTGGCTACCGAAGCTGTCGGCCATCTTCTCGATGGAATGCAGCGGATGCGGCGAGTTCAGCGGGACTTCGATCCTGTCGATTCCGGCCTCGATCAAGGCTTCGCCGACCGGCAGCGCTTCGTCCGGGGTGATGCCACGCAGGATGGCGATCAGGGGGTGGCTCATGTCACGGCCTCTTCGAGGGTGCGCCAGGCTGTGGTCAATCCCGCCAGCGTGGCCTCTGTTGCGTCGATGGTGCGTGGCGCAAGCCCTTGCTGGGCCAGCGCTTCCTGGTAGCGAGAGGCCAGACCGGTCGCGCCTATGATGACGATATCCTGTCCCAGCCAGTAGGGGCGGGATGCGGCAAGTTCCGCGCCGATCAGCGCGCCCGAGAGGCGCGCACGGGCGGCAGCCGGGCCAAGACCGTGCAGGAGACCCTCGGCACGAAGTGAAAAGAGACGCGCCGCTGTTGCTTCGGGTCTGGCAATGGCGTCGCTGACGGCTTCGGCGAAGGCTGTCTCGTCCCAACCGTTGCCGACGGTGTGACGCAGAACAGACTGCGTCGACAATAGCGCGAACAATTCGCCGGTCATAAACGTGCGAAAGCTGATGACCTCGCCCGCGGAAATCTGCGCCCATTTCGTGTGGGTGCCGGGCAGGCATATGACGCCGTCAAAGCGCGGCGCACTGGCAAGATATCCGGCGATCTGAGTTTCCTCGCCGCGCATGACATCCGCAGGGTTGTCCTGTTTCAGGCCCGGCAGGATGTGTACGGCGAGCCGTTTGTCATGGGTCTCGGCCCGTGTCATGCGCCCGGGCATGGGATTGGCTGGCACCGCTCCGTAGGCCGCCTCGGTCCAGCCCTGGCGCGAGCCAACCATGCCGCAGGCAACGACGGTCATGCGATCCTGTCCGAGCCACGGGCCGATCAGATCGAGGAGGGCGGGTTCGAAGCCGGAACGCTCAAGGGTTCCCATGCCCTTCTCGGACGCACTCTCCGCCACGGGCTTGTCCTGCCGCATGGCCCAGGCGCGCAGGTGGGAGGTGCCCCAGTCCACGGCGATCCAGTCGGCGTATCGGCTTTCTGCACCCATCACCCGGTCACCACGACGCCGCCGTCGACGACCAACGCCTGGCCGGTCATCACCGTAGAGGCCTCCGAGGCGAGAAACAGGACCGGGGCCACCATGTCTTCGGGTTTCAGATGCTCGGGCAGGCACATTTTTGACTGGAAGGCATCGAGCGCCTCGGGCGAAGCCCAGAGCTCCATCTGGCGCGGGGTCAGTACCCAACCGGGCATGACGGCGTTGACGCGGATATTGTCGCGGCCGAATTCCCGCGCAAAAGACCGTGTCAGCGCTGTGATTGCGGCCTTGGCCGACGTGTATGCCGGGTAATCTCCCATGCCCATCATGTAACTGATCGAACTGAAATTTACGATTCTCCCGCCGCCCGCGGCCTGCATCCCCGGCACGACGGCCTGCGCGGCGAAGAACTGATGCTTCAGGTTTAGCGCCTGCATCTTGTCCCAGTAAGCCTCGTCCACGTCGAGTGCGCCCCTGCGGTCATCCCAGGCGGCGTTGTTCACAAGTACCGTAACCGGGCCATGGACACTGGCCGCTTCGGCAATGGCGGCGCGAAGGGCAGGCACGTCGGTGACGTCGGTCTGAAGGGGCAGGGGCCGATTGCCTGTTCTGTCCGCAATGGCATCGGCGCATGCGTTCCCGTCAAGAAGATCCGCAAAGGCGACGCGCGCGCCCTGTGCCGCGAAACCTTCGACCAGCGCGGCCCCGATGCCTGATGCGCCTCCGGTTACGAAAACGGAGGCTTCTTTGAGGTCGGGGAAGATGGCGGTCGTCATGGTCTGGCCTGAAGGTTCCGATTTTTGGTTTAGCTCATCGCAGAATGACGGGAGAAATCAAGGCGCGAGCACCAGACCTCATTCGAAGTTTCACATAGTGGACTGCTCTGGCGGCGCCGCGGCTTCGTCTGTAAGGAAAGGCCATGTCAGTGGATGTCGTCATCGAAGATCAGCGCTGGGAGGCAGCCGGGCTTGAGGAGACCGCGGAGCGCGCAGTCGCGGCTGCGCTTCTACATCTTGGGCTAGAGCCTGACGCGTGGGAGATCGTTGTGATGGGATGCGACGACGCGCGGATTGCCGAACTCAACGCGGATTTCCGTGGCAAGCCGCAGCCGACAAATGTGCTGTCATGGCCCTCTGAGGAACGCGGCGCGGAAGTTGAGGGAGGGGTTCCTGCCGCACCGGTCGGTGATCCCGAACTCGGTGACATCGCGATCGCCTTCGATACCTGTTCGCGAGAGGCCGAAGCCGGCGGGAAACCGCTAACGGATCATGCAATTCACCTGATTGTTCACGGAACATTGCATCTTTTGGGTTACGATCATGTGCGCGAGGGCGACGGTGACTTGATGGAAGCTGTCGAAATAGCGATACTTGGCAAGCTTGGGGTGCCAGACCCATATAATGGGTCGGGCTCTGCGGGCCCGATTGATGATGGAAAGGATTGATGGGCGAAACGGGCGACGGGTCTTCTAGCGCAGCGCAGGGCGCGCGCCAGGAAGACGACGAGAGTACGCGGGGTTTCTTCGGACGGCTGTTCGAGGTGCTTGGCGGCGGTGATTCAACTTCCGACGACGATAGTGGTTTGTCGTCGATGGTCTCGGCAGAAAAAGGTAGCAAGGCTAATCTTGCAAACCTAACGCGAATGCGCGTCGAGGATGTCATGATCCCGAAGGTCGAGATCGTGGCGGTTCCGGTGGATATCGAAAAGGATGATCTGGTCGAAGTGTTCCGCGAAAGCGGCCTGAGCCGTCTGCCTGTTTACAAGGGAACGCTGGATTCTCCTGTTGGCATGGTCCACCTGAAGGATTTTGCGCTGAAGCACGGCTTCAACGGAAACGGCGAGGAGTTTGCTTTAGGGAAGATGCTGCGCCCCCTTCTTTATGCGCCGCCGTCGATGCCGATTGGCGTGCTGCTGCAAAAAATGCAGAGCGACCGGATGCACATGGCGCTTGTCATCGATGAATACGGAGGCGTGGACGGTCTCGCAACGATCGAGGATCTGATCGAGCAGGTAATCGGCGAGATCGAGGATGAGCATGACATCGCCGAGGGCCGGTACTGGACGCAGGAAACGGCGGGCTGTTTCCTGGCGCAGGCGCGCACGCCGATCGAGGAGTTCGAGGCCGAGGTCGGTATGAAGCTTGTTCCCGAAGAGGACGAGGAAGAAATCGACACTCTGGGCGGGCTGGTTTTCATGCTGGCGGGGCGTGTTCCCGCGCGCGGCGAAGTGGTCAAGCATCCCGATGGCCCCGATTTCGAGGTCGTTGATGCCGACCCGCGCCGCATAAAGCGGCTTCGTGTGAGGCTGAACGCGGCGCAGCAGGCGGCCGAATAGCCGCGTGGGCCGGGGCCGGCTAATTTTCTTCGCAGCCTTGGCTGGTGCTGCAGCCGCGCTGGGCCATGCGCCATTCGGCCTGTGGCCGATTTCTCTGGTCGGTTTTGCGGCGCTTGCCTGGATGGTGGCATTTGGCGGGCGCCCCGCCCTTGCCGGCTGGAGCGGGGGGCTTGGCTATTTTGCCCTCGCGCTTCACTGGATCGTCGAGCCATTCATGGTCGATGCAGCAACGCATGGATGGATGGCGCCTTTTGCGCTTGTACTCATGGCGTCGGGGCTGGCGCTGTTCTGGGGGGCTGCGGGATGGGTCTCGGCGCGGCTTGGAGGTCATCGCGCGATTTCATGGGCCTTGTGCCTGGCCGGAGCCGAGATGCTGCGCGGGCATGTGCTTACCGGGTTCCCGTGGGTCTTGCCCGCGTACATATGGGCAGACTTGGATGTCCGGCTTATGGCTGCGGTCGTAGGCCCATACGGGCTGACGCTTCTGACGCTAGTTCTGGGAAGCCTTGTGGTCATGGATCGCGTTTTTCCGAGAACGCGAACGATTTTCCTGATCGGATCACTTGTCGTGGTGACGGTCATCGGATCAGGGCTTCGCTCAGGTGAGACCGAGCTGACGGACAAGGTGGTGCGGTTGGTTCAGCCGAACGCGCCGCAAAGGGAGAAATGGGATCCCGAGCTCGCCCACATCTTCGTCGCGCGTGCCCTGGAGTACACGGCGGCACCGAGGAACGGGGTGGATCTGGTCGTCTGGCCCGAGACGGCCATTCCCTATCCGCTGGATATCGCGGGTCCCGTACTCTCGCGGATCGCCGCGGTATCGGGTGGCGTCCCGGTGTTCACCGGTATCAACCGCAGAACCGAAGAGGGCGATTGGTACAACAGCTCTGCCCTGATTGATGGGGATGGCCGTGTTGCCGCCACCTATGACAAGGTGCATCTGGTTCCGTTCGGTGAATACATTCCCATGCGGATCGATCTTATCCGCGCCCTTGCGGCAACAACGGGATATGGTTTCACCCCCGGAGACAGCATCCGCATGATCGACACGCCCCTGGGCCGGACCGTTCCGCTGATCTGTTACGAGGCGATTTTCCCCCGGCATTCCGCCGATCTTGAAGGGCGCCAGGACTATCTGCTTCAAATTACCAACGACGCATGGTTCGGCACATTTTCGGGACCCTACCAGCATCTTGATCAGGCGAGGTTCCGCGCCGTCGAGCAGGGATTGCCGTTGATCCGCGCCGCGAATACCGGTGTTTCCGCGGTGATCGATGCAAGGGGACAAGTGCGTGAAGCGCTGCCCCTCGGGGAAGCAGGTTTCATCGATGCGGCCTTGCCCGCGACTTTGCCACCAACGCCTTATTCCCGGACTGGGGACGTTCCTCTGGCCGTTATCCTTTCAGTCATAATAACAACACTCTTCTACAGACGCCGGCGCAACGCCATTGCAAATCGGTCGCCTACGTCGTAATCGCTTTCAGCCCCCACAACGGCTTCCTGACGTGGCGGGTCAAACATTTAATGGAGCACTTCCCATGAGCCGCAAGAACTACATTTTTACCTCGGAAAGCGTGTCCGAGGGTCATCCGGACAAGGTTTGCGATCGGATTTCCGATGCCGTGCTGGACGCCTTTCTGACTGAAGAGGCCGAGGCGCGCGTGGCGTGCGAGACTTTCGCGACGACCGACCGGGTGGTGATCGGTGGGGAAGTGCGTGGGCCGGGTTCCGTGATTGCGCGGGTCGAGGAGATCGCCCGCGAGTGCGTCCGCGACATCGGCTACGAACAGCACGGATTTCACTGGGCGAACATGAAGGTCGACAATTACCTTCACGCGCAATCGGCCCATATTGCCCAGGGCGTTGATGCTGGCGGCAACAAGGACGAAGGCGCCGGCGACCAGGGGATCATGTTCGGCTATGCAGTGGGCGAGACCCCGGAACTGATGCCTGCGCCGATCCATTACGCGCATGCGATCCTGAAGCGTCTGACGGAAGCGCGGAAATCGGGTGCAGAGCCGACGTTGCGTCCTGATGCCAAGTCACAGTTGTCTGTGCGATACGAGAATGGAAAGCCGGTCGAGGTGACCTCGATCGTCCTGTCGACCCAGCATGAAAGCGAAGACCAGACGAGCGCGGATATTCGCGCGATCGTGGAGCCCTACATTCGCGAGGTCCTTCCAGAAGGCTGGATCACGGATGCGACCGAATGGTGGGTGAACCCGACAGGGACCTTTGTGATTGGAGGACCAGACGGTGATGCCGGGCTGACCGGCCGCAAGATCATCGTGGACACCTACGGCGGTGCCGCGCCTCACGGAGGCGGTGCCTTTTCGGGCAAGGATCCAACGAAGGTGGACCGGTCGGCGGCCTACGCGGCGCGCTACCTTGCGAAAAACGTCGTGGCCGCCGGGATGGCTGAGCGCTGCCTGATTCAGCTGTCCTACGCGATCGGCGTGTCGAAGCCGCTGTCGGTCTATGCCGATACATATGGCACAGGACAGGTGGACGACGCGGCCATCGAAGCCGCGGTGCAGCAGGTGATGGACCTTAGCCCTCGCGGCATTCGCAAACATCTTGAACTCAACAAGCCGATCTATCAGCGCACGGCTGCCTATGGTCACTTCGGGCGTGCCCCCGATGCCGATGGCGGGTTTTCCTGGGAAAAGACCGATCTTGTCGATGCGCTGAAGAAGGCGGTCTAGGCGAATGAGCGGGCACGACGTCAGTGGCCTGACCCAACTGGGTCAGGCGACCGAGTTGCCGGCCTCGCCAGATGAAGCGGTGCTGGAGCGCGTGCCCGCGCCACATCAGGACCTGGACTATGCGGTGCGTTTCGTCGCTCCTGAATTCACGTCACTTTGCCCGATGACGGGGCAGCCCGATTTCGCGCATCTGGTCATTGACTATGTGCCGGGTGAGTGGCTGGTTGAATCGAAGTCCTTGAAACTCTTCCTTGGCTCTTTCCGGAACCACGGAGCATTTCACGAATGGTGCACAGTGGAGATTGCCAGGCGGCTGTGCGAACTGCTGGAACCAAAATGGTTCCGGATCGGTGGCTACTGGTACCCAAGGGGCGGAATACCGATCGACGTCTTCTGGCAGTCCGGGGAACCGCCGGTTGGCGTCTGGATTCCTGATCAGGGCGTCGCGCCCTATCGCGGCAGGGGCTAGAGAAGACCGCGATCGCGGGCGATCATTGCGGCCTGCGTCCGGTTCTTGGCGTCAAGCTTTCGGCATAAGGTCTTGACGTGAAGTTTGATCGTGACCTCTTGCAGGTCCAGATCACGCGCGATTTCCTTGTTCGATTTGCCCTCCACGAGTCCGCGCAGAACCTCGGTTTCGCGTTCGGTCAGATTGCCCACGGTTTTCTTTTCGGCCTGCTGCATGAAACTGAACGGGAGGAAGACCTCGCCGGCGGCCATGAAGCGGATTGCGCTGAGCATGGATTTCGAGCCAAGGGTCTTCGGGATGAAGCCGGCAGCGCCGGCGGCGATGGCCTCGTTCGCGACCTGCGAGCTTGCGGTTCCTGAGAGGATAGCGACGGGGCGGTTCTTATTCGCTTCAAGTGCTCTGTGGAGCCCGGTCAGACCATCCATGCCGGGCATATTGTAATCCAAAAGGACCAGATCAAAGGTTCCACTCTCCGAGATCGCCTTCAGGGCCGCTTCGAGTGAGTCCACCGACACAATATCGGTTATGCCTTCCGCTTCGAGAAACAGAGCAATCGTTTCCCGCACCAGATCGTGATCATCGGCAACTAGCAATCGCATTCGAGTATCAGACTTTCTTTCATTGAGCAGCTTAATGGATCGTTCGCACGGGGGGAATGGCTGGTTTCGGCGGGTGATGCAAATGGAGCCGGGGTTTTCGGCACCCTTTGTAGCAGGTGTAAGTTATATACCTTAGGCTATTTTCGTATACCTTCGTATTGGTGACCGCTTACCTGTTTAATGGCATTGAGGGCGATGATTGTATCGGAATTGCTTCGGAACTATTGAACCGAAAGGGAGTGGCGTATGGTTTTCCAAAGGCGGCGAATTCTGGCTGTGCTTGTGTCCGGATGTCTTGCGGGACAGGTCTTGGCGGAGTCACATGAACCAGTGATCCTGACCGTGACGGGTCTTGATGATGTTGTAGAGTACACTCTGTCCGATCTGGAGGCGCTTGGGCTGTCCAGTTTTCAGACAACCACGATCTGGTCTGACGGCGTTCAGGATTTCACCGGGGTATCACTTCGGGCTTTGCTTCAGGACCTCGGCGTGACCGAAGGTGTCTTTATGGCGCGGGCAATCAATGACTATGCCGTTGAAGTGCCGGTATCCGACGGCGTGGAGAATGGGCCAATTCTGGCGCATCACAGAAACGGAGAACCGATGTCCGTGCGGGACAAGGGGCCGCTCTGGCTGGTATATCCTTATGACTTGAATTCCGATTATCGTTCTGAAGTGATATACTCTCGTAGTATCTGGCAACTGGACCGGATCGAAATTCTGCCCTGAGGGCACGGCGGTATGGAGTAATGCGCGAATACCTGGCCAAAATGATCAGCCGCGCCGGTGGGCGCGGCTTTGCTCTTTTTCTTGGCCTGCTTGCTGCATCGGTCTATTGCGTCTGGTTGCTGAGTTCGGACGCACGCCAGCAACTCAACAAGCTCGCGACCGCGCCGGGTGACAATCTTCAATGGACGCTGTCCCAACTGGAGGTCGAATTCGGCGCTTTGCACGCGGCTGCGCTGGTTGCGACACCAGATGACCCCGCTTCGTTAAGCGAACTGCGTCGCAGGTTCGACGTCGTGTATTCCCGGGCCACGATCATAACTTCTGCGCAAGCATTTTTTCCGGTGCTCGAGGATCAAGGCGTCAGAGAGGCCATGACTCGTGTCCGGGACTTTCTGGACGACAACATACCGCTTATTGACGGGCCGGATGATCGGCTGGCGGCCAGCCTGCCGGATTTCATAGAAGCCGCGGACGCCATCAGGCCGGATGTTCGGATGACGACGCTCGTAGGCGTCAAGGTGTATTCCGAAATTACGGAATCCAATCGGGAACGTGCCGCCGAGGCGATGTTCGACCTTGCGATGCTGGTCCTGTTCCTTGTCCTGTTGCTCTTGGGGTTCGTGGTTGTGCTGGCACATGTGCTGGCAATTACCCGACGCCAGACCGACGAGATCGAGCAAACGCGCAGTCGTCTCGGCTCTATCGTCGGCACATCGCTGGATGCTGTCGTTGTTGTCGATCGCCAGAATAGGGTGATCGAATTCAACAAGGCCGCGGAACGCATTTTCGGTTATGAGCGTTCCGAGGTTATTGGCCAGAAGATGTCCGGTCTGATTGTCCCACCGGCGCAGCGCCAGGCCCACGACGACGGCATGCGACGCCACTTGGAAACCGGTGCAAAGCGCATGATCGACAGCGGGCTTTTCCAGATGGAGGCCATGCGTCGAGATGGGTCCGTCTTCCCTGTAGAGATGTCGATTTCGACAGCGAGAAGTGCGGAAGGTGAAATCTATATTTCATTCATCCGCGACATTTCGAAGCGCGTCTCGGCAGAGAAGGAGCTGGTCGAGGCGCGCGACAGGGCGGTTCTTGGGGAAAAGGCAAAGGCGGACCTTCTGGCTGTAATGAGCCATGAGATGCGGACACCGTTGAACGGGATTCTCGGCACTTTGGACTTGTTGCAATCGACGGAGCTTGATGGTCGCCAGCGTCACTTCGTAGAAGTAATGGGAACGTCCGGGCAGATGCTGCTGCGACACGTAAATGACGTGTTGGACATTTCCCGAATGGATGCCGACAAGACTGAGCCAGCGAATGAAGGTCTTGATCTATCCGAATTGGTTACATCGGTGGCCGAGAGTTTGCGAGGTCCCGCCGGAGCACGGGGCAACGTGGTCAAGGTGAATTTCCTTGGGAAAATCCCATCGCTAGTTTCCGGTGATCGTGGCCGGATCGAACAGGTTCTGGTCAACCTGGTCGGTAACGCAATCAAGTTCACGGAAAACGGAACGATTACCATCGAGGCTGAAGCGGCACCGGGCTCCGACGAGGTGGAGCTTCGCGTGATCGACACAGGCGTCGGAATTGGGGATGAGAACCTCAACCGGATTTTCGAAGATTTCGTGACGCTTGACGCGAGCTTTGCCCGCGGCACGGAAGGCACCGGATTGGGTCTTGGCATCACGCGCAGGCTTGTGGAGATCCTGAAGGGGGAAATCGGAGTTGAGAGTGAATTGGGTGAAGGTTCGGTCTTCTGGGTGCGCATCCCGCTTCCTGAATGCGGAGGAATGCTGCCTGACAAGAAGTCGAACCCGACGGTCAAGACGCCGGATGCGCGTGGACGCCAGGTCCTTCTCGTCGAAGACAACGAGATCAACCGGTTGGTTGCCCGGGAAATGCTGTTGGGCTTTGGCTGCATTGTCACTGAGGCGTTTGATGGTCTTGATGGGATTGAATATGCTGGCAGGAAACGGTTCGACCTGATCTTAATGGATATTTCCATGCCGCGTCTCGACGGGGTTTCCGCGGCACGCCAGATCCGTGAAGGAACGGGGCCGAATGGAGGGACCCCGATTGTGGCCCTGACCGCACACACGCTGCCTGAGGACATTCGCCAGTTTCGGCAGACCGGGTTCAGCGACGTTCTGATCAAGCCCTTGTCACGCGGACGCCTCGCCGAAGTCTTGTCGGGGAGTTTCGGAGGGCATGATTCCCTGGACCGCGGACTGGATATGGAGCGGGAGCTTGTTGAAGTTCTTGGCGGTGAAGCGGCGTCGCAGGTGCGGAGCAAAGCAATCGCCGAGATCTTCTCCTCGCTTGAAAAAATGGACAGGGGCTTGCGGGGAGGCACCGATACTGAGGCCGTCCTTGAAGACGTTCACAAGATGATGGGGTTGTCCGCCCTTGTCGGCTTAACGGAAACGCATTCCTGCCTGCTTGCCTTGAACAAGGCGCTCAAGGAGCCGGAAGGCTCCGGCATCCGTGAGCTGGTAGCGGCGGTCAGGTCTTCGCTTGAGGCCGTTCGTGCCGCGGCGTGATTGAGGGTTTCCCAGTGCCGCCTTTTCGTTCATCGCCAATTATCCTAGTAGTTTGTAACATGTAGCGATGTCGCGGCGATGCCGTGGGAAAGGCGAAATGGGATTTACAGTGGCAATCGACGGACCTGCCGCGGCGGGAAAGGGCACCATCAGTCGTGCCGTGGCGCAGACGTTCGGCTTTGCGCACCTGGATACTGGGCTTCTGTATCGTGCGACTGGCCGCAAACTTCTGGAAACGGGTTTCTCGCCCGAAGAGTCTGCAAAGGCCGTGGTTCCTGAAGATCTTGAGCGGGACGGATTGCGTACGCAGGCTGTGGCGGAACTTGCAAGTCGTGTCGCTACGATTCCCGAGGTGCGCGCGGCGCTGGTGGCATTCCAGCGTGATTTTGCGCGGCGCGAGGGCGGCGCCGTTCTGGATGGCCGCGACATCGGCACGGTGATCTGCCCCGATGCCGAAGTGAAACTGTTCGTCACTGCAAGCGCCGAGTGCCGCGCCGAGCGCCGGTTCCGGGAGTTGAAGGAAGCAGGGCAAGCCGCCCGCTTGGAAGACGTGCTTGATGAAGTGAGAAAACGCGATGCCCGTGATATGGGCCGATCGGATGCGCCTTTGCGTCCGGCCGAGGATGCCGTGACGATAGATACCACAGACATGAGCATCGAAGAGGCCGTCGCGGTGGCCGAGGCGGCGGTCAGGGCAAAGCTGGAGGAGGCAATATGAAGCGTACGCGGCTAGGCAAGGATGGTCCCTTGATTTCGCAGTTCGGCATCGGGGCGATGTCGTTCGCTGGGATCTACGGGCATGCCACGTTGGAAGAATCGCATGCGGTTCTTGACGCCTGCATCGACGCGGATGTCAGCCATATCGATACGGCGGCCGCCTATGGGAACGGAAGGTCCGAGGAGATAATCGGCGCGTGGCTGAAAGATCGCCCTGGCGCACGCGAACGGATGACCATCGCGACAAAGGCCGCTTTTGCGCCAGATCCAGCAACGGGCGGTCGACGCATCTCGAACGCGCCCGAGTTCATGGAGGCGACGCTGGACCGGAGCCTGAAACTTCTGGGTGTCGAGGCGGTCGACCTTTTCTATGCGCACCGCCTTGAACCAGGGCGCGCGGTTGAAGACGTTGCCGGCGAAATGGGGGAGTTGGTAAAGAAGGGTAAGGCGAAGGCGATCGGCTTTTCCGAGATAGCCCCGTCGACACTGCGCCGCGCGGTGACGGCCTTTCCGGTGGCGGCCGTGCAGTCAGAGTACTCGCTTGGAACCCGGTATCCCGAGCTTGGTCTATGCCAGGCCTGTGAGGAACTCGGAGTTGCGTTGGTGGCCTTTTCTCCGGTCGGGCGTACGTATCTGACCGACGCCCCATTCGGTCGTGACAAGCTGACCCAAATCCCGTTCCTGAAGACGAATCCGCGGTTCCGGGAGCCAAACTACAGCGCGAATATTCAGATTACCGACGGCTTCCGGGCGCTTGCGCGCGAGATGGGTGAACCGGCCGCCGCGCTGGCCATCGCGTGGTGCATCGCCCAGGGAGATCACGTAATCCCCATTCCGGGTACAAGATCGGTTGGACATCTGGCCGAGCTGGTACGCGGGACGGAGATCGCCTTGTCAGAAAGCGACCTGCAAGCGATCGAGAGGGTGCTGCCAGTTGGCTGGGCGCATGGTGACAGATACTCGGAGGACCAGTGGAAAGGCCCCGAGAAATATTGCTAGAGGCGAGTAACCCTTAGCCGGAGACGTAGGTTCCCTGAGGCCGGAAGAACGTCTTCTGATTGTGAAGCCGGCCCAGAAGCTCGTGTATCTTGCGCGGGTCCGCCTGTCCGGTGGCCTGTGTTTTTTGCAGAGCCGTCTCGATCAGCTCCATGTCCTCGAGGCTGAGGTCGAACTTGGTGTTTGGCTTCGGCACAAGTGGATCCTTTCGGCGGCTGATGGCTTCGTTTCTGACGAGGTAGCGCGCAGAGGCGACCATTTCAAGAAAATTATGCAATAAAATCAATGTGTTCAATCGTATACCGTATGCCTTGGTATGCCGTCGATCCTGCGCTTGACCTTTGGTTCGCCGGATACTCTAGATCGCTGCGTAGGAAATACCGGAGATCATTCCATGAAAGAGTTCCACGTTCCGGATATGAGTTGCGGCCATTGCAAGGCAACGATTGAGAAAGCATTGCTGAGTGTCGATCCGGATGCCGGAGTCGAGGTCGATCTTGAGGCGAGGCGGGTCAAGATCGCCGGCAACCGCTCAACGGATGAGTTGTTGGCCGCCATGAAATCTGCCGGTTACGAGGCAACAGCGGTCGGCTGACGTTCATAATGCAAGGGTGGACTTGCTTTGCCAGGCAATCCCCCCTATAGAGCGCCCCGTCGAAGCGGCGATTACAGCTGTGAGCCTGAGACTTGAGCAGGGTCGGTCACCACCGGCCCTTCTTGTTTGCGTTTCATGGGCATGATCGTCAGAGACCAATCCAAGACCGGCGGAGACAACCGCTCGGCCAGCAAAATCGAAAGATAGGATACGAAACACGCATGTGCGCTAAAGCAACCATGGAGGAGTTCGAGGCCCTCCTGAACGAAAGCCTCGAAATCGACACGCCCGACGAAGGGTCTGTTGTCAAAGGCAAGGTCATCGCGATCGAAGCGGGACAAGCCATCATCGACGTCGGCTACAAGATGGAAGGCCGTGTCGATCTCAAGGAATTCGCTAACCCCGGTGAAGCCCCTGAAATTGCCGTTGGCGACGAGGTCGAGGTTTATCTTGACCGTGTCGAGAACGCGCGTGGGGAAGCGGTCATCAGCCGCGACAAAGCCCGCCGCGAGGCTGCCTGGGACAAGCTGGAGAAAGCCTATGCCAATGACGCCCGCGTGGACGGTGCGATCTTTGGCCGGGTCAAGGGCGGTTTCACCGTCGATTTGGGCGGCGCTGTTGCGTTCCTGCCCGGCTCTCAGGTCGACGTGCGCCCCGTGCGCGATGCCGGCCCGCTGATGGGTCTGAAGCAGCCCTTCCAGATCCTGAAAATGGATCGCCGCCGCGGCAACATCGTCGTTTCGCGGCGTGCCATCCTGGAAGAGAGCCGCGCCGAACAGCGCGCCGAGGTCATCTCGAAGATCCAGGAAGGCGATTCCGTGGACGGTGTCGTCAAGAACATCACCGAATACGGTGCGTTTGTTGATCTGGGCGGAGTAGACGGTCTTCTGCATGTCACCGACATGGCGTGGCGCCGCGTGAACCATCCGTCCGAGATCGTATCGATCGGCGAGACGGTCAAGGTTCAGGTCATCAAGATCAACAAGGACACCCACCGCATCAGCCTTGGCATGAAGCAGCTTCAGGAAGATCCCTGGGATGCGGTCGAGAGAAACTACCCGCTGGGCTCTGTTCACCAGGGCCGCGTGACGAACATCACCGACTACGGTGCGTTCGTCGAGCTGGAAGCCGGTGTCGAGGGTCTGGTCCACGTCTCCGAAATGAGCTGGACCAAGAAGAACGTCCATCCCGGCAAGATCGTTTCGACTTCGCAGGAAGTCGACGTCATGGTGCTGGAAATCGACTCGGCCAAGCGCCGTGTGTCGCTGGGGCTCAAACAGACCCAGCGCAATCCGTGGGAGGTCTTCGCCGAGACTCACCCGGTCGGCACAAATGTCGAGGGCGAGGTCAAGAACATCACCGAGTTCGGCCTGTTCATCGGTCTCGAGAACGACATCGACGGAATGGTGCACCTCAGCGATCTCAGCTGGGACCAGCGTGGCGAAGATGCAATCCAAGACTACCGCAAGGGCGACATCGTCCAGGCCGTTGTCACGGAAGTGGATGTCGAGAAGGAGCGGATTTCTCTGTCCGTCAAGGCTCTCGATGACAGCTTCACTGGTGTTGTCGAAGGCGTGAAGCGCGGTTCGGTCATCACCGTGGTTGTCACCGCGATCGAAGATGGCGGCATCGAGGTCGAGTACGAAGGCATGAAGTCCTTCATTCGCCGTTCGGACCTGTCGCGTGACCGTGCTGAACAGCGTCCCGATCGCTTCTCGGTTGGCGACAAGGTTGACGTACGCGTCACCAATGTCGACGCCAAGACGCGCCGTCTGGGCCTGTCGATCAAAGCCCGTGAGATCGCCGAAGAGAAAGAAGCTGTCGAACAGTTCGGTTCGTCCGACTCGGGCGCTTCGCTTGGCGACATCCTTGGCGCTGCTCTCAAAAAGAGCGACGACGACTAAGAGGGCCGGTTAACCCGGACCGAAGGTCCCGCCGGCGACGGCGGGGCCTTTTTTATTCGGCAGCCTTCTTCCTTCCATGACCCAAAACCGCGCCACGCATGACCGAGAAGGCATGCAAGTAGCGAATTTGCCCTGTGCAATGGTTGAAGTGAAAAAAGTGCTTGCGAAGAAATTGATGCCATTCCGGAAACCATGAGTTTCTGCACACTTATCTCCTTCCCGTAAGCCAATATGCCGTGCGAAACCGTTACCGTTGGTAGGTGCAGGGGGTTCACGATGCCATTGAAACGTGGGGATACCGCGGAACGGATTTTGACTGCAGCGCGCGAGGTCGTGCGCAACGGCGGGCCGGACAGGCTTACATTCGACGCCATTGCAGAGAAGGTCGGCGTATCCAAACAGGCCGTCCTGTATTGGTTCCCGAACAAGGCGCGTTTGATCGAAGCGCTGGTGCGTCCGGCTCTGGAGGCCGAAAGCGCGGCCGGACAGAGTGCAATACGCGTGTCGGACTCGGCAGGGGATGCAATTCGCTCTTACGTGACGGCGCTGGCCGTTTTTCATACATCGGACCTCGACAGGTTCCGCCTGATGTATGTCACGCCGCAGATCGGTCAGAGACCCGGGCGAAACGGTCAGATGTTGACCACGCTCGGACGAATTCACCCGTCGACGACGCAGATGTATGACACTCTGGCTGGCAAGCTGGTGGACAGTGGACGTTACCGACGGTTGGTCGACGCCCGACGTGCCGCTGCGGCCATTCACACTGCGCTTCTGGGGCTGGTCCTGCGCATGGCCATGGCTGATGCGCTCAATGCCCCATTGCGGCTGAAGGACGATGCGCTGGTCGAGGCTCTGGTTGACGTGATGGCACCGCCCCAGGCGGCGTGACGCATTTGCGCCGGGCGGCCCTCGACGCTGCCGCCCGGTCTGTCTAGACTGCCTCCGAACCGGAGTGCAGCTTGATGAAAGACACGATGCCCGCGGCGCCGTCTCTGGGTGAACTGGCAGACAAGTACGGCTCGGACAAGGGCCCGAAGAAGCATCGCTACACAGAACTTTACGAGCTTTTGTTCCGGCCTTTCCGAGAGCGCCCTGTCACGTTTCTGGAGATGGGGCTTCTGATCGGTGGACCCGAGCACGGGATCGACGCGGGCAGGGAGACGAGGGACTTGCCGTCGATCCGGATGTGGCTGGACTACTTCAGCGAAGCGCAGATCATCGGTCTGGATATTTCCGATTTCTCATGGTTCCTGCATCCGCGTTTCAAGTTCATCCAGTGCGACATGGACGACAGATCTGAGATCGCTCGTGCCGCTGGAGAGATAGGGTCGGCGGATATCGTGATCGACGATGCCAGTCATGCCAGCCATCATCAGCAGAACGCTTTTCTTGAAATCTTTCCGGGGCTGCCATCGGGCGGATTGTACGTGATCGAGGATTTGCGCTGGCAACCCGAGACGTTCGAGCGCCCGGGGATTACCAAGACAGCGCAGTTGTTTCGTGGCTTTTCCGAGACCCGCGAATTTCATCACGACGATCCGGCGACGGAGGCGGAGTTCCGGTCTCTGGCGTCCGAAATATCGGGCTGTTTCGTTTTCCAGGTGAAATATACCAAGACACGGCGCGATCAGGTGGCCGTGATCCACAAGAGGTAGCTCATGGCAAGAATTGGATTGACGGGTCTGGGCACGATGGGCGCAGCGCTTGCTCTGAACATGGCCGACAACGGCTTTGACGTGGCTGTTCACAATCGATCGAACGACAAGGTCGACGCCTTCATGGAGAGCGCAGGCGATCTGGCGACAAGGCTGACACCTGCCTACGAATTGAATGATCTGGTCGCAGCGCTGGAAGCGCCGCGCGCGGTGATCATCATGGTTCAGGCAGGCGCGGCGGTGGACTCGGTGATCGATGAGTTGGTGCCTTTGCTGGACAAGGGCGATCTGATCATCGATGCCGGGAATGCCGACTTCAACGACACACGGCGTAGAACCCAGGCTTTAGAGGAACTGGGGCTGGGCTTCCTTGGGATGGGCGTCTCCGGTGGGGAAGAAGGGGCGCGGCATGGACCGTCGATCATGGTCGGCGGCAAGCGTGAGAGTTTCGAGGCCATCGAAGACATCGTGAGTGCCATTGCGGCCAAGTACAGGAAGGATCCTTGCGCCGATTGGCTTGGACCGGACGGCGCAGGCCATTTCGTCAAAACGGTGCACAACGGTATCGAGTATGCCGACATGCAATTGATCGCCGAGGTCTATGGGCTGTTGCGCGCTGGCGGGCGTGGCATGGGCGAGATGGCGGAGCTTTTTGCCGACTGGAACGAGGGGCCGCTGCAATCCTATCTGATCGAGATCACGGCCAAGATCCTCGCCTCTCGCGACGCGGAGACCGGAGAGCCCATGGTGGATGTGATCGTGGACAGCGCGGGTCAGAAGGGAACGGGTCGCTGGACCGTTATCGAGGCACTGAAGCTTGGTCAGTCTGCAACGACGATCGAGGCCGCCGTGGCGGCGAGGTCGTGGTCAGCGGGAAAGGCCATGCGGAAGGATGCGGAAAAGGCCTATCCGCACGGGAAGGACAACACCGCCGAAATTCTGGATGCGGATCTTGAAACAGCGCTCTTTGCTGCGCGCATCATCGGCTATGGGCAGGGCATGGCACTGCTCGCCGCGGCGTCGGAACATTTCGACTGGTCTTTGGATCTTGCACGCGTCGCCGAGATCTGGCGGGCGGGATGCATCATTCGTTCATCACTTCTGGACGATATCGCGAGTGCGATCCGTGCCGGGATACCGCATGGCCAGCTGATCCTTGCGCCTGCTTTCGTCGAGCGCCTGTCGGCTGGTGTGCCTGCGCTCCGGCGCGTTGTGGCAGCCTCGGTTCATCACGGCTTGCCCGTACCTGCCTTGTCCTCGGCGCTGTCTTACTTCGACACCGTTCGCCGCGGACGAGGTACTGCGGATCTGATTCAGGCGCAGAGGGATTACTTCGGGCGTCATGGGTTCGAGCGCATCGACCGGCCGGGAACGGGATTCCACGGTCCTTGGGCCGAGTAGAGCGGTTCTGATGGCGTAATCCTGCAACGCGCTGGCTCCTGTTTCGTTCTTGAAAATGCAACATATTGCGGTTGACCTCGGTAAGGATTACGAAATCTTTACTTTGGGGTGAGATCTAAACGATCTCTAAGGGCTAAAAAAAAATGAAGAACACAATGAAGAAAACGTTCGTGGCTTTTGCCGCGGTCGGAGCAATGATGTTCGCAACGACGGCAACGTCGGGCGAGTTGAATCCTCGTCAGAACACCGCAAACTTGGAATATGGGAAAGTGCTGAAGATCAGGCTTCCCTACGGGCTGTGCGAATTCGACCAGATGGTCCCAGCTTATGTCGTTGATCAATTGAGCGAGCGTAAGGACTGGCGCCGGCTGGTGGAGTACATGCTGGCCAATTGTCCCGACCTGGGCCTGCCGCTGGCCGATACCGCGACCGCGTCGATCTCGGAAGGGATCGAAGATGGATCAGGCGGCTCCGGAGGTCTTGGAAATCCCGGCGGTGACGGCAGCACGGACGGCGGAACTGGTTCCGGCTCGTCCGGAGACGACGGCGCGGGTGACGACAGTTCGGATGATGACGGCAACAATGGACACGGTAACGACGCCGACCGTCATGACGAAAGCAATCCGGGCAACGGCTGATCGATAGTAAGACGACTTCGGGGGCGTCAGCCCCCGAGGATCCCGCCTGTCAGGATGGCCGACCAGTGACCGGGTGAAGACGGGTTCTGCATTCTCAGAAATGTGTAGCCCGTCGCCCGCCAATCGAGGATTCGGTCAGTCAGGTTGTCGAGTACGAAATCACCGGATTCGGTGCGCATCACCAGCACGGCATGCGGATTGCGTTTGCGATCGAGAACAGTCGCAATCAGCAAGTTCTGGGGAGCGACCCCGCGGCCGATCAGTGCCTGTTTCTTCGCGAGCGCAAAATCCTCGCAATCGCCGCCGCGCGCGGTGGGCAGAGCCCAGTACTCGCTGCGGGCGTATTGAGCTTCGTCGGAAACTTCCCGCGTGCTGCGATTGATCGCCTGATTGACCTCGTCGGCCATTCTCATCAATTCGCGGCTGCCGTGCTTGCTGCCACCGGCTCGCGCGCATGCCCAAGTGTACCGCGCGCAGACGCCCGCAAAGCCCTCGGGCGCTGCGGTTTCCTTTACAGGGGTAAGGTGCGGACGCTTGGCTGTCGCATCGGCTGCGGACGGCATGCAGAGAAGGGCGGCAAACATCAGGGCAGAGACGCCCTTGCCAAAAGGCTGGCCTACATTCCAAAGATTTGATTTGCCCCATGTCCACATGAGGCCGACGCTGGCTCAGGAATTGGATCGCAATTTGTCGGCTATTGGGCGATTTCAAGGCCGTGCGGATATCAGGTCAGGCCGCGCAGATAGCCCCGTATGATCTTCTCCAGCTTGGCCGCGCCGACCGGAGCGCTTGCCTTGGTATGCTCGTGGCTGATCTGCTCGTTCCCAAGGCCGGCAGCCATGTTGGTGACGACCGACACGGCGCAGCATCTCAGACCGAGAAAGCGTCCTAGGATGATTTCGGGCACTGTCGACATTCCGACGGCATCGGCACCCAGGATTTTCAGCGCGCGGATCTCGGCAGGCGTCTCGAAATTCGGACCAGAGTACCATGCATAGACGCCTTCGATCAGCGGTATCTCCTCGTCCTTGGCCACAGCCTGCAGCTGGGCGCGAATGCCCGGGTCATAGGCTTCGGTCAGATTGACGAACCGCCTGTCTGTGGGTTCGCCGATCAGTGGGCTTCGGCCCGAGTAGTTGATGTGATCGTTGACCAGCATCAGGTTGCCCGGTGGGATTTCGGGGAGGAACGATCCGCAGGCGTTCGTCACGAACAATGTGTCGATGCCGAGCGAGTTCAGAACTTCCAGAGGCAAGCGCATCGCATCGGCGCGGCCGTTCTCGTAGTAGTGTTCGCGTCCGCCCAGAACGGCGACCTCGACTCTTTCCAGTCTACCGAGAACGAGTTTCGGGCTGTGGCCGGACACGCTTGCATGGGGGAAACCCGGCAATTCGGTATAGTCGATGGCGACACCATCGACCGAGTCCGCCAGATGCCCGAGCCCGGAGCCGAGGATGAAACCCACACGCGGCCTGATGTCAGGTGCCTGGGCGCGGATCGCTGCGAGAGCTGCTTCGAAACTCATGCCAGCCCCCCGATCTCACGGATGGCCGCAAGAACAGCTTCCGGGCCGTTATCGTGACGCAGGGCCGTAAAAAGGTACGGTCGATCGCCGCGCATCCGTTTCGCGTCCCGGTCCATAACCTCGAGAGAGGCGCCCACATGGGGGGCCAGGTCGGTCTTGTTGATGACAAGGAGGTCCGACTTGGTAATTGCGGGACCGCCTTTTCGCGGAATTTCCTCGCCCGCCGCCACGTCGATGACATAGATCGTCAGGTCCGCGAGTTCGGGTGAGAATGTAGCGGACAGGTTGTCGCCGCCGGATTCGATCAAGACGATCTCGAGATCGTCATGGCGCGCGCACATCTCGGCCACCGCGGCCAGGTTTATTGAGGCATCCTCGCGGATCGCGGTGTGGGGGCATCCCCCGGTTTCCACTCCCATCACGCGGTCGCCGGGCAGGATCTGCATCCGCATCAGAGCCTCGGCATCCTCCTGGGTGTAGATATCGTTGGTGATCACCGCGACCGAAGTTTGGGGGTGGAGGAGCTTGGCGAGTTTGGCGGTAAGCGTCGTCTTCCCCGCACCCACGGGGCCACCGATGCCAACGCGAAGAGGTCCGTTCATCGTGGTCATGACTGGAAAAGCCTTGGTTCCATGGTTTCGTGCCGCATGGATGCGATATCCGATCCCCAGGTGTTGGACCAGAGGTCATCGGGATCAGCCGAAATCGCCTCGGTGGCGATGTCGCCGCAGATTGGGGTGAGCGCCGCCAGAACCGTCTGACCCTCGGTCTGTCCCAGGGGAACCAGGCGCACGGCCGCCGACACAAGGTTGGACGCGAAGGCCTGCAGGTACAGTGCCGTAGTGTCCAGCAAGGGCAAAGCTTTGACACTCGCGGCCCGGCCAACCGCCACAGGATACAACAGGTCCGGGAGGTCGAGGCCCCAGACTGCGCGCGTCGTGGCTGCGAAAGCCACGCCCTGGCGTTCGCTTTCGCGTATACGCTCGGCCGAGGCCGAAAAGGCGCGTGCAATCGCGTTCAGTTCATCCAGCCGTTCTGATGTCTCGGCGCCATACGCGGCCGCAAGAAGGATCGCGTCGGTTCGTCCCGAGCCCTCGGCGACGATGCCCGCAAGCCAGCTGCCAAGAGTATCGCCATCACGCACCCAACCAGAACGGATCGCCAGTTCCATGCCATGAGAGTAGGCGAACGCCCCGATGGGATACGCGGGAGACAGCCATTGCGTGAGAGTGAGCAGCTCAGTGGTCATGGGCGTGATGGGCGGTGTGGCCGTGTTCATGGCTGTGGGTGCGTCCGTGGCCATAAGCGCCACCTTCGGGCGTGAAGGGTTCGGTCACTGGGGTAATGGTCGCGCCAAGGTGTTCGAGCATGTGACCGATCACCGGGTCGTCCCGGATCAGAAGGCGGTTGGCCCCGATTTGGCAGGGTGTGTGGCGGTTGCCGATATGCCATGCAAGACGTGTCAGGTCCGGCCCGGTGACAGCAAGGAGTGCCTCGGGGGCCGCGACGACCTCGATGAGGATTGCTCCTGGCAGTTCGAAAGCATCTCCGTGATCGAAATTCGTGGTCTGCTTCATATCGACCACGAAGGCGAGACCGCCTTCGGAGGTGAGCTTCTTTCGCCGGAAAAACCTGTCTTCATAGGTCAGCAGACACCTGTCCGAGGCCGTGGACCAGTCGCCCGCCTTTCTGACTGTCTGGCTCACAGGATGCATGGTGATCGCTCCATTTTCGCAATCAGGGAGTTTTGTCCGGGGAGGTCGCCGTTTGCCGAACCAACGCAAGGCGCACTCAATTTCGCATTGAAGGCAGCTCGATTGCCGCCCACCACGAAGTTAAAATGCCCGCTCATCAACCCGGTGTGGGTTTCCGGTCTTGCCGTCGAGGTGCCGCTCGGGAAAAAAATTTTCGAAGCGCGGCTGTCGAGGCCGCGTCGATCTACAGCTTCAGTCACGGCTCCGGACGTAATCTCCGCGGGACCGTCCTGAGTGATCAGAACTGCTATTGGAACAGATTGAGCGGACAGGGCCCAAAGGCCCCGTCCGGTCTTGATCAGACGAAGAAGATGTCCCTGTAGACATGGCGCGGAATGTCTCCGCGGGTCAGCCCCATTGCGAGCAGTTCGTCGTCCGTTTTCGCGTTCAGAGCGCGGATTTGATCCATGCGAGCATGACGTTCGGCATAGGCGGTGAGACCGCGTGTCAAGCCGTCGAAAAACCTGTTTGCCATTGGAAACCTCCAGTTCCGGGTTTCCCCCCTTGGCTTTCAGGTAGGTGATATGCGCGGCATTCACCACTTCCATTCCCGCAACTCCGCTATGCATTCCAATGATGTTTCAGAACAAGAAGTATCTCTGCGCCATCGGCAGCACCTCGGCGGGCTGACAGGTCAACAACTCGCCATCGGCCCTCACCTCGTAGGTCTCGGGATGCACCTCTACATGCGGGCAGGCGTCGTTCAGCTTGAGATCCTTCTTTCCGATGTTCCGCGTGTTCTCGACCGGTAGCAAGTTCTTGGCCAGCCCGAGTGTCTGGCGGATGTTCTCTCGGTTGGCCGCATGGCTCACGAAAGTCACCGCCGAATGCTCAACGGACCGGCCGTAGGCGCCCCACATGGGCCGCGTATAGACCGGCTGGGGTGTCGGGATCGAGGCGTTCGGGTCTCCCATCTGGGCGCAAACGATGGTGCCGCCCAGAAGTACCATTTCGGGTTTCACGCCAAAGAAGGCCGGGTTCCATAGGACAAGGTCGGCGCGTTTGCCTTCCTCGATTGAACCGATGTGTTGGGAAAGCCCATGCGCAATTGCCGGGTTGATCGTGTACTTCGCAACATAGCGGCGCACCCGGAAGTTGTCGTTGTCGCCGGTTTCCTCGGCCAACTTGCCCCGCTGTTTCTTCATCTTGTCGGCTGTCTGCCAGGTGCGGATAATCACCTCGCCCACGCGCCCCATCGCCTGGCTGTCCGACGCGATGATACTGAAGGCGCCCATGTCGTGCAGGATATCCTCGGCCGCAATGGTCTCGCGCCGGATGCGGCTTTCGGCGAAGGCCACGTCCTCGGGAATCGACTTGTCGAGGTGATGGCAGACCATGAGCATGTCCAGATGCTCTTCCAGCGTGTTGACGGTGAAGGGTCGCGTCGGGTTGGTCGACGAAGGCAGGACGTTCTCCTCGCCGCAGATCTTGATAATGTCGGGCGCGTGTCCGCCGCCCGCACCTTCAGTATGAAAGGCGTGGATTGTCCGGCCCTTGATAGCGGCCACGGTATTCTCGACGAAACCACTTTCGTTCAGCGTGTCGGTGTGGATCATCACCTGCACGTCCATGTCGTCGGCGACCGACAGGCAGCAATCAATTGCGCCGGGCGTCGTGCCCCAGTCCTCGTGGAGCTTCAGAGCGCAGGCGCCGGCCTTGACCTGCTCCTCGAGAGCCGCAGGCAGGCTGGCATTGCCCTTGCCCGCAAAGGCGAGGTTCATCGGGAAGGCGTCGGCGGCCTGCAGCATCCGCCCGATGTGCCACCGCCCCGGCGTGCAGGTGGTCGCGAGCGTGCCATGCGCCGGACCGGTGCCACCGCCCAGCATGGTGGTCAGACCCGAGTGCAGCGCGTCCTCTATCTGTTGCGGGCAAATAAAGTGGATATGGCTGTCGAAGCCGCCCGCGGTCAGGATCTTGCCTTCGCCGGCAATGGCCTCGGTGCCCGGACCTACGATGATGTTCACGCCCGGTTGCGTGTCGGGGTTGCCGGCCTTGCCGATCTTGTGGATGCGGCCATCCCTCAGGCCGACATCGGCCTTGTAGATGCCGGTCCAGTCGACGATCAGCGCGTTGGTGATGACCGTGTCGACCGCGCCTTCGGCCCGCGTCGCTTGAGACTGGCCCATGCCGTCGCGGATCACCTTGCCACCGCCGAATTTGACTTCTTCTCCGTAGGCGAGGGAATTCGCTCCCGTTCCGCCGGTCATCGCCGCGCCAGCGGCCTCGGCGATCAGGTCGCGCTCGACCTCGATGATCAGATCCGTGTCTGCCAGCCGCAGCTTGTCGCCCACGGTCGGGCCGAACATCGCGGCATAGGAAGCTCTGGATATCTTCGCTGGCATTTCTCTCACTCCTTTGGGCGCGACGCGCCGCACCTGATCTTCTTCCTGGTCAAAACACGGCCGACCGCGCTCGCATGACCGCCAAAATTTCCGGTCTCCGGCAAGACCTCATGCTTGGAACGCCTCGTCCACCTCGACGCCCAGCCCTGTCACAAGGCCGTTCGTCTGCATCGCCATGCCAATCACTGCCAGCAACTCGCCGTGCTGCTCGGGCGTCATCCCCTTGGCCTTCGCTGCGGAGGTATGGGAATGAACGCAATAGCTGCAGCCGTTGGCAGTCGAGACAGCGACATAGATCATCTCCTTGACCAGAGGGTCGAGTTCGCCCGGCTCCATGACGATCTTCAGCCGGTCCCAGGTGGCGCGCATCAGAGCGGGGTCATGGGCCAGAGCACGCCAGAAGTTGTTCACGTAATCGGTGCCGCGCGTGGCGCGGATTTCGTCGAAGACGGCCCGCGCTTCCGGGGCCGCCTCGTCGTCCGAAAGCAGCGGAACCGTTCCCATCAAAGAGCGCCCATGACCTTCTGGTTGAAGCCGTAGATCTTCCTGGCCCCGGAGAACGGGATCAGGTTGACTTCGCGTGACTGGCCCGGCTCGAAGCGGACGGCGGTTCCGGCAGCGATGTCCAGCCTGAGCCCGCGTGCAGCGTCACGATCAAATTCGAGCGCGCTGTTGGCCTCAGCAAAGTGATAATGCGAGCCGACCTGCACGGGACGGTCGCCTGTATTGGCGACCATCAGAGTGATTGTTTCGCGATCCGGATTCAGCGTGATGTCACCCGGGGCAGGGTAAATTTGTCCGGGAATCATTTCCGCACCGTGACGCGCGCCCTTGCAGCGGCGACCAAGCTGGCCAGCGCGATCAGGCCCAGGCCCACGGGCAGCGCCCATTCGTTGTGGGCATGCGGCAGGGAGGCGTCGTGCGCGGCGGCGGGCGTTGCGGCCAGGATGGTGAAAATCGAGAAAGTACGCATGTTGGTCTCCTATCTGATCGGGTTGTGAACGGTGACGAGTTTGGTGCCGTCGGGGAATGTCGCCTCGACCTGAACTTCGTGGATCATTTCGGGCACGCCCTCCATGCACTGGTCGCGGGTGATTACCTGCGCGCCCGCTTCCATCATATCGGCGACAGAGCGGCCATCACGTGCACCTTCGACGACAGCATCGGTTATCAGAGCAATTGCCTCGGGATGGTTGAGCTTGACCCCGCGGGCCAAGCGCTTGCGCGCGACCTCGGCGGCCATCGCCACCAGCAGCTTGTCTTTTTCGCGAGGGGTCAATTGCATGTCGTCATAACCTCCATGACGTGGGGAGCGTGTGACCGGTCAGCCGGTCCAGAATTGGCAGAAGCGCGCGGCGCAGCTCAAAACTGTCTGGCGCAAGGCAGCGGAGCGCCAGAACATCGGGCGCCAGGAGGCTCGCGCCACCGGTGGGCGGCAGCATCGCCCGGAGAGCACCAAGATGCGAGCCGGCATCCTGTGCGACGTAGAGCAGGCTGGCCACCGCTCCGGCACCACCAGCCGTCACGTCGGATGAGAGCGCCCTCGTCAGGTCGCCGGAAAGTCTCACCCCGTCGAGGTAAAGCGGGCGCCCGTTTCGGCGCACTTCGATACGGTCACGGAATTCGGCGCTGCTCAGTCTCTCGCCCATGGCGCGGCGTCCGAAGATTATGGGTTCCACCATCAGGAGGCTGGCGTCTTCGGCGAGTTCTATGTCGAGCCGGCGCTCCATTGCAGCGCCCTGGAACAGGATCAGTTCCTGCGGCAGCCAGTCGAGGCGAGCCCCGGCGCCGACCGAAAGACGTGTCGAGACACGGCCGATTTCTCCGGGCTGGGCGCGGTAGGCACGCTCGGCTGCCTGGGTTGTCATGGTCAGACGGCTGCCCGGTCCAGCCTCTGCTTCCAGCCGGAAGCGATCTCCTCCGGTCACGCCGCCCGCCGTATTGATGAGAATGGCCTCAAGGTGCGGACGTCCTGAAGGAAACAGTATCTTTGACGCGCCGGACTGGCGCAAACCGTCCAAACAGCTTCGTCCCGTGACCAGTTTCGATGACAGGCGAGCTTCGCCCCGTGCCCGGGGCTGCGCCATCGGCGCGATCTTTGTCACCTGCTGGTTAATGGACGAGCCCCCCGAAAGTCTTTTCGAGATCAGAGCGAGTTTCCCGAAGTCGAACAAGAATTCCACACAGAGACCACAAGGGCCGTTACCACAATTGATTAGATTTTCATCTATTTGCTCAATCTGTGTGCAGCATTGAATCTTGTCTCGAAAAGATTGGCATGGACTCCAGCGGCGGAGTCGGAACACTCTCGTCGCAGGAGATACACCATGCTGACCCGTCGCGAGACCACGAAACTGCTTTTGGGTGGCGCTGTCGCTGTCGGTTTGCCCCTGCGCGCCAATGCCGCGACCAGCGAGGAATGGCTTGAAGCGGTCAAGGGCGCGCTCGATGTCGCCACTGTGCCTGGCAGCGGGACCCGTCTGACGCTCCGTGCGTTCGGGTTCAACAAGAAAGGCCGGCAGGCAGGCATGTCTGCGGTCGTCGCCATGGAATGGGCGCCCGGTTATCGCAGCCGCAAGTTCGATGTTAGCGAGCCCGGAGAGCAGGAGACGTTCAGGCGGTTTGTTTCGGAGATCGTCCTCGAATTTCGCCGGGTGAATCCGAGTGGGGTTCGGGAAGTGCGGTTTCGTTGAGCGTTTGGCATGGCCGTGAAATGAGCCCAACTTCAGAGTGCCTCAAAGTGTTTTCGGATTCTGGCTGGCGTGGAGGAGGGCTGGGTCTCGGGTGATCGGCTTCGTGCTGAGACTATGGGCAATTCTCTGGAGAGATGCGGTGATCTCAACCGTCCATAACGGCGGTATAGGGCCTTCTTTGTCCCCTAACCCCCTTTGTATCAAACCCCTCGACAACCCCCAAAATCCACTCCATATCCCGCAACATGACCGACCTCGCGCATATCCGAAATTTCTCGATCGTGGCCCATATCGACCACGGAAAATCCACGCTTGCCGACCGGCTGATCCAGCTTACCGGGACAGTGGCGGAACGAGACATGAAGGCGCAGCTTCTGGACGCGATGGATATCGAGCGCGAGCGGGGGATCACCATCAAGGCCAACACCGTTCGGATCGAGTATCCAGCGAAAGATGGCCACACGTACATCCTGAACCTGATCGACACGCCGGGCCACGTTGACTTTGCTTATGAAGTCAGCAGGTCGATGCAGGCTGTCGAAGGATCGCTCCTTGTTGTGGACGCCTCTCAGGGCGTGGAGGCCCAAACTCTGGCAAACGTCTATCAGGCGATCGATGCCGACCATGAAATCGTGCCGGTGCTGAACAAGATAGATCTGCCCGCGGCGGACGTCGCGCGCGTGGCCGAGCAGATCGAGGACGTGATCGGCATCGACGCCTCGGACGCCGTGCAGATCTCGGCGAAAACCGGTCTCGGCATCCCAGATGTGCTGGAGGCCATCGTCACGCGACTTCCCGCGCCCAAGGGCGATCGCAATGCGCCGCTGAAGGCGATGCTGGTCGATAGCTGGTACGACAGCTACCTCGGCGTAGTCGTGATGATCCGCGTCATCGACGGGGTCATTCGCAAGGGCGACCAGATCAAGATGATGCAGACCGGTGCGCGGTACGGGATCGACAAGCTCGCGGTGCTCAAGCCGCAGATGGTCGACATCAAGGAATTGGGTCCGGGCGAGATCGGCATCTTCACCGCCTCGATCAAGCAGGTGCGCGATACCAAGGTCGGCGACACGATCACCCATGAGAAGAGGCCGTGCGAAAAGCCGCTTCCGGGCTTCAAGCCGTCGATCCCGGTGGTGTTCTGCGGCCTGTTCCCGGTCGACACCAACGAGTTCGAGGACTTGCGCGACGCGATCGAGAAGCTGGCGCTGAATGACGCGTCCTTCACGCACGAGATGGAAACCTCCGCCGCGCTGGGCTTCGGGTTCCGCTGCGGCTTCCTCGGTCTTCTGCACCTCGAGGTGATCCGCGACCGGCTGGAGCGCGAGTACGACATCGACCTGATCACTACGGCGCCGTCGGTGGTCTATCACGTCTATCTCAAGGACGGGACGATGAAGGAGCTTCACAATCCCGCCGACATGCCGGATCTGACCTATGTCGAGCATATCGAGGAGCCGCGGATCAAGGCGACGATCCTGGTGCCAGACGAATACCTGGGCGACGTTCTGAAGCTCTGCCAGGATCGGCGCGGTATCCAGCTGGACCTGACCTATGCGGGCAGCCGCGCGATGGTGGTCTATGACCTGCCGCTGAACGAGGTGGTGTTCGACTTCTATGACCGGCTGAAATCGGTTACCAAGGGCTACGCCTCGTTCGATTACCAGATGACCGGGTACCGCGAGGACAAGCTCGTGAAAATGCAGATCCTGGTCAATGACGAACCGGTGGACGCGCTATCGATGATGGTGCACCGCGACCGGGCCGAGGCTCGGGGCCGCGCCATGTGCGAGAAGCTGAAAGATCTGATCCCCCGCCACATGTTCAAGATTCCGATCCAGGCGGCCATCGGCGGCAAGGTCATCGCGCGCGAGACGCTGTCGGCGCTGCGGAAAGACGTGACGGCCAAGTGCTATGGCGGCGACGCGACGCGGAAGCGCAAGCTGCTCGACAAGCAGAAGGCCGGCAAGAAGAAGATGCGCCAGTTCGGGAAGGTCGAGATCCCGCAGGAAGCGTTTATTAATGCGCTGAAGATGGATAGTTGAGGCGGTTTTCAGTCAGCCATCATAATCGGAATCAATGCGCTGCGGCCTGTCCGGTTGGTCTTAGTAAGTTAGGGTTGCGCACTAAGCTCGTTGCGCATTTCCTATTCCGGCTTGGCCCTCATTTCCAAGCTTCTGTTGCGTCCCCCGTCCGACCCCAGCCGATCACACTCGTCCTTAACGTTAGTGGTATCACGGGCTCTGCGGGCTGAAGGCGCTCGCCCCGGCAATTTCGCCAAAACCTGAAAAATCTGTTATAGGAACATTATCCGGGATCGACCGGATCAACAAAGGGAGGGGAACCCATGACTGAAGACCACAGGCTTCAGCTAGTGATTTCGCGTTCCGGTGACTATTTCGGTATCATGCGCACCACGCTGTTTGTCCTCTTGGGCATCGGTGCGGCACTGCATTTCGGTGAAGGCTATTCCGCACCGCTTCTGGTGCTGGCAATCGCGATCTCCGCCTACGGCATTCTTGCCGGGGGCGTGGCCCTGGACGATATCATCGCCTTGCGCGAGGATATGCCGGACGATGTTGCGGGAACGGCCTATGGCAAGGGTGTGAAGGCGCGGAACATTCCTGGCTTGAAGATGGTCTCGGCGGCCCTGATCGGCCTTACAGGGCTTTCAGCCGTCCTTTCCGTTCTGATCTGACACCGCGGAGGGCCGCTGGCCCTCCGTCCCTTTGGCGTGAGTGTCGACAGGCTTCCGGCAAAAAAAGGTGCACGCCGTGAACTCTTTGACACATATCATTATTGGCATCTGATCACCGGTTATCATTTTTTCATTGATGAACGGAGGATGATGACCATGAAACGACGTGCAAACATGGTTGCCGGTGTGGCGCTTGCCGTATGCAGCCTGGCTCCTGTCCCGGGGCTGGCCGGAGACGCGGAGGATATCGCCGCGATCTGGGATGCCTATGAAGCCGCCCGCGTGGCCGGCGATGCAGACGCTTGGCTGGCGCTTTGGGACGAGGGCGGTGTGCAGATGCCACCGGGGATGCCTGCGCGGGGTCTCGACGTGCTGACGGTCGGCGTGCCCAAGGCCTTTGCGGCGATGCCCGCATCCGCGATGGAGATCTCGCCCGTGGAGACGGTGGTGATGGGCGACTGGGCCTTCTCACGGGGAACCTATACGGCCGATCTGACCTCGGGGGGGAACGCGGTGCACATGGACGGGAAGTTCATGACCATTTTCCGCCGGCAGGATGACGGGTCGTGGAAGATTTACCGCGACATCTTCAATTCGAACAGCTGACTTGGGGAGGGCAGGGAGGATGGAAAGCGTTCTATATAACTTGCTCGTTCTGTTGACCCATGCGTTGAACAGAATGTGGAGCAAGACTCCGCTGAAGGACCAGCCGGCCAGTCAGAAGGTATAGTTCACTCTGGCTCCACTTTTCGTTTTCGCTGTCGTGGTGCTCTTGTTTCCACGCTAGCGGCGTGCCACCTCTGACCTGCATCAAGGAAAGCCTGTTCTGCCCTGGTCATTCTTCCCGCATGATTTTTGCGGGAGTTCTTTGAGTTTGCTGTTTCTGTTGGTGCATCTCTTCGTCGGATCAGCGGTCGCAGGAGTGGCGATAGTCGCGGCGCTGGTCATGGGGTTTGATACTCTTTGGCCGCTCCTGATCGCTGCTATGCTCGGCGTTGTTCTGTCTTTCCCTGCGTCCTGGCTGGTGGCCCGAAGGCTGGCGCGGAGCGTCTAGAGCCGGTGGCAGACGGTTGCTGCATTTTCAAGGAACTGGACCGCTGCCTCCGCATCGGAGCGGGTCTGAGCTTTTTTCTTGGTGAAATGCCTGTCTCAGCGTAAAATTCCTGAATGGTTAGGCTGATCGCAATCGTACTTGTCTTATTTGCCGTTGGTTTCGGCTATGAGGAGTACACCGGTAATTCCATCGGAGTTAAGCGCCTGATTGGCGGATTTGTCGGCGTGTTTGGCGGCGAATATGGCGTTGCTACCGGCGCCACGACTCCGGCGTTTGGCGGCCTCAAGGGGATAGCCGGCAGCGCCGGAGCCATGTTCGGAAACTGACGTCAGCTGCCTTCGAGCGATTGGATGAAGGCCACCAGGTCATCGACCTCGTCCCGACTGATCCAGTTGGACCATGCCGGCATTGGCGAATGCAGCGTGGGATACAGAATTCGAGAAATGATCTGCTCTTCCGCGCGATATCCCGCGATTGCCGTGAAGCTGGGTGGATAGAGTTTTGAAGCGCCCCCTGGTGCCACGTCGTGGCAGCGTGCGCAGTTTTCTTCAGCCAAGAGCTTACCATTCTCCGCATCCGCCGCCATCGCAGCAGCCGAGGAAACCAAGAATGCGCCCAAGGTGATGGTTGCAATTCGGTGTTCCATTTTGACCTCCCTTTCTAGGAAAATCCTGTCCCCTCCGGGGAGCCGGCGCCTTGATGCGGGTCAAAGGAACATTATCAGAATCAGAAAAGGTCGCGCCCACGGTCCTCGGAGATCGTGTCGGCGGCGATGGCGCCGCCGGCGCCGATGACCAGTGGAACACATCCGCTGGAAGACATGGCGCCAATAGCCAGCATTGCGATCAGGGCAAGTCGTTTGTGCATTTTGTCTTCTCCTCAAAGACATGAAGGGCGTCGTCTCCATGCCGCGTTCGCCCGACCTAGTACGGGACGTGTTTTCGCGCAATAGACAGCGCCGATTCTCGTTGTGAGACGTGCCGATTCCCGCCATTTCCATCTTTGCAGATGCAGAAACTGCGAGTTTTCGTGGTGCCAAATTCCAGCTGATGATTTTCCCCGAATAAGTATCCGGAAATGCGTCAGTTCGGTGATTTATCCACCGGTTTCTCCCCAATGATATCAACACGTTATCCCCAAGTAATTTCCATGCTGCAGTGCTTTTCTGTTGGCATGGCAGTCTGTTTTGGCGACAGTTGGATCACCGCAGAGGGAAACCGAAGCGGGGACGCGAAGGCCCCTCGGAGCTGGAGCGGTCGGTAAAGGGACATGAGCCTGGAATCGAGCGTGAAGGGTCAGGAGGTCCAGTGCCGGAACGGGTGCGCAAGTGCCGGGGAAGGCGGTGGAAATCCGGGCTGGAGCGGCTGAGCAGGCGACCTTCGGGTTGCCGGTTCGGGAAGGCGTCAGGGAGTGGCTTCGGCCACGATGCGAGGACCGCGTCTGAGCACCTGGCGCCTTTACCCGTTCAAGATCACTGTCCCCCCGAAAATGAACGAGGCCCGACTGCTTTCGCAGTGGGCCCCGCATGTCAGAGATGCGACCGCGTCATTAGCACCTGTGTGGCCCGCATACAATGCACGGCACGGGAAAGCAACAACATATTGTCGCCGTCTAGCCTAATCTCACCAGATGTCATGTGGATGTCTGCATCCAGTGGGAGTCTCAAAAATGGTTTCAACATTTTTGGTTTTAGGCTTCCGCCTCGAGAACGTTTTCTCCCCGACGAAAGTAGGATCGAATTTTCGGTAATTTCGTGTTATGGTTGCAACCATTCAAATCATGGGGGTGTGTTTTGAGCCTTCGTTGGATTTCACTGATAGTCTGTGCCGGAACCATCTATTTTGCATTCGGCCAGACACTACATGGCAACCTGATATCCGCGCCTGATGAGACGATCATTCGCATCGGGCGGGACATCGGAGAGGCGATCAGCAACACGGCGTCCTATATCAAGGAAGCTCTCTGGAGTTGACGCGAAACTGCGGACGGGCGGGCGGCGAGGAATGTCCGCCCTTCCTCAATCAGGTCTTGTGGCCATGCTTCAGGAACGCGCGGATCGCCGCTTCGAATTCGCGCGGCTTCTCGGCGTGAAGCCAATGCCCTGCGCCTGGGATTTTTGCGAAGACGGCGTTCGGGAAATGCGAACGAATCCTGTCACGATGCTCGCGGCGGACGTAGTCGCTATGTGAGCCGGACAAGAACAGCACGGGTCCATCGAATTGACCGTCGATATCTGGAAACCCGATGATCTTGTCCATTTCCTGGGCGAGCGCTTCCAGATTGAGTCGCCAACGCCTTGATTTCACGTCCAGTGACTGCAGCAAGAAGGCGCGTACGCCGTCCTCTTGCACAACAGACTGAAGCTGTCTGTCCGCATCTCCCCTTGTCTCTATGCGGGCAAGGTCGAGGCTGCGCATGGCCTCTATCATCGGCATTTGTGTGTGTCCGTAGACGACGGGTGAGATGTCGGCGACGATCAGTTTTCTGACGAGGTCCGGTCTGGTCAGCGCCAGCACCATCGCTGCCTTTCCGCCCATGGAGTGCCCGAGGACATCATGTGTCCCGTCAATTGCAGCCGCCAGATCGTCCGCCATATCGGTATAGGTATGAGTGTCCTGCCACGGGCTTTCCCCGTGATTGCGCATGTCAACGGCTCTCACTTCCCGCTCATCCGACAGGCGTTTGGCGATCACGCCCCAGTTCCGGGCGGATCCAAACAGTCCGTGCGCGATAAGGAGCGGTGCGGTTCCCGTGCGCGTTCCATGAGTGACGACATTCAGCATGCCTTTTCTTAGACCTCACATCGCGGTATCGCCAGATATATGGATACACAGGATCGCTTTCAGGCCTTGGCAGAAAAAATGTCGACCCAGTTGCGCGTGCGTGGCGAGGGATTGGCAGAGGTGACGGAACGGGCTGGGCGCAAGCTGCCGCGTCATCTCCGGGCCGATGCTGCGGCCCTGATCGAAGCCGAGAAGATGTCGGCTCACCCCAAGCTGTCTCGGCTGGTGGATGATCGCCGTCTGGCTCGCGCGGAAAAGCGGTTGTTGCGCTACCTGGAAAAGCAGAACCCCGCCGCAGAGCGACGGGGCGAGATCCTGGACTTGATCGCGAAGATCGCCTTCGTCTTCGTGACCGTCGTTCTGTCGGTCTTCTTCTTCCTGCTCTGGCGCGGCTATTTCGATTAAAGCCCGGGGTAGACCGGGAACCGCTGGCACAGTTCCATCACCTCAGCCTTGACCTTGGTCTCGACCTCGGCATTGCCGTCTTCGCCATTTGCAGCAAGGCCGTCGACCACTTCGGTGATCCAGCGACCGATCTGGCGGAATTCGGCTTCGCCGAAACCACGCGTCGTGGCTGCCGGTGAACCGAGACGAACGCCTGACGTGATCGTCGGTTTCTCGGTGTCGAAAGGGATGCCGTTCTTGTTGCAGGTGATATGCGCGCGGCCCAAGGCCTTTTCAGTGGCGACACCTGTAACCTTCTTCGGGCGTAGGTCGACCAGCATAACATGCGTGTCAGTACCGCCGGTCACGATATCAAGCCCGCCTTTCATCAACTCGTCAGCCAACGCCTTGGCGTTGGCGATGACCTGTTTCTGGTAGAGCTTGAACTCGGGGCGCAGCGCCTCACCGAAGGCGACCGCCTTGGCGGCAATGACATGCATCAGCGGACCGCCCTGGATGCCCGGAAAGATAGCTGAATTGATCTTCTTGGAGATCGTCTCGTCATTGGTGAGGATCATCCCGCCGCGAGGGCCGCGCAGTGTCTTGTGCGTGGTCGTGGTGGCAACGTGAGCGTGCGGGAAGGGCGAGGGATGCTCTCCTGCCGCGACGAGGCCCGCGAAATGAGCCATGTCGACGTGCAGGTAAGCTCCGACGCTGTCCGCGATCTCACGCATGCGGGCGAAATCGATCTGGCGCGGAATGGCCGAACCGCCCGCGATGATGAGCTTCGGTTGATGTTCGGCTGCGAGTTCCGCCACCTGATCGTAGTCGAGTGTCAGATCCTGCTTGCGGACACCGTACTGAATCGCGTTGAACCATTTGCCAGACTGGTTCGGCTTCGCGCCGTGGGTGAGGTGGCCCCCGGCATCAAGGCTCATCCCCAAGATAGTATCGCCCGGCAGAAGCAGCGCGGTGAAGACACCCTGGTTGGCCTGGCTGCCTGAATTCGGCTGAACGTTTGCGAAGCCGCAACCGAAAAGCTCCTTCGCCCGCTCGATCGCAAGCGTTTCGGCGATATCGACGTACTGGCAGCCACCGTAGTACCGGCGTCCGGGATATCCTTCGGCGTATTTGTTTGTCATCACCGAGCCCTGGGCTTCCATGACCGCGCGGCTGACGATGTTCTCGGACGCGATCAGTTCGATCTCGTCACGCTGACGTCCGAGTTCCTTGCGGATCGCGCCGAAGATTTCGGCGTCACGGCTTTCAAGCGTTTCGGTGAAAAAACCGTCGTCACGGTGCGGTGCGTTCATTGTCAAGCCTCCGGTCAGGGCCAATGCTGTTGCGCGGTCTCATAGCGGCATTTGGCCGAGGCTGAAAGCAGTGAATCCGGCACAAAGGGGCGTGTTTGCGTCGCAGGTTATTTCGGCGCGGCCTTGTAATTCCGCTTGAGGCGGGCAATCGTTCCGAGAAACCCAAAGGTTAGCGGTCTGATGCGTCCCTCGAAATCCATTTCCTTTCGCGCCAGCGACGCGGAACTTGCTCTCGAGGCGCTGGACCGCCTGACGGCGCGATATGGACAATCATCACCCGAAGATGCGGATGTCATCGTGGCGCTGGGCGGTGACGGGTTCATGCTGCAGACGCTGAACGATGTGCGGCCGCTCAACAAGCCGGTTTACGGGATGAATCGCGGCACCGTTGGCTTCCTCATGAATGAGTACAGCGAGGATGACCTGCCTGCCCGGTTGGCCGAGGCGGAAGAAGCGGTGATCAACCCTCTGCACATGCGGGCTGGGAGCGAGGACGGCACCGTGACCGAGGCGCTGGCAATAAACGAGGTTTCCCTTCTTCGCGCCGGCCCTCAGGCAGCGAGATTGCGCATTTCGGTCGACGGCAAGCCGCGCCTTGAGGAACTCGTCTGCGATGGCGCGCTTGTCGCCACCCCTGCCGGCTCCACGGCCTACAACTATTCGGCACATGGTCCGATTCTTCCCATCGGCTCGGAAGTGTTGGCCGTGACCGCTGTCGCCGCTTTTCGCCCACGCCGCTGGCGCGGTGCGCTTGTTCCCAAAGCGGCCATCGTCCGTTTCGATGTCCTGAACCCCGAGAAACGTCCGGTCATGGCCGATGCCGACAGCAGGCCCGTGCGGAACGTGCATTGGGTCGAGGTGCGCAGCGACGAAACCGTCCGCCACAGGATCCTGTTCGATCCGGGCCATGGGCTGGAAGAGCGTCTGATACGCGAGCAATTCTCCTGAGGTGGACCGATGTCACTGACGACAACCTGTATCGGGGCCTATCCCAAGCCACCTTACGTGCCCATTTCGGATTGGTTCCAGGTTGGTCACGATGCCGAGGACTATAACGAACGCGTATTGAAGGGATGGCAGGCGGGGCAAACCGAGGAGGCTCAGGCTCTCCTGGACAGGGCAACGGCCGAGGTCGTGGCGGACCAGATCGCTTGCGGGATCGATATTCCGACGGATGGCGAGGTGCGGCGCGAAAACTACGTGCATTACCAGTGCCGTCACTTCGACGGGTTCGACTTCGACGGTCTGACGAAACGCGTGCTTAGAAATGGCGCCTATGTCACGGAGTTGCCAACCATCCGCGGTCCGGTGAAGGCTCGGGGCGAAAGCGTTCTCGTGCGTGACTGGCAGGTTGCCGAGGCTGCCGCCGGGCGGCCGGTCAAGATGACCTTGCCCGGGCCAATGACGATTTCGGACACGACGGCGGATGCTTTTTACAACGATGCCGAGCGTCAGGCCGAGGATCTCGCGGCAGCCTTGAATAGGGAAATTCTGGCGCTGGCCCAAGCCGGATGCCGGTACATCCAGATCGATGAGCCGATCTTCGCCCGCAAACCGGATGAGGCACTTGCTTATGGGATGCGAGCGCTGGAGCGATGCTTCGAGGGCGTGCCGGAGGAAGTTACCCGCGTGGTCCACATGTGCTGCGGATATCCCAACCGGTTGGACGATACGGATTACCCGAAGGCAGACCCTGAGAGTTATGTGAAGATCGCGCGCGCGGTCGACGGGGTTGTGGATCAGATCAGCATAGAGGATGCCCACCGTCACAATCCCGACCGCCTGTTTCCACTGTTCGAAGTGTCGACCCTGATCGTGGGTTTCGTACGCGTTGCTTCCAGCCGGCTGGAGACGGTCGACGAGATCAGGATGCGGATGTCCGAAGTACTTCGGCTACTCCCACCTGAGCGCGTCATGGCGGCGCCGGATTGCGGTCTCGGATTCCTTGGCCGAGACCTGGCCATGGCGAAACTCCGCAATCTGTCCGAGGCAGCCCTGTCGGTTTAGCGCAGTTCATCGAAGATTGCGCTTCTCCTCTTTCAAAAGCTTGGGGAACTGGCGCGCAAGGCGCGGGGCAGAGCCCCGCCGCCGTTACCCGGCGTAGCCGAGTGTTTGAAGCGCCGAACGTATCTCGTCCAGGATGGCCGGGTCGTCGATCGTGGCAGGCATCTTGAAGTCTTCACCATCCGCAATCTTCACCATGGTGGCGCGAAGAATCTTCCCCGAACGAGTCTTTGGAAGCCGGTTCACCACAACGGCGTGTTTGAAGGCCGCGACCGGACCGATCTTGTCACGGACGAGCTTCACGCATTCTGCCACGATGTCGGTATCCGGACGGTCTGTCCCGGTATTCGTGCAAAGAAAGCCCAGTGGCAATTGGCCTTTCAGCTGGTCGGACACACCGATCACCGCGCATTCGGCGACATCAGGGTGGCTGGCAAGCACCTCTTCCATGGCTCCGGTCGACAGACGGTGGCCGGCGACGTTGATGACGTCATCTGTGCGGGCCATGATGTAAAGGTACCCGTCTTCATCGACATAACCTGCGTCACCGGTTTCGTAGTACCCGGGAAAATGGTTCAGGTAGCTTTTCCTGAAGCGATCCTCGGCGTTCCAAAGCGTCGGCAATGTTCCGGGAGGCAGGGGAAGCTTGACCGCGATTGCTCCCAGTTCTCCCGGCTTCAGAGGATGCCCGCCTTCGTCGAGAATCTGGACATCATATCCGGGCATCGCCACTGAGGGCGAGCCGAGCTTGATCGGCATGTGTTCGATGCCCACCGGGTTCGCCGCGATGGCCCAGCCGGTTTCAGTCTGCCACCAGTGGTCGATAACGGGAACATTCAGCATCCGTTCGGCCCATTGAATGGTATCGGGATCCGCACGTTCGCCGGCGAGGAAGAGCGTATTCAGGGATGAAAGATCGTATTTCTTGACGAATTCGCCATTGGGATCCTCGCGTTTGATGGCGCGGAATGCCGTTGGGGCGGTGAAAAGCACCTTGATCTTGTGTTCCTCGATCATGCGCCAGAAAGTTCCGGCGTCCGGGGTGCCGATCGGCTTGCCTTCGAAAACAATAGTCGTATTGCCGTGGATCAGGGGGGCGTAGCAGATATAGCTGTGCCCGACGACCCAGCCCACGTCGGAGGCGGCCCAGTAGACGTCGCCCGGATTGACGCCGTAGATGTTCTTCATTGTCCAGTTGAGCGCCACCAGATGACCCGCAGTCGGTCGCACGACGCCTTTCGGCTGGCCGGTCGTGCCCGAGGTATAGAGGATGTACGCCGGGTGGTTGCCTTCGACAGGAACACAGTCGGCCGGCGCGACACCTTCCTGGAACGCGTGCCAATCGTGGTCGCGGCCTTCCTGGAGAGACGCAATCGCCTGCTCGCGCTGAAGGATGACGCAGAGTTCCGGCTTGTGCCGTGAGGCTTCGATCGCCGCGTCGAGGAGCGGCTTGTACTGGACAACACGGCCTGGCTCGATGCCGCAGGACGCCGCGATGATCGCCTTGGGCTGGGCGTCATCGATCCGGACGGCAAGTTCGTTAGCGGCAAACCCGCCAAAGACCACCGAATGGATCGCGCCGAGGCGCGCGCACGCCAGCATGGCCACAAGCGCTTCCGGCACCATCGGCATGTAGATTATGACGCGATCCCCTTTGACAACCCCGCGGGCAGCAAGAGCGCCGGCCAGATGCGCGACCTTGTCTTTCAGTTCGGCATAGCTGATGTGGGCCTTGGTGCCGGTGATCGGGCTGTCGTAAATGATTGCCGTTTGCTCGCCACGCCCTGCTTCCACATGCCGGTCCACCGCGTTCCAGCAAGTGTTTACCATGCTGTCGGTAAACCACTCGTACAGAGGCGCCTGGCTGTCATCCAGAGCACGGGTCGGCTTCCTGTCCCAGTCGATGGCTTCGGCCGCCTGCATCCAGAACGTCTCAGGGTCGTTCTTCCATGCCTGATAAATGTCCCGGTATGCCATGACCGCACTCCTCCTTGCAGCGTGATGCAGCGGTGTTAAGGGACGCCACGCCCTTGGGGCAAGTGTCTTGCTGCCTCCAGCGTCAGAAGGACGCAAAAAATTTGCATCCTTTGCTTGCCGTGACTGCAAATTTTTGCAAACCTGCCGCTAACGGTCAGGTTATTTAGGGAATGCTCCCAGTTTTTGCAAATCTGCAAACTTTGGGTCGCAAAGAATCACCCGTAGTGCGTTACGGGAGTTCCGGCCAGCGCCGATATGTTCAGCAGTCCGCGCGCCGTAATCGAAGGGGTCACAATATGTGCCCTGTTTCCCATCCCCATCAGGATCGGCCCCACTTCCAGCCCGCCCGCCTTCATCTTGAGAATATTCCGCACACCAGACGCGGCGTCGGCGTTCGCGAAGACGAGCACATTGGCCGGGCCCGAGAAGCGTGAATTGGGCATGATCCGCGCCCGCAGTTCTTCATCGAGCGCTGAGTCGGTGTGCATCTCGCCTTCGTACGCAAAGTTGCGCGGTTCGCCGTCGAGGATTTCTATGGCGCGCCGCATCTTCCGGCCGGTGTCGCAATCAAGATTTCCAAACTGGCTGTGACTGCACAGGGCGATCTTTGGTTCTACTCCGAAGCGTCTCGTGTGTCGCGCTGCGGCGACCACGACCTCTGCAATCTGCTGGGGCGTCGGTTCGGGGTGCACATGGGTATCGGCGATGAAAAGCGGACCGTCCTCGAGGATCATCAGGCTCAGCGCGCCGATCGGGTGCAGGCCATCGGTCGCGAGGATTTGGCAGACGTAGTTCAGATGCCAGAGATATTGGCCGAAGGTTCCGCAGATCAGGCTATCGGCCTCGCCGCGGTGCACCATGACCGCACCGATTGCGGTTGTGTTGGTACGCATGACCGCGCGCGCGATGTCTGGCGCGACACCCTTGCGTTCCATCAGCTTGTGATAGGTTGTCCAATAGTCGCGGTAGCGGGGGTCGCTTTCGGGGTTCACGACTTCGAAATCTTCGCCGGGGTGAATGGGCAGACCTGCCCTCTGGGCTCGGGCGTCGATCACATCGGGGCGACCGATCAGGATGGGCCGGTCAGTCGTCTCTTCCAGCATGGCGTTCGCAGCCCGCAGAACGCGTTCATCCTCGCCTTCGGCAAAGACAATGCGCCGCTGCGCGGTGGAGGCGGCTTCGAATACGGGCCGCATGATCAATGCCGATTTAAAGACCGAGCCATCGAGGCGGGTCTTGTAGGCTTTCAGATCTTCAATGGGACGCGAGGCGACACCTGTTTCCATCGCCGCCTTTGCCACGGCGCTTGCCACGACGCCCATAAGCCGGGGGTCGAACGGCTTGGGAATCAGATAGTCGGCGCCGAAAGTGAGTTGCTCGCCCTTGTACGCGGCAGCGGCCTCGGCGCTGGTGGTCGCGCGGGCAAGCGCCGCGATGCCTTCGATGCAGGCAATCTTCATTTCGTCGTTGATCGTTGTGGCGCCGACATCCAGCGCCCCTCGGAAAATGAAGGGGAAGCACAGGACGTTGTTGACCTGGTTCGGAAAGTCGGACCGTCCGGTTGCGATGATCGCATCGGGAGCGACTTCGCGCGCTGCATCGGGCATGATTTCAGGGGTCGGGTTTGCCAGTGCGAAGATGATCGGTCTCGACGCCATCTTCGCGACCATGTCGGGTGTCAGGACATTCGGGCCGGACAATCCGAGGAAAAGGTCGGCGTCTTCGATCACTTCACTCAGATCGCGCGGTCCGCCGGGCTGAGCATAGTCGAGTTTCTGCGGTGTCATATCCACGTCGCGGCCTTCATGGACGAGGCCGTGGAGGTCGCAGAGCCAGACATTTTCGCGCCGCACTCCGAGCTTCAGAAGCATGTTAAGGCAGGCGATGCCGGCGGCGCCGCCGCCGGTTGATACGACTTTGATGTTTTCGAAAGCCTTGTCTGCAACGCGCAGCGCATTGGTTGCCGCGGCGCCAACAACAATCGCCGTCCCGTGCTGGTCATCATGGAACACAGGAATGTTCATGCGCTCCCGGCAGATCTGTTCGACGATGAAGCAGTCCGGGGCCTTGATGTCTTCAAGGTTGATCGCGCCAAATGTCGGTTCCAGCGCGCAGATGATGTCTGCAAGCCTGTGTGGGTCGTTCTCGTTAAGCTCGATATCGAAGCAGTCGATATTCGCGAACTTCTTGAAAAGGACAGCCTTGCCCTCCATGACCGGTTTCGAAGCCAGGCCGCCGATGTTCCCAAGTCCCAGAACCGCTGTTCCGTTTGAAACGACGGCCACCAGATTGCCCCGTGCCGTGAAGCGGCTCGCCGCCATCGGGTCGGCCTTGATTTCGAGGCAGGCCTCTGCAACTCCGGGCGAATAGGCACGGGCTAGGTCGCGCCCGTTCGCAAGCGGCTTGGTTGCCCGGATTTCCAGTTTCCCCGGCTTTGGGTGCTCGTGATAGTCAAGCGCTGCCTGGCGCAGAGCTTCCTGCCTTGGGTCGCTGGTCATTCGGATCCTCCAAAAATAGTTTAATATTAAACTATTTTACCTTGGCGTTTACTACGCCCGTCCGCCCACAAGGTCAACGGGAATGCCAACCTGAATTGAATTCTGATAGGAAACGGGGTTCGGGGCAAGGAGCTACCGGATTGCCTTGCACTTCGCAAAACCTCAGGTCACCTTGCCGAAAAATCAGGGACGCAACATGAGCCTTTTAGATCAAGCGGCGGCAGTGCGGGAAAACGCGTATGCGCCATATTCCAAGTTCAAGGTGGGAGCGGCGCTGAAGACGGGGTCTGGGGAGATCTACGTTGGATGCAATGTCGAGAACATTGCCTCTCCGGAAGGTACGTGCGCGGAGGCGGGAGCCATCGCCGCCATGGTGGCCGCCGGTGAAACTCGGTTTTCGGAAGCGGCCGTCATCGCCGAAGGACCAAGACCGGTGACACCTTGTGGCGGGTGCCGACAGAAACTGATCGAGTTTGCGGAGCCTGAAGCACGGATTGTCATGGGGACGACGAGCGGCGAGACGATGGAAATGGCCGTTGCGGATTTGCTGCCCGGTGCATTCGGTCCGGGACACATGCGCTGACATGGATGCCCGTGCTATTATCGAAAAGGTTCGCGACAACGGTGAACCCACGCAGGCTGAGTTGAACTGGTTCGCCAAAGGTCTCGCGAACGGCGCTGTGACGGATGCCCAGGCCGGGGCCTTCGCCATGGCGGTCTGTCTCAAGGGATTGTCGGAGGAAGCGCGTGTTGCTCTGACACTTGCCATGCGCGATTCCGGCGATGTGCTGAACTGGGGTGACGGCGCGCCGGTCATCGACAAACACTCGACCGGAGGAATCGGGGACTGTGTCTCGCTTCTTCTTGCGCCCATGCTGGCAACGGTCGGTGCGCGCGTGCCGATGATCTCCGGGCGTGGTCTGGGCCATACCGGAGGCACGCTGGACAAACTGGAGGCCATCCCAGGTGTGTCGACCGATGTCGACGAAGCCGGCTTCCGCAGGATGATCGACCAGACCGGGGCCGCGATCGTATCGGCGAGCAGCCGGATCGCGCCGGCGGACAAGCGACTTTATGCGATCCGGGACGTGACCGGCACGGTTGAGAGTGTCGATCTGATAACCGCTTCGATCCTGTCCAAGAAACTGGCGGCGGGCCTTCAATCCCTGATCCTCGACGTGAAGGTCGGCTCGGGCGCCTTCATGACAACAGGCGAGGATGCGAAACGACTGGCGCAATCGCTGGTGCGCACTGCAAACGGGGCAGGCTGCAAGACGGCCGCCCTGATCACAGACATGAACCAGCCTCTTGCACCGGCAGCCGGCAATGCGCTTGAGGTTGCCGAGGTCATGGAGGCGCTCACCGCGCCCAAGAACTGCCGGCTTGTGGACCTCACTCTTGCCCTCGGAGCCGAGTTGATGGTGCTGGCCGGGATGGATACCGCGCCGGAAGTTGCGGCAGTGAAACTGCGTGACGCTCTCGAGAGCGGTGCAGCGGCAAAGGCATTCGACGCGATGGTTGCCGCTCTCGGCGGACCGTCGGCATTCAGTGAGAATTGGCGACAACGCCTGCCAGAGGCCAACGTCATCCGTGAAATCCCTGCGCCTTCGGCTGGAAAGCTGGCGGCGCTCGACGGGCACGAGATCGGATTGGCGGTCGTCCGCATGGGAGGAGGAAGATTGAAGGAGGGCGACAGGATCGATCCATCTGTCGGGTTCTCCGAGATCCTGTCCCTTGGCCAGGATGTTGCGCAGGGGCAGCCGCTGGCCCGGTTGCATGCTGCCAGCGAGAAAGCAGCACTGCAGGCGGAGCGCGCCTTTCTCGAGGCGGTCACAATCGCTGAAACCGCCGAAGTGCCGCCGCTGCTTCACGATCGGGTAGGTTGATATGCCCCGCGCCTTCCTGGTCGTTCTTGACAGCGTCGGTGCAGGTGGTGCGCCGGATGCCGATGAATTCTTCAACGGAACGACCCCTGACACCGGCGCCAATACTCTCGGGCACATTGCCGATGCCTGCGCAGCGGGCCGGGCGGAAGATGTGCGAACCGGACCGCTCAAAATGCCAAATCTGGGACGTCTCGGACTGGGGGCGGCGGTGCGGCTGGCATCGGGAGCGGAGATGCCGGGTTTTCCGAAGGATCCAAGCGGGTTATGGGGCGCTGCAACGGAGGTGTCGAAAGGCAAGGACACACCATCGGGACATTGGGAGCTTGCCGGAGTGCCCGTCCCCTGGGACTGGCACTATTTTCCGAAGGAAACACCTTCCTTCCCGGAGGCAGTCATGGCCGAAGCCGCGCGGCTGGCCGGAACCACCGGGACGCTTGGAAACTGCCACGCGTCCGGAACGGTGATTATCGACGAGCTTGGCGCCGAGCATCTGAGGACGGGCTGGCCGATCTGCTATACATCCGTCGATAGCGTCTTCCAGATCGCCGCGCATGAGGAGCATTTCGGGCTGGACCGGCTGATCGACCTTTGCCGCGGATTGGCGCCGACCCTGCATGCGATGAAGGTGGGGCGCGTCATTGCCCGGCCGTTCGTGGGCACGCCAGGTGACTTCCGGCGCACGGCGCACCGCAAGGACTTTGCGATCGAGCCGCCCGCTCCTACGCTCTGCGATTGGGTGCACGCGGCCGGCGGAAAGGTGCATGCCGTGGGAAAGATCGGCGACATCTTTTCGATGAAGGGTATCGATGACGTTGTGAAAGGGCCGGATGCCGATCTGATGGAGCATCTCGTCCGTCTGACGGCCGAGGCCGGGGAGGGTAGCCTGACCTTTGCCAATTTCGTGGAGTTCGACACGAATTTCGGGCATCGCCGGGATGTCTCGGGATATGCGCGCGCGCTGGAATGGTTCGACACTCAGGTTCCGCGCCTGATCCAAAACATGCGTACTGGAGATCTGATCCTGTTCACCGCGGATCATGGGAACGATCCGACATGGGTCGGCACGGATCATACACGCGAACGGGTTCCGGTCGTTGGATACGGTGTGGGAAAGCACGAGATCGGGCTTGTCGGTTTTCGCGACGTGGCAGCATCTCTTGCGGCGCATCTCGGGATCATCGCGCAAGGTGAGGGAAGGAATTTTCTTTGAACAACCTGCCGAAGGTCGAACTGCACCTGCACCTCGAAGGCGCCGCGCCGCCCGCTTTCATCCGCGGTCTGGCCGCTGAAAAGAAGGAGGACCTGTCCGGCATCTTCGACGAGAATGGCGCTTACAAGTATCGGGATTTCTGGGATTTTCTCAAAGTCTATGAAGCCGCGACGTCGGTTCTGACGACGCCCGAAGACTATCGGCGCCTGACGCTTGCTGTCCTTGAGGAAAGTGCGGCCTCGGGTGTGATCTATTCTGAGACTTTTCTGTCGCCGGATTTCTGCGGTGGGAGAGATGTGGGAGCATGGCGCGAATACCTTGCCGCGATCCGCGAAGCCGCCGATGAAGCCGAGGTAAATGACGGCATTGTCCTGCGTGGCGTCATTACCTGCATTCGCCATTTCGGCCCTGACAAGGCGAGGGAAACGGCGATCTGCGCCGCTGAGACGGCCGGGGACTGGGTTGTGGGATTCGGGATTGCCGGCGACGAAAAAGCGGGGAAACCGAAGGACTTTGCGTGGGCGTTCGACTGCGCTCGAGAGGCGGGTTTGCGCCTGACGGCACATGCGGGTGAATGGGGCGGTCCGGACAGCGTCCGCGACGCGCTTGACGACCTGGGTGTCGAGCGGATTGGCCACGGCGTTCGCGCGATCGAGGACCTGGCCCTGGTGGACAGGCTGGCTGAGGACGGGATTGTTCTGGAGGTCTGCCCCGGATCGAACGTGGCGCTGGGCGTGTATCCGAATTGGCGGGCGCATCCCATCCACAGGTTGCGCGAGCGCGGTGTGACCGTCACAGTAAGTACCGATGATCCGCCGTTCTTCCATACGACGATGAACAACGAATATGACCGTCTGGCCGATGCTTTCGAGTGGGACGACGGTGTCTTCGAAGAGATCGCGCGGAACTCGGCGAAGGCGGCATTCTGCGATGACGCCACCAAGGAAAAGATTTTTAAGAAACTGGAGACCCCATGACGCAGCACCTGACAGTCGTCAATCACCCGCTGGTCCAGCACAAGCTGACGTTGATGCGCGACAAGAACACGCCGACGGCTGTCTTCCGGCAGCTTTTGCGCGAGATCAGCCATTTGCTTGCCTATGAGGTGACGAGAGAGCTGCCCATGACGATGGAAGAAATCGAGACGCCGCTGAAGACCATGCAGGCACCGGTCCTCGACGGCCGCAAACTTGCGCTTGTGTCGATCCTTCGCGCTGGTAACGGCTTGTTGGACGGGATGCTCGATCTGATCCCCTCTGCCCGCGTCGGCTTCGTGGGGCTCTACCGGGACGAAGAAACGCTCCGGCCGGTGCAGTACTACTGCAAGCTGCCCGGTGAACTGGCGGACCGGTTGGTTATCGCAGTGGATCCGATGCTTGCGACGGGCAACAGCTCGGTCGCGGCGATTGATCTTTTGAAGAAGGCAGGCGCCACGAATATCCGCTTCATGTGCCTCCTCGCCGCTCCTGAGGGTGTCGCGCGGATGAAGGAAGCGCATCCGGATGTTCCTGTCGTGACTGCGGCGCTGGACGAGAAGCTGAACGACAAGGGCTATATCGTTCCGGGTCTTGGTGACGCCGGCGACCGGATGTACGGAACCAAGTAAAGCGACCGGTTCCCTTTACTGCCGACCCTCCCGGCGTCTGCCGAAAGGAGGCAGCACCCGGGTGTCCAATGCTCAGCTGATCAGCCCTCGCAGATTCTCTGGAGTGCCAGCCAGTCGCCATCGCCGATAAGCGGCAAGGTCTGCGTGATTTCCTTGCTGGCCTCGATCAGGGGCGTTTGTCCTTCGCCAGTTAAGTCGATGGCATAGGCGTAGGGTTGCCCCGAAACCCCGGCGGTTTTCATTTTTGTGACCAGCGCTGTGTCAGGCACCGGGATCGGGGCCGCGGCGACCAGCTTCTCTGCATGGCGCCGCAGCGCTTCATCATCTATCCGTCCGGTCGTCAGCAATTGAAGTGCGGCGCCGAGACCGGCGTCGGACAGCACGCGTTCCAGCGGGTCCGCGCCAGATCGCCGAATGTCCTCGGCCAGAAGATATCCGGCCAGAACGTCGGGGGTTTCGTGATCTTCGACAAGGCGATGGCTGATCAGGATTGTCCCGCCCGGCAGGTGGGTGGTTTCCGCGAGGGCGGAGGGAATGACCACGAGCGTCGTGCGTCCCTCGGGAAAAAGGCGGCTCTGAAGCTTCTCGAGCGCGCGCAGGCCCGCGGACTCGGCGCAGGGCGCTCCCGTTAGCTTGCGGATTTCCTCGCGCAGTCTGGCACCAATCTCTGTTCGCGCACCTTCCGGAACTAGCGAGGCGGTATATCGCGTGATTGCCTGGGGCAGCCAGATGGCCGCGCCCGCCAAGGCGACCACAAGTACCGCGCCGATTGTCAGGGAGCGCAGCCTTCCGGGGTGCGAACCGCCGCTCTGGATGGATTTCAGGACTGCTTCGATGGCGTCGACGATTTCGGTGTCGGCAAGTTCCAGCGTTTCGGGAGTGTCTTCTCCAGGTGCATAGACCGCGGGCATGTGGCCCGGGTTGGTTCGAAAGATTGCAGGCAAAGACCAGTGGCTGAGGGCCGATCCATTTGCCGAGGCAATGGTCAATGTCGCGTCCCCGATAGAGACAATGACGTCGCGGCGCTGCGCCTCGGGCTCCGGGCGCCACAGGCCCTCCGCTTCAAGCCGCTGGTATTTTGCCAGTACCGTCACGCGTGTTGCCGCCCTGCCTCCAGCCGTCCTGTCGGCGGCACTTTAGACCAAGGCTCCGGCACCGACAATCGGCGTTCCCCGACCTCGGGCGGGTTGCGCCAAAGCCCGGCAAGGCGTAGCAGGGAGGGCGTGCAATCATTGAGGAAACGTCATGGCCGACGATCCGAAAACACTTGTCTCGACCGAATGGCTTGCGGATCATCTGAAGGATCCCGATCTGCGTATTTTCGATGCGTCATGGTACCTGCCGGACATGGGTCGTGACGGAAAGGCCGAATACGACGCAGCGCATATTCCCGGTGCGCGCTATTTCGATCTGGACGAGTTGTCGGATCAGCGTTCGGAATTGCCGCACATGGCGCCTCCCCCCGAGAAATTCATCAGCCGGATGCGCGCGATGGGCGTCGGCGACGGGCACCAGGTCGTGGTCTACGACGGGGCGGGCATGTTCAGTGCCGCGCGGGTCTGGTGGCTGTTCCGGCTGATGGGCAAGACGGATATCGCGGTTCTGGACGGCGGTTTCGGCAAATGGCAGGCCGAGGGTCGGCCGGTTGAGGACATGCCGCCGCTCATGCGGGACCGTCACATCACGGTTTCAAAGCAAAACCAGCTGATCAAGGACGTGACGCAAGTGGCGGCCGCGGCGAAGCTGAAGGATCACGAGATCCTCGATGCGCGCTCGCCATCGCGGTTTCGCGGCGAGGAACCGGAACCGCGTCCCGGTTTGCGCTCGGGGCATATTCCCGGGTCGAAGAACGTTCACTACCGCACTCTCTTGAACAGCGATGGCACCATGAAGACACCCGAGGCCTTGAAAAAAGTCTTCGATGCGGCTGGTGTCGATCTGTCGAAGCCAGTCATCACCTCCTGCGGGTCGGGCGTCACTGCGGCGATCATCTCGCTTGCGCTTGAGCGCATCGGCCATCGAAATCATGCACTCTACGACGGGTCCTGGGCCGAGTGGGGGGCTTTTGACTATCTGACGGTCGAGAAGGGATGACCCTTCAGAAGGCAGGAACCAAGGTCGCCTATACCATCACTTACCTGGAGATGGAGCAGCGCCCGTCGTATGATTGGCCGCATCTGCCGTCAGGCTCCACCGCAGCGCTTCTGAAAGCTGACAAGCCGCCTGTCTGGTGGTTCCTGTCGCTTTATGACGCGGTGGGGCGTGACTATGCATGGGAAGACATTCACAAGCTGGAACATCCCGAGATCGAGGCCTGGCTGCAGAAGGACGTGATGTCGCTTTACACCCTTCTGGATCATGGATGGCCGCAGGGCTTTTTCATGCTGGAAGACAAGCCCGATGGCGTTTGCGACCTGGCTTATTTCGGAATGGTGCCTGAGGCCGTCGGGCGTGGGCTTGGCTCTTGGCTGTTGCAGACGGCGATCCTGACGGGCTGGGACCGGCCCGACACGCGACGGATGACGGTGCAGACCTGTACGCTGGATCATCCGCGCGCCCTTGCGCTTTATCAGAAAAACGGGTTCACCCCTGTCCGACGCGAGGACAAGACGCGAATCCTGACCCGCGACCGAGACCTGACACGCATCCCAACCTAGAGGCATGCCATGCTGACCGACCTGAAACCGCAACCCGCAGACAAGATCCTTGCCCTGATGCAGGCCTTTCGTGAGGATCCGCGCGAGAACAAGATCGACCTGGGAGTAGGGGTCTACAAGAACGCCGAGGGTGTCACGCCCGTGATGCGGGCGGTGAAGGCCGCCGAGCAGCGACTGGTCGAGACGCAGGAAACCAAGGCCTATACCGGTCTTGCGGGCGATCCCGCCTATGCCGCCGCCATGCGGGGCCTGATCCTGTCCGATAGCGTGGACGCGGGCCGGGTGGCTGCGGTCGCGACGCCGGGCGGGACCGGGGCGATCCGGCAGGGGCTGGAACTGATGCAGTATGCGGATCGTGCGGCGACGATCTGGCTTTCGGCCCCGACATGGCCGAACCATCCCTCGATCGTGAAATACCTCGGGATTCCAATGCGGGAGTACCGGTATCTGGCCAGCGATCTTCCGGTCGTGGATTTCGACGGCATGATGGAGGATCTGAAGGGGGTCAAAGCGGGCGATCTCGTCTTGCTCCACGGCTGCTGCCACAATCCGACCGGTGCGAACCTGACCGCCGAGCAATGGGCGGTTGTGGCTGATCACCTCGAGGCCACAGGTGCGATCCCGTTCATCGACATCGCCTACCAGGGGTTCGGAGACGGTCTGGAGGAGGATGCCTATGGCGTCCGGCTTCTGGCGGCACGGATGCCCGAGATGATCGTCGCGGCGAGCTGTTCCAAGAACTTCGGGGTGTACCGCGAGCGGACCGGGCTCCTGATGGCCATTGCACCGGAGCAGAAGTCGAAGGCTGAGGCGCAGGCGACGCTGAACTTCCTGAACCGTCAGAACTATTCCTTCCCGCCGGATCACGGCGCGCGGGTGGTGCAGATGATCCTCGACGATCCGGAATTGCGCGCCGACTGGCAGACCGAGCTGGAGGACGTGCGCCTGGGCATGTTGAAGCTGCGCGAACAGTTGGCGCGGGAGTTGAGGAACCGGACGAACTCGGATCGCTTCGATTTCATCGCGGAACATCGGGGCATGTTCTCACGTCTGGGCGCGACGCCGGCACAGGTGGAAGTGCTGCGTGAAAAATATGGGATCTATATGATCGGCGACAGCCGTATCAATATTGCCGGGCTGAACGAGGCGACCGTACCGATCGTTGCGCAGGCGATTGCCGTCGAGATCGGATGAATCCCCGCGATCTTGCTAGTGACTGGTCCGCAAGAACGGGATGCGTGGCCGTCGGGTGAATTGTTCCCGACGGCAACCATTGTTTGTTGCTAGCAAGATAACGCGGCTTGTCAGCTGTTAACTGCGCCGCGAATTGATGCCAAGTCCCGCAATGCCGCACAGAAGCAGGGCAAAACTGGCGGGCAGGGGGACATCGGCAGGGGCAAGGTCGCCGGCATAACGCAGCGTGTCCATGTCGGATTGAAACGAGACATCGCCGAAGAGTCCGCCTGTCGCAAGCTGGGTGAAGTCGACCAGCATTGTTGTGAACAGATCGCCCGCCGCCGCTTGGCCGGCAAGATTCACTGCGCCCAAATAGGTGACATTGATAATGCCTTCGAGGATATCACCACCCTCGTAGATTTCGAACGGGTACCCTCTGCGCGATGTCGGCGTATTCCCGTCGGCGCCCTCAGCGGCAAGCGAAATGTCGAAGACAGTGCTTGCGGGCGCAAGATAGAACTCGAGGGATGCAAGCAGATTGGTTGTGGACAGTTCAAACCCCATCCATCCCATAGAAACGGAAAAGTCGTCGCCAACTGCAGTTCCATTGGTCCACTGATCCAGCGCCTGCCAAGTTACGGCTTCCTGACTTCCATCCACAAAGGTTGCTGTAACTATCGCACCATCTAAGTCTGCGCCGCGCGTCGTCGTATCGTCGCGCATCCCGTATGCGGTTTCCATCGCATTGCCGGTGAAGCTGTTGAACTCGATGGTGGCTGCGTTGGCGGTTCCAGCTATAATCGCGGTCGCAAGGACTAGACCGGTCTGGCAAAACTTTTCAAACATTACTCAATCACTCATATTAATTGCAGCGCATAGCCAGACAGAGGTCAAAGCCATGATTTCACCTGACTAACGACATAATTTTGTCTCGAAAGCAATTGGTTATCGGTTCTTTTTGCGAAACGAAGTATTTCCACAACAGTCGATCGTTACGCTGCGGTGCTCGAAACGCAGCGCCGGACCGATTATTTTCTGCTTTTTTTCGCTGCCTAGCCGTTTTCGCGAAGCACCGATCCGTCGAGGTAGAGCGAGCCGCAGATCGGTATGCGGGCCGGTGGGGCGGGTGGTTCGAGAGGACATGGAAGGTCTGGTTTGAGCCCAAAGTAGACCAACGCTTTGGGAGATTATACGCTTCCCTAGTTTGCGACAATGAAGGACACCGATTCATGTCAACGCCCAAAGAAAGACTGAATGAACTGGGGCTTAAGTTGCCTGCGCCCACCAAGGTTCCTGAAGGCCTGCATTTACCGTTCTCGTTTGTAAATGTCAGAGGCGAAAGGGTGATATTCT